>DFDT01000146.1 GCA_002368865.1 Lachnospiraceae bacterium UBA3821 | reverse complement strand
TGCCTCAGCTGCGGTATAAACCTCAAATCCCTGCTTTACAGCCTTGTCCCATGACTTGGAACCCTCATACAGACCAATGATCACATGACATCCGGAATCCTTCAGATTCAGTGCATGTGCATGACCCTGGCTGCCGTAACCGATGATAGCGATGGTCTTGCCCTCCAGAAGAGAAAGATTACAGTCTTCCTGATAAAAAATCTTTGCCATTTCTTTTTTCCTCCATATGGTTGATTGATAAAATATATAACTGATAGACGCTGCCGTCTATATAGCTAACGTTCTTATAAGATCGTAACGTTTTCAATGCCCCTGCACAGACCGGCAATACCGGTACGCGCCAGCTCCAGGATCTCATATCCGTTCAACAGATCCAGGAATGCATCCACTTTGGATTGATTCCCGGTGATCTCTATGATCAGACATTCCGGCGCCACATCAATGATCTTTGCGCGGAAGATATCCACCACCGCCACGATACTCTGGCGCTGTTCTGCGCTGGCCTTCACCTTGACCATAGCCAATTCGCGGTAAACGCTCTCCTCCGGCTTCAACTCTTTGATATCGCGGATATCCACCAGCTTTGCCAGCTGTTTCTCGATCTGCTCCAAAATCTCATCGTCACCGCTTGTCACAATGGTGATGCGGGTATATCTAGGATCAGCCGTCACACCGGCGGTAATGCTCTCAATATTATATCCTCTGCGGGAAAACAAGCCCGAAATACGGCTCAAAACACCCGATGTGTTATCTACCAATAACTGAAAAACTTTTCTACGCATGCTATTCTAATCCTTCCAATTCTTGCCGACCATGCAAAAATGTCGCTAAACCACACTATAGCACAGTAAAGTGCCAGTGTCAACCGAGAAACCTAAGATACTTTGTCAAGGTCTTGGTCAGTTTGGGTACATCAATGGGCTTTGAGATATGCCCGTTCATGCCCGCCTCCAGGCAATTCTGGATATCCTCCGCAAAGGCATCCGCTGTCATCGCCACGATCAGTACGGTAATTGCATCACCTCTGTCCATGGCACGTATGGCCTTGGTGGTTTCCAGGCCGTTCATCACAGGCATCCGCAGATCCATAAGGATCAGATCGTAATACCCTTCCGAAGAGGCAGCAAATTTCTCATAAGCGATCTCTCCGTTCTCCGCAACCTCCACAAAAGCGCCTTTATCTTCCAGAATGGTGCAGGCAAGTTCCGCATTGATCTCATTGTCCTCCGCCAACAGGATACTCATGCCCTCCAGCCAGACATCCGATTGAATCAGATCATCCGCTTCCTCACCGGATCTGCGCTCCGCCAGCAGTTTGTCCTGTTCCTCCTGTACCATCTCAAAATCGACCGTCACATAAAAAGCAGTCCCCTTGCCCGGTGCCGACTCCACATCGATGGTTCCCTCCATGGCATCCAGAATATGCTTTATAATGGTCAAACCCAGACCGCTTTCATGCACCTCATAGACATGTACTGCATGTTCTGCTTCCGCATGTTCCTCGGCGGAATGCTCTTTGGCGTGAAAGAGCTTCTTCTGAAATTCTTCAGACATACCGATTCCGTTATCCCGTACGGAAAAATGATTTTGCACATATCCCTTTCCGCGATGAGAAAGCTCCTGGGAGAGCGAGAGAGCGATTGTTCCCCCTTTGGGCGTATATTTTACGGCGTTGCTCAAAAGATTGATCAGCACTTGATTCAGCCGCCCGCCGTCACAATATACATCCTCCGAGATCAGTCCCTCCATTCGGATCTCAAGCTTCTGGCTTTTGGCCTCCAGTTCTACATGGATAATGTCCCGTACAACATCCAGCGTTTCTCTCAGAGAGACCGGCCGAACATTTAACGTAAACTTGCCGCTTTCGATCTTTGACATATCCAGCACATCATTCACAACACCCAGCAGATGTGTGCCGGAACTCTCAATTTTTTTCAGACAATCCGCCACTTTGACGGGATCCTCCGGATGGCTGCCGGCAATAGCAGTCATACCGATGATGGCGTTTAAAGGCGTCCGAATATTATGACTCATATTGGACAAAAACTCCGTTTTCGCCCGATTCGCCGCTTCTGCTTCTGCCCGGGCTGCCTCCGCTTCCTGTCTGGCACGCGTGGCTTCATCGCCGGCCTTTCTGGCCTCTACCATGGCGTTTCTGGCCTGAATACGGGCTGCCTCCAATTCCTTCATCTGCTTCCTGGTTTTGCGAATGTAGATCAAAAGCAGAATCACCAACACGATCACAAACCCCAGAAAAATAAGATCTACCGCAATTGTTTCCATTTATCCATGATCTCCACACAGGCGTCTACATCCATCTCTGAGATAGCCTCCAGCAGTTCTTTGCAAAGTTTTTCTTCTTCGCCTTTGTAACCGTACTCCTTCAGCTTGTCAGACACTTCCTCCATGCCGTCCATATCCAGCTCATCCACCGCAGCCGCCAACTTGTCGAACTGCTCCAGCAGCGTTTCGTCGTCGATCTCTGCTTTTGACTGTGCATCTTCCTCTCCACCGCCGAAGAACGGTTTCAGATCCTGCTGATAAGTCAGATATTTCTTCAATACATGCGCCGTCTTCTCACGAATAATACGCATATCATTTTCATTTCCGGCTTTCTCCAGCTCCGCAGCCATATCAGACAGTTCTTTCGCACCGATCTGTCTGGCTTCACTCTTCAGTGCATGCACTGCGATCGTGTAAGCATGAATGTCCTGATCGTCATAAAACTTCTTGATCGTCATCGCTTTATTTCCGATGGACTCATAAAATTTCTTCAAAATATTCAGGTAGAGCTTATCATTTCCGAGCAGCTGTCGCGCCGACGCCGTGTCAAGGTCAGCGATCACCGCCGTATTCAGATCCAATTCACCGTTTCCTGCAGGTGACGGACTCGCAGCAGCCTCCTTATCCTTCTCCGTCGCTTTCTTTATCTTCTCAGGCGGCAGCCACTGTTTTAATTTCATCACAAGGAACCGGACCTCGATGGGTTTGGTGACAATATCCTGCATGCCTTCCGACAAAAACATCCCCTTGGCACCCTCGATCGCATTGGCCGTCAGCGCAATGATAGGCGTATTGTCGTAATTCGGATGGAAACGTCTGATCAAACGAGTCGTCTCCACGCCGTCCAACTCCGGCATCATATGATCCATAAAAATAATATCATACTGTTCATTCTCGATCCGCTTCAAAGCTTCCTTACCGCTGGTCACGGAAGTCACATGCATCTTCATGGGCTCCATCAATCCTTCCGCCACAGTCAGATTGATCGAATTATCATCTACTAGAAGGATCTTGGCATCCGGTGCAATAAAGTCAATGGTATAGGCATCCGCATCGCCGTCCACACTGATCGCTTCATCGCCGTTCAGTACCATTGCGATTAAAATGGCGGAAAGCGGTTTTTTCAAAATCCGCAGATTCGGGAACATGGACTTCTCATCCATGAAGAAATCCTCCACCATGACCATATTGATATCCGGATACTTCATCAGGATCTCATTCATGGTGTCATCCTGGCAATGTTTCTCCGTAAAAATAAACAACTCTTTCGGTTTGGAACCTTTGAATTGCTCCAGATGCTCGATCACATCCTGCCAATCCTTCATCTCCTGATGTGCCACGCCAAACCGCGCGATATCTTTCATAAATTGGGTCCGCAGATCCAGACTATTAAAGTTGCACATTACAAATTTCCTGTCCGGCTCTTTGATGGTAACAGCCTTGGTACGGTCGACCACCTTCTGGGGCAGGTAGAAATAAAACATGGAACCTTCCCCGTACACACTCTGTACGCTGATATTTCCTCCCATCAGTGTCAGCAGCTGTTTGCTGATGGCGAGTCCCAATCCGGTACCCTCTATATTACGGTTTCTCTTACTGTCCACCTGATTAAAGGACTGGAACAGCTTACCGATATCCTCCTCCTTAATACCGATACCGGTATCTTCCACAAAGAAACGGAGTTTGATATGATCCTCGTCTATATTGGAAAAATCCATGCGAATCTTTACATGTCCGCTGTTGGTGAACTTGAGGGCATTATTGACGATATTGGTCAATACCTGCTTGATACGCAGATTATCTCCTTCCACATACGCAGGAAAATTCGGATTGATATCCAGAAGGAGTTCCACATCTTTGTCCTTCAATTTCACCTGCATCATATTTGCCACATCATTGATGATGGAAAGCGTCTCATACTCCACCGGGATAATGTCCATCTTACCGGATTCGATCTTAGAGAAATCCAGAATATCATTGATAATATTCAGCAGTGATCTGCCTGATGTCTTGATCTGATTGATATATTCCTTTGCCAGAGGCGGCAGATTCTCACGAAGTGCCATCTCGGCCAGACCAATCACCGCATTCATGGGTGTACGGATCTCATGGCTCATATTGGCAAGGAAATCCGATTTCATATGCGCTGCCCGCTCAATCTCTTCCCCGGCCTTCACTGCCATATAGCTGCTGTATGCCATCTCCGACAATACATCCGCAAGCACATACAGGAAATTCGCCCTCATATCAATATCATAAGGAGAACGAACCGGTACTTTTTGGGCAGCTTCCCATAATGCATCCGCATCAATCCCCAGTTCCTTGGCAACCCCTTTGATCTTCTCCTCTTCCGGGGGCTCCGGCAAAACCTGTCCACCGATAAACGAGCCGATCATCTTGCCTTTCACCATGATAGGCGCTGCAAAATCCACCAATCCGGAATGACAGCGATAAGTTGTGGCGTGCCCGGCGTTCATGGAAGTGACTGCACCCATTTTATCGCATTGCTCACAGCGGGCGCAGCCGGTCGGATTTGTCCGGATCCTCTCCATACAGTATTCGGTAAAATTAGAGCCTTTTGTCACGGCCTTACCCTTGGCATCTGTGGTAAGCGCCGCCAATCCTGACATATCGGAAAAAGCGTCCTGAATTCTCTGTAACACATCCGCAGGCATCAGATCTGTCAAATATAAGTCATCCAGTTCTCTCGGATCAATTTCTCTCGTGTCCGCCATAGCGTCCTCCTACTAAATAAACTTATCCAAAGTTCCCAAAAGCTTTTCTTTGTCGATCGGCTTCAGCAGATATCCCTGCGGCTTCAGCGACAATACCTCTCTGATCTTGTCGCGATCCGCCACACCGGTCAGAAAGATAACGGGAATCGATGCAATCTCCGGATTCTGTCGCAGATTTTTCAAAACTGCCGGGCCGTTTTCACCGGGCATCTCATAGTCGAGCAAAATGATATCCGTCTTTTTCTTTTCCAGAAATTTATATGCGACCTTGCCGCTGACCGCAGTCGCCACATCATAGTTGTCATGGAGATGATCCTTTACGATCTTCAGCATCATGGGATCATCGTCAATCACAAGTACATGTTTTCTGACATTTTCGGCCGACGCCGGTGTCTCTGCCACATCGCCAAGCCCCGGAATCAAGGATTGAATCGAAACACTCCCCTGTGATGTTTTTCCGGGAACTGCACCACCCGGTTCCTTTAACAATTCAGCTTCTTCCAATTTCTCTTCAATCAATTCCCGGATCTTATCAGCCGTAATAGGCCTTGCCAGGATCAGATCCGCCATGGCTCCCGATATTTTTTGAAAATTATGGCAGGTTTCCTGTGAACCGAATACCGCAAAAATAATATTCTCTCTTGTCAACCGTCTCTTCAACGTGACAACCTTTTGCATGTTTTTGCCTTCTCCCGCAGTCGCCAATAGAAGCAGGTCCGGCTCAAAAAAAGTCATATGGTTTTCCATATCCTCCAGACGGATTGAACTGGTCACCAGATCATAATAGGTTGCCAGCATGGAAAACATATCATCGATCATGGCCTCATTATCGCCCATCAGTAAAATTCTTTTTTTCCTTTTCTCTGCCATATCCTGATCCCCCTCAGTCTTCCTGTTCCATACATTTTGAAAGTGCTAACGTCCCGGTTCTCGCAACTTCCACGACGCTGACCGACTGCAGCAGCGACAACATCACTTTAATGCGTTCCGGTGTATCGCAGACCTGAATCATCATATAGTGCTTTGACATATCTACAATCTGTGCCTTCATAATATCGCACAGCTCTGTGATGTCCCGGCGGTTCCCTTTATTATATTTCACCTTGATCAGCATCAGTTCTCTGGAAATACACTGCTGTTCTTCAAAAGTCTTGACCTTTATCACATCCAGCTTTTTATTCAGCTGCTTCTCAATCTGCTCAATGGTCCGCTCGTCTCCGCTGGATACGATCGTCATGCGGGATACATCCCCGATCTCCGTCTCTCCCACAGCGAGAGAATCAATATTGAAACATCTTCTGGAAAAAAGTCCGGCCACCTTGCAGAGCACGCCGGAGCGGTTTTCTACCAGTACAGAATATATTTGCTTTTTCATCTTCGTGCCCCCTTCCGCGTTATTTCACCAGATCCATGGGATCGATCACACATTCCAAAAGCACCGAACCATCATCCTTGAGAAATGCATCAATGGTTTCCTGGGCCTTCTCCATATTTTCCAAACGCAGAAAAGGAAGATCATAAGCCGCTGCAAGCTTTTCCAGATCAGGGCTGCCGCTCAAGTCCACAACCGAGTAATTGTCTTTGTAGGTATAATGCTGATACTCTCTGACCATTCCCAGATAGCCGTTCTTTAAAACAATGATCTTAACCGGGATCTTATGCTGGCGCATGGTTGCCAGTTCCATCATAGACATCTGGAAAGAACCATCCCCGCATACCGCGATCACCTGCCTGTCCATGCAGGCTGCCTTTGCCCCCATTGCCGCCGGAATGGAGTATCCCATGGTTCCCATACCGCCGGAAGTGAGAAATCTGCCGTTTTTCACGATATGATAGGTACAGGACCATATCTGATTTTGTCCCACATCCGCCACATAGACTGCATCATCCTTCATGGACTCGGACAACATGGTGATAAATTTTGCCGGATCCACATATTTCGGATTGGGATTTCGTTTGATCGGCATGGATGCTCTGTACTGTGCCAAGGTTTCAAGCCATTCCGCAGAATCCGTCTCGAACTCTTCCGCCAAAAGGTCATCAAAAATATGTCCTACGTCGCCCACCAAAGGGATGGTCGGGCCTGCATTCTTTCCGATTTCCGCCGGGTCCACATCCATATGTACCAAAACCTTGTTGCGCGTGATCACCTCCGGCTGATTTACCGCCCGATCCGCCACTCTGGCGCCCACCATCAGCAACATATCGGATTCATTCATGGCACGGTTCGCATAAGCTCTTCCGTTATTTCCCACCATTCCGAAATACAACGGGTGTCTGGTGGGCATGGCGCCGATTCCCATCATGGTAGAAACCACAGGGATATTATGTTTTTCCGCAAACTCCCGCAGTTTATGTTCCGCCTCGCCGATCAGCACGCCGCCGCCTGCACAGATCAGCGGACGTTTTGCCTTCTCCAGGCCTTTGATAACTTTTTTGATCTGAGCCATATTGCCCTTCACGGTCGGTTTATAGGTGCGAAGCGACACTTCTTCGGGGTATTTGAATTTGTTGCATACTGCGTTCTGTACATCAATGGGGATATCGATCAACACAGGACCTTTTCGTCCTGTATTCGCAATGTGAAACGCCTCTTTGAAGATCCTGGGGATTTCTTCTGCATCCCGCACCAGATAACTGTATTTTACAAACGATTCAGCTGCACCCGTAATATCTGCCTCCTGAAACACATCACTGCCCAGCAGCTCACTGTTCACCTGTCCGGTGATACAGATCAGAGGAATGCTGTCCGCAAAAGCGGTGGCAATTCCCGTGATCAGATTGGTCGCGCCGGGTCCGCTGGTCACGGCGCAAACGCCGGGTTTTCCGGTCAAGCGCGCCATACCGCTGGCCGCGTGTGCCGCATTTTGTTCCGTGCGGATCAGCACGGTCCGAATGTCCGAATTCAAAATACTGTTATAAAAAGGACAGATTGCAACGCCGGGATAACCGAATACCGTGGTAACTCCTTCCGCCTCCAGACATTTTACAATCGCATCTGCTCCGATCATTTTATTTCCTCCCTGCAACCCTATCAACTAAATTTATTAATTATAACATATTTACCCCTGTCCATTCAAGCGTTTTGCTAATTTTACCGCCTCGGCTGCATCTTTGGAATATCCGTCCGCTCCGATCTCATCCGCATATTCCTGCGTGATCACCGCACCTCCGATCATCACCTTGGAGGAAACGCCGGCTTTCTTCGCCTCCGTAATGACTTCCCGCATTCTTTGCATTGTAGTGGTCATCAACGCGGAAAGCGCAATGATCTGCGCGTTATGTTCTTTTGCCGTGTGCAAAATGGTCTCCGCCGGCACATCCTTGCCCAGATCAATCACCTGAAAACCATAGTTTTTCAACATCAGTGCCACCAGGTTTTTGCCGATATCATGAATGTCTCCTTCCACAGTCGCGATCACCACCACCGGTTTATTCTGGTTTTCGGTCTCCTGCAGGAGCAGCGGTTCCAGAACAGCGATGGAATTTTTCATCGCTTCCGCACTGGCGATCAGCTGCGGCAGAAAATATTTTCCTTTGTCAAAATACTCTCCGACCAGATTGATTGCCGGCAGCAGAACCTCATTCAACAGCGCGTCCGGCGTCTCTCCGGCATCCAAAGCCGCCTGCGTCAGCTTGGCGATTCCGTTGCGATTTCCTTTTAAAACCGCGTTATGCAACGCATTTCCGGATTCGGATTTCATGGGTTGGTCCGCAGGAACAACCGCCTCCGATACAGTCACCTTCTTGGCTTCCAGCGCTGCTTTCCGCTCTTTTTCTTCCCGCCGTTCCTTGGCCACGGCAGAATACTCAATGTATCTTAAATCTGCGCCTTCTTTGGCAAGAAGCAAATCCGTTGCAAATGCGCAGCACATCAGCATTTCCTGCGAAGGATTGGCGATCGCCATAGTCAGACCCTCTTTGATCGCCAGCGATAAAAACGCTGTATTTACAAAACTTCTCTCCGGCATACCGAAAGAAATATTGGACAGTCCGCAGATGGTTGCAAAACCCTGTTCTTTGCAAAAACGGATCGTTTCCAACGTTTCCAATCCTGCTTTCTTATTTGCGCCTACCGTTGCCACCAAGCCGTCCACCACGATGTCTTCCCGCCGCATACCTAACGAGAACGCACCTTCGCTGACTTTCCGGATGATCTCCTTTTTCTCATCCAGATTTTCCGGCAACCCCTTGTCCGAAAGCGGCAACAGGATAAACATTGCACCGTACTTTGCCACGATAGGCAAAAGCTCCTCGAATTTCGCTTTCTCATAAGAGACGGAATTGACCAGGGCTCTGCCCGGATAGGCTCTCAGTGCAGCCTCCAAAACATCCACATGGCTGGAATCGAGAGAAAGGGGCAGATTTGTGACGCCACTGACCTCCTCGATCACCCGCAGCATCATAGCTTTCTCATCAATGCCGCTCATTCCCATATTGACATCCAGGATCTGTGCGCCGCAGGCCTCCTGCTCCTCCGCAAACTGCAGCACTCTGTCCGTATTGCCCTCCCGCAGTTCCGCCTGCAAAGCTTTTTTTCCTGTGGGATTGATCCGTTCTCCCACTACCATAAACGGATCATCCAACCCAAATGCAACCGTCATTCTTTCACTGGTAAGATATCGCACCCCTTTAGGTCTTCTGGCTACATTTAGCTTCTTTTCTTTTCCGAACCGCTCATAAGCAGCGCGGATATGCGCAGGTGTTGTTCCACAGCAGCCGCCGAGCACAGCGGCTCCCTGGGCCACCAGCAGCTCCATCTGCTCACCGAATTCCTCCGCCCCCATACCGTAATAGGTATTTCCGTTCTGATCCAGTAGCGGCAAACCGGCATTCGGCTTTGCAATCACCGGGATTGTGGTGACCTCGGCAATCTCTTTGATCACCTGCTGCATTTTATCCGGTCCGGTCGAGCAGTTCGCACCCACCGCACAGGCGCCCAGACTCTCCGCAACAATCGCCGCAGTACGGGCATCCGTCCCGTAAAGCATTCTGCCCTCCGGCTCAAAAGTAAAGGTTACCATCACCGGTAGATCACAGACTTCCTTCGCTGCGATCAGCGCCGCCCGGGTTTCCGCAAGGCTCATCATCGTCTCCACCACGATCAGATCCACCCCTGCAGCCACCAGGTACCGTATTTGCTCTTTATAGACATCGATCAATGTCTCAAGTTCCATTTTTCCCATGGGGCGCAATTGCTCCCCCGTCATGGTCAGATCTCCGGCAATATAAACTTTCCGATCCGCAGACGTATCCGCCGCCCGCCGGGAAATTGCTACCAATTCACGGATCATATCTTCCATTCGGTCAGCCAGTCCGTACTCTGCCAATTTGATCCGGTTCGCTGTAAAAGTTGGGGCATACAGAATGTCCGTACCGGCTTTCACATAATCTTCCTGCAATTTCTGCATAACATCCGGATGCTCTAAAATCCATTGCTCAGGGCAGACGCCGGAAGGCATCCCTGCCTTTACCAGATTGGAGCCTGTTGCCCCGTCCAGATAAATAAATCGATCCTGCGCCAATTTCTTAAATTCCGATCCTGTCATTTGCTGTCATCTCCCTGTCTTATTGATGCCGATTATACCACATATCTATTGCCATACGCAAATAAACTTCTTAAGATTTTGGGATAGCTGCATGAAAATGTTGCGTCCCAAACAAAAATATGATAAATTCGTATAGAAGTATTTTGATTTGGAGGAGATTGCTTTGAAAAGAAAAATATGCGCGACCCTGACAGGACTATTGGCAGCGGTTCTTCTCGCTTCCTGTGGTGCCGACCCTGCGCTGACCCGTTTTAAAACAGATATGGACAAATTTTGCAACAATGTGGCGGAAATAAATGATGCGATCAACGCGATCGATGCCGGCGCCGAAAACGCTCCGACACTTGCGCTGGAATATCTGGATCGGCTGGACAAAGAGTTTCAGAATTTTGCAGAAATGGATTTTCCTGAAGACTATGACTATCTGGAGCCCCTTGCAGACGAAGCCGGCTCTTATATGGCCGAAGCCGTAAAGAGCTATCATCAGGCTTATGCCAATGAAGGCTATGACCAATCCACCGCCGATTACGCCAGAGAGAATTCCGCAAGAGCTTTCAAACGCGTCCAGGTCATTCTGGATATTCTGCACGGAGAGATGCCGGACAATACAGAGGAATCAACGCAAAACTGATCTTTATGAATTCTGATCTTTATGAATTTAAAAAAGTGTGCCGTGCGGCACACTTTTTTACGTAGTATTACTACTGGTATCACTTTGCTCTCATATATTAGTTCAAAAGCTGAATTCCACCGATCAAAGGCAGAGGCTTCTCCTCATCCTTGCAAGCGGATACAATACCCATAATCGCAAATACAAGGATTACAACAGAAAGAATGCATCCAACAAAAGCGCCAACTACAGGAATCACCGCAACCACACCGGCAATCACATTTCCAAGGATCAAAACAAGACCCTGATTCAAATGGAACTTTGCGCCCTCTTTGTCACCTGCCAGGAAACCGATCAGCCAAAAGATCAATCCCAGATAAGCAAAAATACTCGTTACTTTCTTATTCATAATTTTCTCCTTTTCTGTCCCCTCAGGACTGTACAACTTAACTTCCACACTACTATAATATATGTAAGGGCTTTCGTCAAGACATTTATTTTATGAAAATTTAATATTTTTCCGGAATATCCTTCCATTTTCTAGATCATGACAATGCCAAACAAAAACTTTAAAACATTTTTTAAAATAAAATTCAGGATCAGCACAACGATCATCCCATACATGATCCACTCACGGAATTTCATTCCTTTCACGAAAGGAACATGCAGTTTTTCCAATGTATGACTGAGCATAAAGGCCAGATACATTATCACACAGTAAAGTAACAACGGATGATACCACAAAGACTGCAGAATATGCCCGTGCGCCAATGCCACCAAGGATCTCGTTCCCCCGCATCCGGGGCAATAGATTCCCCACAGTTCCCAGAAGATACACCCGCCTTTCAGATGCGGAACAATCCAATTCACAACCGCCAAAACTGACAGAAGCCCCACCGGAAGCGTAAGTAATCCAAAGAAATACAACGCCTCCTCCGTGCTCATCTCGCTCAGATTAATCTTTCTTCGCTCTTTCACCTTACATCATCTCATCCATATAAGCCATACCGCCCAAAACAAAGAAATAAATGACGGTAAGAACACCGACTACAATTGCAATCACAGAGCACACGATTCCCGCAGTGCCCACACCGCTCTTCCGGTTCTTGTTTCCTACAATTCCGAGGATCAGACCGATAATTCCGAACACCAGGCCTACGCCACAGCAGCAATCCAGCAAAATACCGCAAATTCCCAGGATCAGGCTGGCAATCGCCGTACCGGGTGTCTTTTGCTCCTCTGCCACGGGCTCCCCATATACAGCGGTATTATCCGTATATGTATTATTCTGATAAGCATTATTGGTATAACCATTATTAGTATACGCATTGTTGGTATATGTATTATTGGTATACGTATTATCAGTCGTGTTAGTCGTTCCGCTGCTGTAGATCGGATCGCTGTAAGCCGCCGTGTTATCCTGATAGGAATTCGTCGCAGGCTCAACCTCAACCACCGGTGCCGCAGGCGTGGCCGCAGGCGCTACATTCTGGTCAAAGCTCTGACCGTTGCTCTGCTCATTTCCATTCTGAAAATTTTGTCCATCCATTCCAAACTCTCCTTTGCGCTGTAAAAATAAAAATCAAAAAGTTACACAAGCGCCTTTATTATATCTGATTCTACCAACAAGGTCAATGACTTTTCTTGTAATTTGCCTCTGCAGTGCGGAATTGGGCATACAGATTTCCTTGGTTATTCATCTGTTTTACATAATTGGTCCGTCTGACCACAAAATCTTTCAGCTTCACCATATACTCGTCCGAACTGATCGTCCCGTCTGCCACCTGGGTCAGCCCCTTCTCCCAACTCGCCGTCAATGCCGGATTCAGCAAAGGCTTGATGGCCGAATCCACCACATCATAAATCATCTCTCCCATCAACGTCGGTGTCAGGACCTGCGTCTTCTTATTCAGTGACAGGTATTCGATCTTCACCAGTTTTTTTAAGATCTCCGCTCTCGTCGCACTGGTTCCGATTCCGCTTCCCTTGATCTGGGCACGCAACTCTTCATCCTCAATAAATTGTCCCGCATTTTCCATGGTCAGGATAATGCTTCCGGATGTATAGCGCTTGGGGGGTGACGTTTCCCCTTCCTTGATCTCATATTCTTCCGCGCTTACCGCATCTCCCTTTTTCAGCTTCATCAGCAAAGCCAGAAGCGCTGCGCTGCATTTTTCCTCCGTCTCTTCTTTCTCTCCGTCTTCCCCGTTCTTCTTGGCTTGCATCTGTTCCTTTGCATCCTTCTTAAAAGAATACTCCGTCACCTTGAGGTACCCTTCCTCCGCCAGCACCTTAAAATTTGCAAAGAAGCTTTCCTCTTTTACTTTCACGCAAAGGGCAACCTTCTGATAAACCGCCGGCGGATAGAAAATACTTAGGAACCGCCTCACGATCACCTCGTACACCTTCGTCGCCGTCGGTGCCAGTCCCCCCAGGTTGTTCAGTCCCTGACCGGTGGGAATAATGGCATAATGATCGGTGATCTGCTTATCATTCACATACCTTGTTTTCGCAATGTTCTTATAATTGCCCTGCGCCAGGACCTCCGATGCATACCCGTTTACCAGTCCGTAATTCCGGAGGCCACCGATATTTTTGTGAATTTCCTTGGCCACCGCAGTGGACAGCACTCTGGCATCCGTTCTGGGATAAGTGACCATCTTTTTTTCATATAATTCCTGGACGATCTGGAGCGTCTCATCCGGACTGATCTTAAAAAGCTTGGAACAGTCATTCTGCAATTCCGCCAAATTATAAAGTAACGGCGCATTTTTATTCTCTTTCTTCCGCTCTATGCTCTCTACATGTCCGCTCTCCGCGGGTTCCTCTTTGAGATGCTCGATCAGTTTTTGGGCCTGAATCTTCTCTTTAAAACCATTCTCCTTATACAGTGCGGGAGAATTGAAATAAGGAGAACCTTCCACCGCCCTCCATTCCGCCGAAAAACTTTCCTCCCCCAGCTTCAGATCAGCGACTACCCTGTAAAAAGGCGTTTTTACAAAAGAACGGATTTCCCGCTCTCTGTTCACGATCATGCCGAGCACACAGGTCATCACGCGCCCTACGGAGATCACTGCCTTATCCCGCTTCAAAAAATCCTTTACATTTCTTCCGTACTTCAGCGTCAGCACTCTGGAAAAATTAATGCCCATCAGATAATCTTCTTTGGCACGCAAATACGCGGCATCACTCAGCGCATCGTATTCCGACAGATCTTTTGCCTCTTTGATGCCGCGCAGGATCTCTTCCTCAGTCTGGGAATCGATCCAGACGCGAAGCCTTTTCTTGCCCTTCACTCCGGCCATCTGCTCGACCAGGCGATAGATATATTCTCCCTCCCGTCCCGAGTCCGTACATACATAGATCGTATCCACATCCTCTCTGGTCAAAAGACCGCTGACGATCCGATACTGCTTTGCCGCGCTCTGGATCACCTCATACTTAAACTGTTCCGGCACAAAAGGAATCGTGTCAAAACTCCATCTGCGCAAAGTCTCATCGTAGACCTCAGGGTAACTCATGGTCACAAGATGGCCCACACACCAGGTTACAATCGTATTCTCCGCTTCCAGATATCCGTCGTATTTTTTCGCATTTACTTTGAGAGCGTCGGCGAATTGTCTCGCGACGCTCGGTTTCTCAGCTATAAAAAGATATTTTCCCATTCAAATTACCCGTTTAAAAGTGTTTCAAACTGCTCTGCCGTCTGCGGCTTGCCCAACAGATATCCCTGGATCATATCGCAGCCGATCGCATGCAGATAATCATACTGCGCCTGTTCTTCCACGCCTTCAGCGATCGACTCAATCCCCAGAGACTTTACCATATTGATAATGGACTCCGTGATGATCCTGGTGGCACTGTCTGCAAGGACGGTGTCAATAAAACTCTTGTCGATCTTAAGGGTATCGATGGGCAGTTTCTTCAGGTATGACAAAGAAGAAAAGCCGGTTCCAAAATCATCTAACGACACCCGAATGCCATGTCCGCGCAATATTTTCAGCTTATCAATCACCTTCTCAAAATCTTCGATCAGAACGCTCTCCGTGATCTCAATCTCAACTTCATTCGGATTCACATGGTATTTACGGATGATCAGCAGCAAAGAATCTACAAAATCAATCTTATTGTACTGAATGGCCGACACATTGATGGACAGAATAAACGGCTCCGCGTATTTTTCCCTCCAGGCGGCAAATGTACGGATGCTCTCCTCAATGACCCAGTCTCCGATCGGTATGATGCAGCCGTTTTTCTCCGCAATGGGAATAAAAACCGTGGGACTGATCATATGATTTTCTTCGTCTTTCCATCGGATCAGGGCCTCCGCACCGCGAAGTTTCTTATTGCCCGTATAAAACTGCGGCTGATAATAGAGTTCAAAATTGTTATGAAATGCCGCTTCTCTCAGCTTATTATCCAGTTCGATATTGCGCAGAAAATCATTCAGGATCGAAGCGTCAAAGTACTTCATCGCATTTTTACCCATGCTCTTGCAGCGATACATGACAATTTCCGCACAATTGATCAGCTCCAGGGGCGTCGTCGCCGCTTCCGGGTATTCCGCCACCCCTATGCTGACCGTAATGTTTACGTTTTGTTTGGTGCTCAGTTCAAACGGATCCTGTGTTCTCTTTAGGATCGTCTTATAAATCTGCTCCGCGTTACAATCTACAGACGGATCGTAAATAGCAATACAATATACATCATTGTTCAGATGACAGGCAAACACATTATCTCTGGTCAGCTCCTTCAAAAAGCCTCCGAAGAGCTGGATCAGCTCATCACCCGCGATCATTCCCAATCCATCATTTACCTTCTTAAAGTCATCGATATCTATGACCATCACACTGATGATATTGCGTTCCTTTTCCGCCCGGATCATGTAATCGTGCAGCATCGTCACAAAATAATTGCGGTTATACAAACCCGTCATGGCATCAAAATGCGCCATATATACCAGTTCATCATGCTGCGATTTCATCTTCGTAGTATTTTCCACAACAATCAATTTGTCCTGCGGATTGCCCAGGCTGTCATAATCGACTGTCGTCCGGAAAGAATACCAGCCTCTGCCGTCTTTATGTCTGCATTCCATAGCCGAAATGCCCTTGCCGGACTTTTCCAGAAAGATCACATCTCTGAGGGGCAGAACATATTCCTCCTCCACCTCATCAAACACACGATTGATATCCTTGATATCCTGGATATCAAAATCAAAGAACTCCTGCCACCTGCCCATGGTCACAATCTGATTCTTTTCATAAGAAAAATAGACATATGCACACTTGGATGCCTCGCAGATCATGGTATACATCTTTTCCTTGGCAGAAAGCTTCTGATTCATTGCTTTCAGCAGATCCATCTGATAATTCAACTCGTTCATGACATAACCCCGCACTTTACTTCTTAAAGAAGTTTTCTTTACTTCTTAAAGAAGTTTCCTTTACTTCTTTTGGATATATCCCTGTGCCTTCAACAGTTCAGCACAAAGCACCGCGCCGCCGGCAGCGCCGCGCACCGTATTATGGGAAAGTCCCACAAATTTCCAATCGTATACCGTATCCTCACGCAAACGTCCTACGCTGACACCCATCCCGTTCTCATACATTACATCCAGAGAAACCTGCGGTCTGTTGTCCTCCTCCAGATACTGGATAAACTGCTTCGGTGCACTGGGCAGGCCAAGCTTCTGCGGCTCTCCGGAAAACGCAACCAGCTTCTGGATCAGCTGTTCCTTGGTGGGTTTCTTTCTGAACTTCACAAATACAGCCGCCGTGTGGCCGTTTAACACAGGTACGCGGATACACTGGCAGGTGATCACAGGGCTCTCAGCCGGTTTGATCACGCCATCCTCAATCTTACCCCAGATACGAAGAGGCTCTTTCTCGCTCTTTTCTTCCTCGCCGCCAATGTAAGGGATGATATTGCCTACCATCTCAGGCCAGTCCTTAAAGGTCTTGCCCGCACCGGAGATTGCCTGATACGTGGTAGCAACCACCTCATAGGGTTCAAACTCCTTCCATGCGGTCAGCACGGGTGCATAACTCTGAATAGAGCAATTGGGCTTTACCGCTACAAAACCTCTGGTGGTACCCAACCGTTTCTTCTGGAACTCGATCACCTTCATGTGCTCCGGATTGATCTCAGGCACAACCATGGGTACATCCGGCGTCCAGCGATGCGCGCTGTTGTTGGAAACTACCGGCGTCTCTGCCTTCGCGTAATCTTCCTCGATCTTCTTGATCTCATCCTTGGTCATGTTTACCGCGCTGAATACAAAATCCACTTCCGCAGCAACCTTTTCCACATCATTCACGTTCATGACCACCAGCTTTTTTACCGCCTCAGGCATGGGCGTATCCATCTTCCAATTGTCTCCCACTGCCTCTTCATAGGTCTTGCCGGCGGACCGTG
>DFDT01000217.1 GCA_002368865.1 Lachnospiraceae bacterium UBA3821 | reverse complement strand
TCATGTTATATCCGATATTTCCCAATGCCCCGAAAAAAACGATCCTGGTGTACGTCACAGCCGCATCCCAGGTGTCCGCCGGCGCCCCCATCCAGCCCAGAATGAGTGGCGTCACAAAATATCCGATCACACACAACGGCAGCCCGCACACATACACAAAGAACACCGCCGTGTCCGAGACCTTCTTCATCCTCTCCCAGTCCCCCGCACCCATATACTGCGAGACCAGGATTGACACACCGGTACCGATGCCCAGGAAAATGCACAACAACACCTCCACCGGCTGCGCACTGGTTCCCACTGCCGCTAACGACGTTTCCCCGCAAAAGTTTCCGATCACCAGCGTATCCACCGTGGTATAGAGCTGCTGCAGCACATTCCCCAAAATAATGGGGATTGCAAACAAAAACACCTTGCCCATGATGGAACCGGTGGTCATGTCAATCTTCTGTTTCATCTCATGTTCCGCTTTCGTTTTCATGTTTCCTATTGTACAATAAAAAGACAGTGGTATCTACTCTAAATTTACTGTCTATCGAAAAAAACACTGTCTTTTTATTTTTTATCAAAAACTTTCCAGAATCCCCACCGCGATGGCCTGCGCCACTTCCTGGAACCGGTCATCCAGCAGCTCATTGTCCGCATCCGTATTGATGAACCCCACCTCCACCAGCACCGCCGGCATGGAAGTGGCATTCAGCACCACCAGATTCGGCCGCTCATTCACCCCCAGATTTGTGAACCCGACCTGCTCCAGCTGGGCATTGATATTGTATGCCATCTGCGCCGCCGGGCTATACCGGCTATACACCAACGACTCCACGCCGCTGTACTGATTCGGGTAGGGGCTAGAATTCCTGTGGATGGACACAAAATAGTCCGCTCCCACCTCATTTGCCTCCTGCGCCTTCTGATAAGGCGATTCATAAATATCTGTGGTGCGGGTGTAATACACATCCACGCCGTTATTCTCCAAAATGGATCCCACCGCCATCACAAGCGCCAGCGCGTCATCCGACTCCCGTCTACCGTTGTACAATGCACCGGGGTTGGCGCCACCATGCCCCGCATCCAATACCACCAAAGCCATAAAAAACCTCCCACATACCTGATTTCAAGAAAAAACTCTCTCTTTCAAGATATGTGGGAGAACAATAAATGCCACTCACTTTTAATATGATTTCCGTCTCCGGACGATCCCACGTTTACATATGCTGCGCCAACAGCGCCTCCACCTGTTCCCGCTTTTCATAAAGCACGCAGCCGCCGCCATGGTCATCCATCAGGATATCGCCGCTTCTGAGCGCTGTAAACAGGGGAGAATGCATTGCTTCCCTTAGGGATGTATTCTTCACGTTGACGTCCGAATACGGAGAAAACGGACAGGGTTCCGCACCGCCATGGGAGTTGATGTGGAAAAATCCCCTGCCGGCCGCCACACAGCCGCCGGAACTTTTCTCATCTCCCGGAAACGAAATGTATACCATCTCCGGCTTTTCCCTGCGCAGACGCGCAATCTCGCCCTGCAGATACTCCCTCTCCTCATCTCCCGGCGCGAGCTCTTTACTTTCTTCCGTCACCGGCACAAACTCAACAAAAATGACCGCCTTGCAGCCCCGCTCTGAGAGTTTCTTCAAAAAGTCATCCGATGAAACCTCTCTGATATTCTCCGTCGTGACCGTCACGGATGCTCCGTAAATCAGTCCTCTGTCATGCAGTTCATCCATATTCCGGATCAGTCTGTCAAAAATTCCGCTGCCCCTTCTGGCATCCGTCACTTCCCGCTCTCCTTCGATACTCATGATGGGAATCAGGTTACGACACTTGTCAAACAGCTCAAAATATTGCTCATCCATAAAGGTCCCATTCGTAAAAATGGGAAACAGGATATTCGATTGCTTTCCCGCTGCCTCAATGATATCCCGGCGCAGCATAGGTTCACCGCCCGCCAACAGAATAAAACTGATTCCAAGTTCATCTGCCTCAGAAAAGATCCTCAACCACTCCTCACTCGTCAGCTGGCTGACGGGTTCCGCATCCACCGTCGCATGATTGCAGCGGGAATAGCAGCCTGCGCAGTGCAGATTGCATTTGCTGGTAATGCTGGCGATCAAAAAGGGCGGGATATGCTCCCCTGCCTCTTTCTCCTGCTTTCTCTTTTTAGATGCAGTCTTACTTGCAGACGCGAACTTCAGCATGAATGCACTTTCTCTGGGATCCTTGACAGTCGCCTTGATTGCATCGGCAACGAAGAAAGGTCGTTTTTCAATACCTAAAATTCTGCCAGACCTGTCCGGATCATCTCCGCGGTCCGTTCCGCGCAATCCCTGTACTCCCCGCATTCCGCAAAGGCATTGTAGGCGTCCTGATACTCTTTGGCCGCGTAGCACTCCGTACCGTAACCGTACAGAGCTTCCTGCCTGCACTCCGCACTGTCCAGAAAAGCCCCGCACTGGTTGAACAGATGCTCCGCTTCTGTATAGTCTTTCTTCATCAGCGCGATCCTGCCTTTCACATAGTCCACCACCGGGAAGATCATCACTGCTGCCGCTGCCGCCACTACGCAGGTGCCGCCAATCCCCATTGCCACACCCAGCTTCCGCTGCCACTTCATCTTCTTGGTCTGTTTTTTCTTCATTTTGTTCACTTGTTTCATGGCTTTTGCCACAGCCTTTGCCTTAGCTGTCTCAATTTTTCTTTTCGCTGCCCTGTCCATCGCCATCTCTCTACCGCCTTTCCAATATAACTTCAACGTTCTCACCAAAAATCGCAACGATCAATATTCCCAACAATATGCAGAGTCCCGCTGCCAGTACCCATTTCCACCAGGTATGTGTGCGCATATATTCCGCAAAGGATTCCGGCAGTTCCTGCTTTTCTTCCTTTGTTTCTTCTGTAACAGCTGCTTCCTGGTTTTTCTCCGCAGGCTGCTCAGCTTCCTCGACAGGTTCTTCCTCCTCATTGAGGGAATTCAGCAGACCCTCATATTTCTTTTTCTCCCATGTGAAATCATCCTGCCGCTGCCTTAGCTCCTCTTTGGCTTCCCGGATCCGGTTGTCATACTGTTCCTGTACCCTAAGCAGACATGCCTTCATCTCCGAATCGTTTAAGCTTTCCCGATAGGATGCGATCCCTTCATTCACATGCTCCGTTTCTTCTTTGACAATCTGCAGGCAGGTCATGATCTCTTCCGACTGGTCCAAGCCTGCATGCATTTTTTTACACTTCAGATTTCCGAACAACATCTGCGTCAATATGACCTCTGTGTTATTCAGGCAGTTCTTGTACTGATCAATCGCTTTCGCGCTTTCTTTCTGCGTGTTCGCATACTCTTTCTGTGCCTGCTTTAGCGTAGCCTCAAGCGCCCTTTCCCTCTCGGTAAGGTCGCTGTTTAGCTGCTCCAGCAGCACGTTTCCTTCCCGGATTGAGAGATTCAGCGCTTTCATGCTTCTTTCAGTTTTTTCCAGCTGCGTCTTGGCGTCCCGCACGTCCTGAAGCAGACTGCCCTGCTGTTTTTCGTAACGGACCTCCATGTCCGCCCGTTCCTTGAGCAATCCTTTCATCCGCTCCTGCATCTCGCTCTTATTTTGAACGGCAGGCAGCAGATCATTGTATTTCTCATGCGTTTCCTCATATTTTCCGGCAAGCGCGGCCAGCTCGTCCCGATAAAACTCAGAAATCTGCTGTTTGTTGCTCTCCAGCTCCTGGATCTCCTGCCGCAGAAGCTGTTCTTTTCTGCCGGTGCCCGCTCCCTCTTCCAACTGCAGTTCCAGCAGAACAATCTGGCTGTCACAGGCGCTCTGCCCCTGTATATATTCTCTCGTCTTTAAGTCAAATTCTTTTTTTATCTCTGCGAGGCGCGATCGGAGTAGTTCCGCCTTCCCCTCCGAGAAAAATACGGTTTCCGGCGCTTCCATCTCCTCCAGCAGCTCCCCTGCGGGACTTACCACAAGGTATTTGTCTCCCGCCTTCCGCACATCACACAATTTTTCCGTATTGCAGTCAGGGAAAAAGATCTTCAGCGCCCCCAGCATCTGTTCCGTAGAATACTGAATCTGTGGGTCTGCTCCCTGCAAAACAGGCTCACCGGGAATCTTCCGTATGCTATAATCTTTCTCCAAAAGCGGGATTTTCATACCTAATTCCTGATACAGCCACAAGAGCAGGATATAAATATTTCTGAGCATTTCCGGATAAACATCCTCTCTCGTGGGGATGTCACTGTACAGAAAAGATCCGGAAATGGCGCTGGTCCTTTTGATCAGTGCGGCATTCCTGTTTCCGAAGGTTTTGATGAATTCCCATCTGTTCTGTGGATTCCAATAGCTTTCCATCCGAAAGACCGTATCCGGATATTCCGCCTTTTTCAGCTCCGATCCGAAAATACAGAACTGTTCCAAAACCACCCGCACCCTCAGCGCACACTCCTCATGATCGGAAAAATACGCATTTTCGGCAAGCATGGCATTTTCATACAATACCCTGCAGCTGGGAAAATTTAAATATTGGGCATGATTCAAAAAATCAAAATTTGACAACTTTTTGGTCCCCCGTATCTCACACTATCCTGCAAACTGGCTGTTATAAAGCTCTGCGTAGAATCCGTTTTGTGAAAGCAGCGTTTCATGGTCACCCTGTTCAATGATATTGCCGTCCTGCATGACCAGGATCACATCCGCCTCTTTGATCGTGGAAAGGCGGTGGGCTACGATAAAGCTGGTGCGCCCCTGCATCATCTTTGCAAACGCATTCTGGATCTTCAACTCCGTTCTTGTATCAATGGACGAGGTCGCCTCATCCAGGATCAACATCGGCGGCAGACACAACATCACCCGCGCGATGCACAAAAGCTGTTTCTGTCCCTGGGAAAGGCTCCCGCCATCTTCCGCGATCACCGTATCATACCCTTTGGGCAAACGTTTGATAAAGCTGTGGGCATGCGCCGCTTTGGCGGCCTGTATGATCTCCTCTTCCGTAGCGCCAGGTCTGCCCATACAGAGGTTGTCGCGGATCGTCCCTGCCCGCAGCCAGGTCTCTTGAAGAACCATGCCGTAACTGGTGCGCAGACTCCCTCTGGTGTAATCCCGGATATCGGTTCCATCCACCCGGATCGCACCCTCTTTCACATCGTAAAACCGCATCAGCAGATTGATCACTGTAGTCTTGCCGCAGCCCGTGGGACCCACGATGGCCACGCGCTGTCCGGGTTTCACCTGCAGATTAAAATCTCGGATCAAAGGTTTCTCCGGCACATACTGAAACTGCACATCTTTAAGTGTCACTTCCCCCCGCGCCGCTTCTAACACCTTCGCATCTTCCGCCTCCGGCACCTGCGGCTCCTCCTCGATCAGTTCGAAGATCCGCGCCGCGCAGGCCATGGCGTTCTGTAGCTCGGTAATCACACCCGAAATCTCATTAAAAGGCTTGGTGTATTGGTTGGCATAGCTTAGAAAACAGGACAGCCGCCCCACGCTGATACCGCCTCGCAGCGCAATGAACGCACCAAATACCCCCACGCCTGCGTAGACCAGACTGTTGACAAACCGGGTTGCCGGATTCGTGATGGAAGAAAAGAAAATAGCCCGCAGGGAACTCTTCTGCAATCTGCCGTTAATTTCCGCAAACTGCTCCTTCACATCCGCTTCCTTGGAAAACGTCTTCACAATCTTCAGATTTCCCACCATCTCCTCAATGAGCGCCGTCTGCTCCCCTCGGATCTCGGACTGG
>DFDT01000219.1 GCA_002368865.1 Lachnospiraceae bacterium UBA3821 | reverse complement strand
TATCTTGCAGAACATTTCGGGGATGAGCTCATATTTGCTGAAGACATACAATACAAAGAACTGCAGGGGGATGCGCTGTACGATGTTCTATCAGGTCTAGTGAAAGGAAACCATCTCCGGCGCCATGCAACGGGAATCTATACCATATCCGAAAAGACATTCAGCGATGATGACCTTATTGTTGCTCGTTACCTCAAGAGATATGGGCACAGGATAGGTTTTTTAAGGGGCGCAAGTTATGCTGGCATGCTTGGGCTCGCTGACAAGCCAACAGCATGGCATATCGCTACAAATAAGGAGTCTTTTAAAACAGCAAACAGAAAAACAAGGTTTCTTGGGAAAGATATCCATATTAAAGGAATGCCGGTTGAGATCACCGATAAGAATTACATTGTTCTGGAAGCAGTCGATTTCCTCGTCCAGTACAAACAGTGTACAGCCCTCCCTATTGATGAAGTGATAACAGCAGTCCGGCGGCATTTGATAGAGGGAAACGGCGGAAAACTTCCGGAAAGGAAACAGTTCGACGAACTTATCAACGGATACAGAACAGCCAATATAAGAACCATGATGACGAGGCTCATAGATATGCTGTATATGGAAGGAGGTGAAAATGCCAAGGATAACTGAAGCAGGCAAGCGCAGGGAAGGGCGTGGAAAGGGGCATGGTGCAAACTACAAGCCCTGGATAAAGATAAGGGAATTCAACAGCGCCGGGACCACGGCCAATGTCGTAGACTGGAAACACGGAAGAACGACACAGCTCCTGTCACAGGGCGAAGAATGGTATTATTATGTTCTGAGGTGGGATGACAATGTAACCGATATACGGGAGCAGTTCCCGCTGTTTGAACCCGAAGATACAGTCAGGATCGCTGATGCTTTTGGTTTTAGACATCCCAAGGATAGAAATACAACCATGACAACGGATATGCTCGTCGATTATGCCGACGGGCACCAGGAAGCCGTCTCGATCAAGGATAGCCGCAAGGATGTGGATTATAAGCTCGCGAAAACTGAGTTCGAGATGAATCGGGCCATGCGGACAGCTGAGAAGCTCCTTATCGAGAAAAAGTACTGGGCTGAGAAAGGAATTATCTGGAAACTTCTTTATAAGGAAGACCTTGACCCACAATATGTGAACAATATCCGTCGAATCGTAGTTTATTACGACGAGAACAAAGTCCATGATGACATTTCAAGGGTCAAGCACCTGATTGCGACAAAACAAATAACAGTGGACCTGTTTAAGCCGATCGATTATAGGGAAATTGTCACAGAGCACTTAAGGTTGGGAGGCTAAATGAACGAAGTAGTTATACAGGTCGGGGATATCCTGCAGATTGATAAAAGCATATACAGGATTATTTATATTTCATCACCGTCCATCGTGCTGTGTCAAATGGATATTCAGAAACTCAATATAGCTGAATATGATCTACGGTCAATCAGAACAGGGATAACGAACGGAGATATAAACGTTATCCCGGACAATGATAGCCAAGTTATAGACCCCGACAGCATGTCAGAAAAAGGAGCAGAGTCATACCGAATAAAATCAGAGATCATTAAAGAAATTAACAGAAGTTATGGACCGACGTATCTGGAACTAATGGGGAAAAAACACAAAGAAACCATTTCTGAGATTCTTCAAAAATATGACTTAAAGAAGAAGGCGGTCTGGAAATTATGTAGAGAATATCTCCAATCAGGGATGAAAGAGTCATCGCTCCTTCGCAAGAAACGTGCCAAAACAGGAGATGCTGCAACAGGTAAAAAGCGAGGTTCAAAAGGTGATCTCGGGATCGCAGCCGGATGCCCTCTTACTCCCGAAGTCATCGAAGCGTTCGAGTATGGACTTAACTTTTACAAATCAGGAAGGTCGAAGAGCTTCGAGGCGGCGTACGACACTATGAACAACAGATATTTTTTTCATGATGTTGTAGTAGGAGGGAAAGTACAGAGCAGGCTTCTGCCGATCGATGAAAGGCCTACATTCAGGCAATTTTATTATTATTGTCATAAGAACCTGCCCAGAGAAGAGTATGACGCGATCAAGACATCAAGGATGGAACAACGGAACAACAAGAGGCTTCTTCTGTCGGAGGATGTCGCGAATGTTGAGGCCCCTGGAGAAAAAGTAGAGGCTGATTCCCTTGAGGTAGATATTTCCCTGATCTCGTTATTCAATAGTGTTACGAACCAGACTATCGGAAGGGCTGATGTTTACTGCATGAGGGATGTGCTGACACATGCGGTCGTCGCGGTCTCTGTGAGTTTGGAGAATAACAGCTTTCTCGGATATACAAACCTGTTCCTGAATCTTGGAGAGGACAAGAAAGAGTTTTGTGCAAAATATGACATCGATCTTAATGACGAACGGCTCTTCCCTTCCAATTTCCTGCCTTTGGATTTCTATTCTGACCGGGGATCGGATTATAAATCCGATCCAGCCCAAGCGCTGTGTAATGCCCTCGGAATCAACAGGCATATCGTCCCTGGAGGGTCAGGAAGCATGAAGGGCATGATAGAGCAGTGGTTCCATCAGATTCACACGATGGTGAATCCATACACAGAGGGTGCCGGGCAGATTCAGAAAAGGCATGACTCCCAGCATCACAAGCAGGCTGTTCTTACGGTTCATGATTTCACAAAGATGCTGTTGATCTGTATCCTGTCCTACAACCAAAAACATATGGACAACTATATGCCTCGTGCCTGCGAGATAAGGGACGGGATAGATCCTACACCTTCTATGCTGTGGGAATACTACTGCAAAACAAAGGGCGCGCCCCGCCCGATCACTGACAGGGTAGATTATTTATATAAACTGCTCATACCCAAACAGGCAAAAATTGACAAGCGGGGCATCCATTTTAAAAGACTCACATATATTAACTATGATGATGAGAGCCTCCTTGGCCGAATGTACAGAGCCCAGAACAAAAAGTATGCTCTTAGCGTGAGATATGACCCGAGGGATAACAGCAGGATTTATTATACGGATTCTGCCGGAAACATGGTCTACGCGGAATTGAATGAAGGACTCGGATGGCAAAGGGATATTAAAGGCCTGACATTCAAAGAAACAAGTGATTACTTCAAAATGATTTCAGCCAAAAACAAAGAAGCGCGTCAAAGGAACGAAGAGATTAACGCAATGCGGTCAAACCTTGTGGAAAGTATCGTTGAAACTGCCAAAGCCAACAGCCCAAGATATGCAGAAACTAAGAATATGAGAGAGGAGAGAGAAACGGAAAAACAGCTGTTAAACAGAATGAATGCCATCACACACAAGATTGACCAGGAAAAGAGAAAGGCTATCGAAGATAGTTCTGGTAGCACAAAAATAATTGATATCAGTTTGCCGGGACCGTCTGAAGCCACGGAACCAAGGCAGGAACTGACAGAAAAAGAATATCTCGATATGGTCGGCAATTTCTACGACTATGAAGGAGAATACGAAGAGGAGGACAGCTGACCACACGTCATAAAAACTGAATAACGTACTGCTTTATGAAAACAATTAACAAATACGGATAACGGGGCAAGGGAGGAAGACAATGTCTTCATTTATAGAATATGAGTACGAAAAACTGGAAAATGGCAGCAGACAGTATGATACAGTTGATTATCTATCAATGAGAGGAGTAAAGGCAAGGTACGTTAGTTACAGCACGGATACGGGAAACCCGTATATAGAAGCGCTTCCAAGGCCAAGAACACAGAGCGAACTTGATATTGCCTGCCGGAGAGGCATCCCCGGATACAGGTACGAAGAAGAAAAAAAGAAGGAGCTACACGAAAAGATACTATCTATATTGAAACTGAGGGACGTACGGTTCCCTCTGCCGTTAAATTATGAACTTGAAGATGAGGTGTTTGATGCGCTGGTCCTGTCTTATCGGGCACGAGCGATGTTCCGTGACGAGGGCGGCGACATAAGTCTGGGATATGAAGCCCATAATCAAAAACATCAAGCGGACGGCGTTCTTATTGGAAATGATGCTGCCGCAACGAATGCCGGCATAACGATGCTCGGCTATTCCGGGTGCGGAAAGTCATCAGCGCTTGAAACATTGTTCCGCAACTATCCGCAGTACATCATACACAAAGGGAAAGGGATGACCACTTACCCGCAGATCGTATATCTTGTCGTCCAGTGCCCGCCGCATTCTAATTTCAGAGGCCTGTACAAGAACATAGGCGTTGCCATAGACCGTGCTCTTGGAAATGTAAAGCCAGTATATGAGAATGAACTGGACGCCGGAAAACGGGGGACTCTGTCCGTCTATACTGACAGGGTGCGGCAACTCATAGAGAAGTTTGCCATTGGGATCATTATCTTTGACGAGATCCAGCACATACACTTTGATGCCACGCTGGAAAATTCTTTTGAGAGCATCCTCGAACTGTCCAATAAGACAAAAGTTGCCTTCGGTGTTGTCGGTACTGAGGACGCATATGATAAGATCTTTTCGGGGAACCTCCGGGAGTCAAGGCGGCTGGGGGCGGAGATACACGCAGATGTATACTGCCAGAACAGAGTGCTGTTTGATTATAATGTGAAGCAATTGTTTAAATACCAGTGGTTTAACAAACTTGTCGAACCGGATGAGGAGCTCATCGATAAGCTGTACGACTGTACAAAAGGGATCATTGATCAGCTTATAGGACTTTACATGTACATGAACATAGATTATGTACGAGCGCAGAGGAAGCCAAAGGTCAATGCGGATTATGTCCAGAGAACGATGGAACGGCATTACCCGGGGATGATGGATCTTTTGTCGGACCTGAAAGACCCGAAAGTCGAAGCTGAAAGGGCAAAGCTCGCGAAACAAGCCAATGATGATATGCAGCAGATCGCGCAGGAAGAGAAAAGAAAGGCCGCTGAGAAAGCGGCGTTGAACGCCAACGAAGCACCAGACGCGGAGCGGATCGTAGAACTGAAGCAGTTCGTCGTGAGCAGGATCATGGAGATCGACGACAGGTTCAACGCTTCTACGATAGAAAATATGGTCGATAAGGTGCTGGTTTCCAAGGAGGGAAAAGAAAAGTCCAATGATGACATTGCCATCATGAGGATGACATTCAAAAAACTTCAAAGCGCAGGGAAAACAGATAAGAGAAAGGCGCCTAAGAAGAAAAAGGCCTCACCTGCGGAAATACTGTCATTACTGGAAGATAATGAATGACGGATATACGTACTAATAGGAAGGAAAATGTCGGAGGTGTTTTTGACAGTGGACAAACGTTCGAACAAAGTGTATTATATTGTTGAAACATGTTGACGATACGGGCGGATGAGCAGGAGATAGGCCGGTCAAAATGCTGCATTATACCGGTCTGGCCCTGCTTTCTGGAAACCCGTATTACCAAGACCATAGAAGCTCGACAAAATGGTCCTGCAGTTTGCTCCCGGATGCAAGAAGGGGAAAGCAGCAAAGCTGGCAAAGGGCCAAGAATAACAATAACGAGGATAAGCTATGACAGATGCTCAGCAGAGAGAAGCTGCAAGGCAGTTTTTCTATCGGTGGCAGAACAAAGGAAATGAGAAGCAGGACGCCAGTTCATATTGGGTCGAAATTCTTCATGACATTCTTGATGTCGGAGATGTGACTCAGCGTGTAGAGTTTGAAAAGCCCGTGATTGGGCCGGACGGGAATACAAAATACATCGATGTATATATCCCGGAGACGCGTGTCCTGATTGAGCAGAAGTCTTTAGGGATTCCGCTCGACAAGCCTCAGGCGGGACACGCCGGGATGACCCCATACGAGCAAGCTAAAATGTACGACAATGGGTTGCCGTTCGACGAAAAAGCCAGGTGGGTCATCACATCGAATTTTGGTGAAATCTGGATTTATGATATGAACCAGAAGAAGCCAGAGGCCAATATTGTGAAGCTCACCCTGCATGAGCTTTCTTCGAAATATCATATTCTTGATTTTCTTGTAAGTCAGGAGACCAAGAAAATTACACAAGAAATGGAAGTTTCTCTGAAAGCCGGTGAGATTGTCGGGGAACTGTACGATGCCTTCCACAAGCAATATAAAAATCCTGATGATCCGGAGACGCTCAAGAGCCTGAACAAGCTGTGCGTCCGCCTGGTCTTCTGCCTGTATGGTGAGGACGCTGACGTATTTGGTAAAAAGGGCCTTTTCCATGACTATATGGCGCAGTTCAAGCCAACGCAGGCACGAAAGGCATTAAGGGATCTCTTCCGTGTACTGAATCAGAAACCGGAAGAAAGGGACGAGTACCTCGCTGATGATGACCCGATTCTGGCATCTTTTCCGTATGTCAACGGCGGACTGTTTGATGATGGTTCTGGCAAAGAAGCCGACATAGAAATCCCGCCATTCACTGACGAGATCATGGATCTGCTGCTGAACAAAGCATCCGAGGACTTCGACTGGTCTGGTATCAATGGCACGATTTTCGGCGCTGTATTTGAGTCTACCCTGAACCCCGAGACACGGCGTTCCGGCGGCATGCATTACACGTCAATCGAGAACATTCACAAAGTAATAGATCCGCTGTTTCTGGATGACTTGAAAGCAGAGTTTGAGTCCATCAAAGCCGTCCAAATCTGGAAGGTAAAAGAAAAGAAGCTCCAGGCATTCCAGGACAAGCTTGCTTCCCTGTTGTTCATGGATCCGGCCGCCGGCAGTGGAAATTTTCTCACTGAGACCTACACAAGCCTTCGCAAAATCGAGAATGAGGTCATCAAGCTGCTCACTCGCGGACAGATGACGCTGGGAGAGGTTGTTAATCCCATCAAGGTCAGCATCGGCCAATTCGCAGGCATTGAAATCAATGACTTTGCAGTCACAGTTGCACGGACTGCTCTATGGATCGCTGAAAACCAAATGATGAAGGAAACCGAGGACATCGTCCAGATGGACCTCGATTTCCTGCCGCTCAAGACTACGGCCAGAATCGTTGAGGGAAACGCTCTGCGAATGGACTGGAATGAGGTAGTGGACAAGAACAAGCTGAATTACTTGTATGGGAATCCGCCCTTTGTGGGTGCCAGGTGGATGAACAAAGAGCAGAAGGAAGATGTCCTTAATGTTTGTGGAAGCGATTGGAAAAATGCAGGCAACCTTGATTATGTATGCTGTTGGTATGTTCGTGCATTACAAATAATGAAGAACTCTAAGATTAAAGGAGCATTAGTATCTACAAATTCCATATGTCAAGGAGAGAGCGTCGCAAATCTATGGCGAAATCTTTTTGATAGAGGGCTTCAAATCGACTTTGCATATAGGTCATTTCAATGGGATAGCGAATCAACATCAAAAGCGCACGTTCATTGTGTAATAATAGGATTTAGCCATGGAAATAACAATAAAGAGAGGATTATTTTCGACCAGGGAAACTCTTCTAAAGTTTCACATATCAATGGCTACCTGATAGATGCAGATGATGTATTTATTGACAGCAGAAAAAAACCAATCTGCGATGTTCCAGAAATAGGTATCGGGAATAAACCTATTGACGGTGGGTATTATTTATTTACCGAGAAGGAAAAAAATGCATTTATTTCTAAAGAGCCAAAGTCGGAAAAATGGTTTAAGAAATGGTATGGTGCCCAGGAGTTCATCGACAACAAACCTCGTTATTGTCTGTTCTTAAAAAATTGTCCACCAAACGAACTAAGAAAAATGCCAAAATGCATAGAACGTATAGAAGCAGTGCGTAACGTCCGACTTAAAAGTAAAAGTCCAGGGACTCGTAAACTTGCGGATGCTCCAACGAAATTTCATGTAGAAAACTTCCCGAAGGGGCATTATATATGTATACCAGAAGTATCCTCTGAAAAGAGAAGGTATGTTCCGATGGGATATTTGGACGATTCCGTGCTGTGCAGTAACAAATTAAGGCTTATGCCAAATGCGAATCTATATCATTTTGGAATTCTAGAATCAAATGTACATATGGCATGGATGAGAACGGTATGTGGGCGACTTGAAACAAGGTATGATTATTCAATTAAAATCGTCTACAACAACTTCCCGTGGCCTTCTCCAACAGAAGACCAGAAACAGAGAATAGAGCAGACCGCCCAGTGGATCCTCGATGCGCGCAGCCTGTATCCTGACAGCAGCCTCGCAGACCTCTATGATCCCTTGACCATGCCGGTCGAGCTGCGAAAGGCTCATACGGCCAACGACATGGCCGTCATGGCTGCCTATGGCATGCCGATCAAAGAAACGGATGAGGCCGCCTGCGTAGCCTGGTTAATGCGACTGTACCAGGAAAAAGTACAAGCAACCAGCAAATAAGGAGAAGAAATATGCCCAGGGAAAAGAAGGACGCCCGTTACCTGAACATAAAACTTTCTTCTTATATATATGACCAGCTTGACCGGTTCTGTAAGGAGACGGGCCTTAATAAGACGGCAGCGACTGAGAAGATAATGGAAAAATTTTTCAAGGAATATTTCGATAAGCCGGAAGAAGAACGCAGCCCGTTCGGGTAAGTTTGACTCAGAAGAATATAAAACTATCTGTTCGGATCTCTGCATGTACAGAGAATTTACAAATATGGAGATGCATGCCGTGTTCCATATACGGACGAAGCTGTGTCGGGAAGACACAAAATGGGCGCCGAGAATATCGGCGCTCTTTTTGTGCTTTTTGAGGGCATCCCCTTTGTTATGCGAAGGAAGATGTGGTATAGTATAGAAGCATGTTGGCCTTCATATGGTAGTATACACGCTGTTCCACAACATGTTTCATTTATAATTGTAGAAAAACGATAACAAATCTCGGGGATACAAAATGTATATTTCGTTTATAATTGTAGAAATATCGAAAATCTTCGGGGAAATAGGCAACCTTGTTTCATTTATAATTGTAGGGAAACACAAACCTGTCCGCGGAATCTCTTCAAAGGGTTCTGTCGCAGGCAATGCCTGGCAGACACAGCAGAGCCAGATGGCCCAGGCTGTCTCGGCAGGCGTAGATCCCTCACAGACAGCTCCTGCTCCCGGGACAAAGAAGGTGACTGCTGACCGCAAGGCCATCCTGGTCGCTACAAAGACCTGCCCCAACTGCGGCGCGGCCAAAAAGATGCTGGAAAAAGCCCACATCCCTTACCAGGTGATCTATGCCGACAACCCCGAGGGCATGTCGTTCGCGGAGGCCAACAACATTATCCAGGCCCCGACCCTGCTCATGCCCAACGGCGAAGCATATGACAAATATACCAACATTGCCGAGATTTCCGCTTTCATGAAGAATCGCAGACCTGTCCTGGCATGATTGGCAGAACCGGGCAGGGAAAACAGTCATGTCCCCTGTGCCGGGTCATCATCCGGGCTGAGCCTGTTCATCTGAATAAAAAAGGACCAAAAAAAATCCTCTCATCCGACCACAAATCGGGTGAGGGGATTTTTTGTTCCTGATGACAGGTCCTGCGAAATGCGGCTTTCCGCTTTACATACCTGATGCCACGGGCGGGTGCCCGCAGACATGTCTGATTGTCTGCCCGCTGATCCGCTCTTGCGGGCGCTCGCAATGCTCCGCACATCCACACACCGCCCCGCTGCTTTGATCAGCCTTAAAGTTCGGTCTCGCTCCAGTCATCCTGCAGCTCCAGCTGTTTCCAGCTGATGCTCTTATCACCGGCCTTCTGACGGTGGAGCTCACCGACCATGTGCCGGATGACCTTGTCCCGGTCGCCTTCATGGAAGCGCCGCAGATAAGGCTGGTCGCCTTCCACGTCAGTGAAATAATAGATGACGTCCTGCCTCTGCGCGGAGGAGTAGACTGCCAGCTTCCCCTTAAAGGATTCGCCCTGGTAGAGGTGATAGCCCCGGATCAGTTCAGCGATGTCCGCCTGCAGCATGACCTCCGCCTGCCTGCCCTGAAGCTCTTCCGCCGCAGTATTCATCCTGTCCAGAGAATAATTCAGATTCCCGGCCAGCAGGGCGCTGATGTCAGTGCGTCCGCCTTCCATGGCCGTAAACCCCTGCAGGATCTGCTTTTCTCCGTTTTCCATACAGGAAATCTGACGGACCGAAGCGGTGTCTACCGCCAGTCCTTCCGCGGCGGCTGCCAGGCAGTAACCCAGGAAATATTCGTCCTGGTCAGAGCGGATCAGAGAGAGCAGAGTGCCGCCCGGACGCAGGTGCTTTTGCAGGGAGTGGACTTCCTCCTCATAGTAGTCCATGAGAAGCGAGGCCCGGCGCAGGTACAGAGTGCCCCGTTTCCAGACCGGAAAACCATCCCCGGGCTGCAGGGGACGCAGAGGAGCCCCGCCCAGTGAAAGCACTGTGTCAAATTTGCCGCCTTCGTAGCTTTTGAGACCGCCACGGAGAAAGAGGGGGCCGGAAAGGGATCCGTCCCCGTCCCTGCCATCTGTTTTTTCTCCTGTCCCTTCATCCTTTGAAGCTTCCAGACAGACTACCGAGGAAGCCGGGAACAGGCGGCTGATGTGCCGCGCGCATTCCGGATCGATCCCGGAACAGAGTATCTTGCCGCCGAACAAATCTTTGTTTTTGTCGATCCAGCGATTGATTTTTTCCACAATATTATTTTTCATTCTTACCACCTATGCCGCTCGAAGAGCGGCATCCTGAGGCGTTTTCGCGCAGGCGAAAACGGTGAAGGCTCACAGGATGTCTGCGCTGCGGAGCAGACATCCGGAATGAAAAATCTTGTATCGACAAGATTTTTCATTCTAACCACCTATGCCGCTCGAAGAGCGGCATCCTGAGGCGTTTTCGCGCAGGCGAAAACGGTGAAGGCTCACAGGATGTCTGCGCTGCGGAGCAGAGCGCCGGAGACCTGTGGGCGAATCCTGAACAGCAGGTACAGAATCCATTTTACATCCCGTCAGAACAAAGTCAATCTGAATGGACAGTATCCGGCTGCCGGAAATGTGACCGGGTTACAAGTCACACCCGCACCGAACACTCAGCTGTTTGATTCGGGGGCAGCCATTTTGACTAAGCTCAAGGGCGTTTTCCATTGGCCGAGGGCAAATTTGGAATGGGAAACTCCCCGGTTACTGGTCACGGTGTGGCCAGTAATGTAACCGGACACGCTCAAACGGGGGTGATGGCTGGTTTCTGTGAAGATTGATGGTAATTGCTCAATCGTACTAATAATAATACAGTAAATGTATACAAAAAAGTCGAGCCAAATATTGAAGTTATTGTGAAAAAAATTATATAATTATATATATATTACTCGTTCGTATC
>DFDT01000072.1 GCA_002368865.1 Lachnospiraceae bacterium UBA3821 | reverse complement strand
TAAGGCAACGCAGGACGGTCTTTATGAGCATTACCGCACCATTGCTTCTGCTACAAAGCTCCCCTGCATCGTCTATAATGTCCCTTCAAGGACCGGCACCAACATTCTTCCCGAGACGATGGCAAGGCTCATCAAGGATCAGCCCAACATTGCGGGAATCAAGGAGGCAACCGGCAATATCAGCCAGGTAGCAAAGCTGGCAAGTCTGGTGGACGGTAAGATCGACATCTATTCCGGCAATGATGACCAGATCGTGCCCCTGTGCTCCCTGGGCGGTTCCGGTGTTATCTCGGTTCTCGCCAATGTCGCGCCCAGGCAGACGCACGACCTTGTGATGCACTGTCTCGAAGGAAGATATGAGGAGGCCAAAAAGCTGCAGCTCAAAGCGCTGCCTCTGATCGAGCAGCTCTTCATTGAGGTCAACCCGATCCCCGTCAAGGCCGCCCTCAATATGCAGGGCTTTGATGTGGGCTCGCCCAGACTTCCTCTGACCGAGCTGACGGACGCCCACAAAGAGTCCCTCAGAAAAGCCATGATCGAGTTTGGATGTCTTTGATCTTTACAAAACGCATATCAGTTATAAAATGAGAAATGTGCCATAAAGAGTGATCTTTCTGGCACATTTCTCATGCAGAGCATTTTCCCGCATATCATTTTTGCGGGGAACAGATATGTCACTTGAGCCGAGCAGCCTGTAATACTTTTCTCATCAGAGGAGTTTTCTCTACATGCGCGTAAAAAAGATTATCTGCAGCCAGTGCGGCGCATCGCTGAGGCCCGGGACAGCCTATTGTCCCTACTGCGGATCCGCCTATGCGCCTGAAGCGGAACGTGAATACATGCGCAAACTGCACCGGATCAAAGAGGATCTCGACGATGTAGGAGATACCGGTGCAATTGTTTCCAAAAATGAAGCCGGAAGAATCGGCAGGAAAGTTGGCGTGACGGTAGGTGTGATATTGTTCATTGCCGCCCTGATCGCCGGTATTGCGGTATATTCTAACATGCGCAATACGCAGAAGAACCATCAGGAATATGCCTGGAGGCAGGAAAACCTGCCCGGGATGGAACGTCTTTACCAGGAAGGAAAATATGATGAGCTGGTCAAGGCTTTTCAAAAAGCACGTGACGATGGCCATGATCTCTATAACTGGAAACACTTTACTTTCTGTGCGATCTGGGAGGAGACCATCTATATAGATCAGGCACTCATCGCCAGAGAGCAGGGCTATTTCTATGAGCCGGACGCAACCGGGCTGTTGTACCATGAACTGATCGTGCGCGGACTGCCTTACAGAAGAGGCCTGACAGAGAAAGATCGAAAGCTGTTGGAAGAAAAGACAGCAGTTTATCAGAATGATCTGCGCGATATCTTTGGCGCGTCAGAAGAGGAGATTGCGTCTATTGACAATATGCTGAGGGGAAAAAACGGGTATCCCGAGTATTCTTTCTGTAAGGACTATCTGTCGGAGCATCCTGATATCTATAAACCGATGCCGGATTAAGGATCGGAGCACAGTGCCAATAATCACACTGCTGTGCTGATTTTTTACACACTGCTGTTTGTGCCGGAGCGCCGCAAACAGCTCTTATGGCCGAAGTGAAACCTCCAATACGCTTTCTCTTCGGCCCGTCGCGCAGAGCGCTCCGGAATGGAGAACCAGATGAAATGTAAAAACTGCGGTGGCGAGATCCGTCTGGAGGAAATGTACTGCCCCTATTGCGGAAGCCCCAATATCGAAGCGCAGCAGCATGCCCGCGATATGGCACACTATCAGAATGAATTCGAGCAGACAAAAGAAGAGGTGATCGATAAGGCCGGCCGTCAGTCAAGACTGGCTGTCCGGATTACCGCGACAGCGCTTCTGCTTCTGGCAATTGCCGCCAATATTTTTATCCAGACAAACAGCTATGAGATCGGCCGCCTGGTCCGGTTCCTGCATTCATCAAAAACAAAGAACGAATACGTACAGAGGATCGATTCATACCTGGAAGCGGAAGACTACCTGGGCTTTGCTGCGTTCTGGTCCAATGAAAGGGTCTACTCGTTAAATTACATGCCGGATTCCTATTTTGGCCTTTACAGGGTGGCAACGCATTATCGATATGCCTGTCAGGAGATCATGAAAATGGTCAATCATGACAAGTACTCGGATATGGATCTGGCCGCCAAGCATTGCGCGTCGTATATTCAGGATTTCTATGAAAGCACTGAGGCTGACGATTATGATATGCAGAAGATCAGCAGTGAGCCTGCATTAATGAAGCATATCGAAAACATGAGTAGTTCTCTGGAGGCTATGTATATTACTTACTTTTCCATGACTCCTGAGGAAGCGAAGAGCATGCGGGAACTGTCCCAGGGCAACAGGACGCTTCTGATCGAGAGAGGAACGGAGAAGTATCGACAGGAGGCGGCAGATGAATAATCAGAAAAAATATTCCAGACGTGTGAAGACGTCCCGACGCCAGAAAAAGCCGTTTTCGTTGTTAAATATTGTCAATATCATCCTGAGCGTTATTCTGGCATTTTCTATACTGATCACTATTTTTGCGCTGCGTGAAAACGCAAATGATTTTTATGATACTGATACCAGTCTCTATTACAGGCTTTCGGAAGAGTACTATTCCGATCTGGACGCGCGATACTATGACAGCGTGGTCGGCAATGAAAACAATCCCAAGGCCCAAAAGCTGTCACAGTATTATGCGGTCGGCAGATACTTTGAGAAAGCCTTCTTTGCCAATGCCTACGAAAAGGCAGGGATGACAGAAAAAGCGGCTTCCATGCGGGTGCAGATGGATGAACTGGAGACACAGATGGGTGAGTTTTCCGCTGAGAAAGAGAAAATCCTCAAGATATTTCAATGACCTGTCCATGTAATATGAGTGACCGGTCTGCAGATGCATATACCGATAAGCTGGAGATCTGAATGAAAAAAGGCGACATTCTGGAAGGAATCGTGACCCGGGTCGACTATCCCGGAAAGGGCGTAGTGGAAACGTCCGAAGGAATCTGTATTGTAAAAAATGTGCTGCCCGGTCAGCGGGTATCGCTTCGTGTATCCAAAAAGCGGCGCGGCAAAGCGGAGGGGACGTTGCTGGAAGTGATTGAAAAAGCTCCCTTCGAGCGGACTGCTCCCTGTCCGCACTTCGGACGATGCGGAGGCTGTATGTATCTGCACCTTCCCTTTGAAAAGGAACTGGAACTGAAAAAAAGTCAGGTGGAACGGCTTTTACAGGGGGCAGTTGCGGAAGGAGCGAAACTCTCCGGGATCCCTGTGGAGGAGATCGATGTCTCCGGGTGGTTTGAGGGGATCCTGCCAAGTCCGCAGGAATATGAATACCGCAACAAGATGGAATATACCTTCGGGGATGAATATAAGGACGGGCCACTTGCCCTGGGCATGCATAAGCGCGGCGGATTTTACGATATCGTGACTGTAGACGGCTGCAGGATCACAGACCCCGATTTTTCCCTGATCCTCAGGACGACGATGCAATATTTTTCGGACACTGTCTTTGCATTATCCGGGCAGCCACAGGCATCAGCTTCCTATGATGAGAATCAGGGAGATGTGGAGAATGCAAAAGAAGGGGATTTTTCTTTTTATCATCTTCCTTTTTATCATCGACTGCGCCATACCGGGTATCTGCGTCATCTTCTGGTGCGCAAAGCGGCCTTTACCGGGGAGATCCTGGTCGACCTTGTGACGACCACGCAGTTTAAGCCGGACCTGTCCGGCTTTGCGGATGCGCTGGTCCGCCTGCAGGACGATGGTCTTTTGAAGGGAAAATATGCAGGCATCCTGCACACCAATAATGATTCACTTGCAGATGCTGTCCTTGATCAGGGAACGGAGATCCTTTATGGAACAGACTATTTCACAGAGGAATTGCTTGGCCTTAAGTTCAATGTCACTCCATTCTCTTTTTTCCAGACAAACAGCCACGGGGCCGAGGTCCTCTATGATACAGCCAGAAGATATCTGACGGAAGGCTGCAAGGAGGGAAAGGACAAGGGCGTCGTCTATGACCTCTACAGCGGGACGGGAACCATTGCCCAGCTTATGGCACCTGCAGCCAGTAAAGTGATCGGCGTAGAAATCGTAGAAGAGGCGGTGGAGGCAGCAAAGGTCAATGCCGCCAGAAACGGACTGACCAACTGTTCCTTCCTTGCAGGAGATGTTCTTAAAGTCCTTGATACTATCGAGGAGAAACCGGATACCATCATTCTGGATCCCCCGCGGGACGGGATACATCCCAAAGCCCTGCCCCGGATCCTGTCCTACGGTGTGGAAAACATCCTTTATATTTCCTGTAAGCCCAGCAGTCTGGCCAGAGACCTGCCCGCTTTTATCGCTGCCGGCTACCGTCCTGTCAGGGGAGTATGTGTAGATCAGTTTCCCTGGACATCCAGTGTCGAAGTAGTAGTCTCGATGTCTCGAGTCGGGTCGAGACTATAGAACTGTTGATAATCATATTATCACCCGTGGTTCTCCTTTGAGAACTGCGGGCTTTGTTGAATGATATAATAGAATATATGGCGATGTTAAATTGCGTTGCTTGATTATTCTTACCGGCAGACTTACGCTGGAATCGAAGGAATCAAAAGATTAAGTCTGGAGGTACATAATGCTAAATGAAAATATTAAAACTATCAGAAAGAATAAGGGTTATACACAGGAGGAACTGGCAACAAGATTACATGTAACGAGACAGACGATCTCAAAATGGGAAAAAGGGTACTCCGTTCCGGATGCTTCGATACTTACGGATATGGCAGAAGTGCTTGAGGTATCGGTTACAGATTTGCTTGGTGCAGAGAAGATCGACCTGGAGAATTCAGATGCAATAGTTGAACAGCTTTCAAGGATAAACGAACAGCTGACTATTAAAAATCGCCGATCAAAACGCATTTGGAAAGGAATCATTATTGCAGCCATACTGTTGTTTATAGTAATACCGTCGCTGATCACGGGTCTGGGAATGTTAATGATGCATGGTGCTACGGGAGCAGATACCGGGTTCAACGGTTCGACAGAATGGATCTATGAATTAGAAGGGCAGAAGTATGAATGCACTGTTCAATACGATAAACATTACAATATAGTTTCATTATCACTTGATGGAGATTCTGAAGTCGAAGAAGAACTGAATCTGGATTCCTGCAGTGATGCAAATGAAGTAAAGGATAGAATTGAATCCTATTTTAAGGAGGAGGGTGCAGAGCCTGTTAGCATTGAAACAAAAGGATTAGAATTAAAAGAATAAAAAAAGATCGAGGAAAAGAAATATTTTTTGAAAAATCCCCCTGCGTAATGTATTGCTTGTTACGCAGCGTCATGTTGTAAGATACATGGCGAAAGGAGGCGAAAGCTATGTCAAAATACACGACGGGAGAGATTGCGAAACTCTGCGGCGTCACTGTCCGAACGGTCCAGTACTATGATACCAGAGGGATCCAGATTCCCACTGAGCTTTCCGAAGGCGGAAGACGGCTGTACTCGGAAGACGACCTTAAGCGAATGAAGATCATATGCTTTCTTCGGGAAATGGGTATTCCCATCAACGCTATTTCTAAGATCCTAAGGGAAGAGCATCCCGAGAAGGTGATCTCTCTACTGATCGAGCAGCAGGAGAAAGTGCTTTCGGATGAGATCAATGATAAGCAGGAAAAAATGGAAAAGCTCCGTGAACTGAAGCACGGACTCAAAAGCAAAACCAAATTCTCTCTTGAAACCATAGGTGACATAGCCGTCATTATGGAAGGTAAGAAAAAGCTGAAAAGTATGCGCCTTACGATGATCCTGACCGGGATCCCGGTCACGGCGTTTCAATGGTTACCATCGTTTTCTGGATCGTCAAAGGCATATGGTGGCCATTCGTCGTCTGGATGCCGATCGCTGCTATCTGGGGGACGGTGGTCAGCCGTTTCTACTATGATCATGTAAAATACATCTGCCCGGAATGCCACGAGGTATTCAAACCATCTCTGAAGGAAGCCTTCCGGGCGAGGCATACCCCCACGACCCGGAAGCTGACCTGCACTGCGTGCGGTCATAAAGGCTTCTGTGTAGAGGTCTGGGGAGGCGAGGAAGAATGAAGGAACCACACCGCGTGGAAAACAATTTGTATAGTTAAGCCTATAGGCTTGATTATAAATATCATTATAAGGAGAGTGCTGTTTGAAAAAGTACAACACACCGGAGATTGTCGGCTGACCGGGAGG
>DFDT01000073.1 GCA_002368865.1 Lachnospiraceae bacterium UBA3821 | reverse complement strand
CCGGCTGATACTGTGTGGTCGTCACAAGGTCGACCAGGATCTCCCCGGTAAAAGCCGCTTTGCGCACCAGAAGATGACGCAGATACCCGGTGTGGCGCAGACGATGATAAAATGGAAGACTCCCTTCTTTTGCATTCTCCACTGCCCCCTGATCCTCATCATTGGGAGAGGATGGCCGGGGCTGCCCGGATAATGCAAAAACCGTGTTCGAAAAATATTGCAGCGTCGTTCTGAGGATCAGGGAAAAATCGGGATCCGTGATCCTGCAGCCGTCTACGGTCACGATATCGTAGAAGCCGCCGCGCTTATGCATGCCCAGGGCAAGGGGCCCGTCCTTATATTCATCCCCGAAGGTGTATTCCATCTTGTTGCGGTACTCATATTCCTGCGGGCTGGGCAGGATCCCCTCAAACCACCCGGAGACATCGATCTCCTCCACAGGGATCCCGGAGAGTTTCGCTCCTTCCGCAACTGCGCCCTGCAAAAGCCGTTCCACCTGACTTTTTTTCAGTTCCAGTTCTTTTTCAAAGGGAAGGTGCAGATAGATACAGCCTCCGCATCGTCCGAAGTGGGGACAGGGAGCGGTCCGCTCTAATGGAGCTTTTTCAATCACTTCCAGCAGCATCCCCTCCGCTTTGCCGCGCCGCTTTTTGGATACACGAAGCGACACGCGCTGACCGGGCAGCACATTTTTGACAATACAGATTCCTTCGGACGTTTCCACAACGCCCTTTCCGGGATAATCGACCCGGGTCACGATTCCTTCCAGAATATCGCCTTTTTTCATTCAGATCTCCAGCTTGTTGGTATGTTTTCAGTCCTGGTCTTTTGTAAAACGGGGGATTCCTGTCTTTGGTTTAGAGGCCGCTGTCTACAAGAGCATGCATCTGAGACCGCTGTCTACAAGAGCATGCATCTGAGACCGCTGTCTACAGGTGTATGCATCTGACAGGCCGGTCACTCATATCACGTGGACAGGTCATTGAAATATCTTCCGTATTTTCTCTTTCTCAGCGGAAAACTCCCCCATCTGTGTCTCCAGTTCATCCATCTGTGACCGCATGGAAGCAGCTTTTTCCGTCATCCCTGCCGTTTCGTAGGCATTGGCAAAGAAAGCTTTCTCAAAGTATCTGCCGACTGCATAATACTGCGACAGTTTTTTTGCCTTGGGGTTGTCTTCATTGCCTACCACGCTGTCATAGTAACGCGCGTCCAGATCGGAATAGTACTCTTCCGATAGTTTGTAATAGAGACTGGAATCACTGTCATAAAAATCATCAGAGTTTTCACGCAGCGCAAAAATAGTGATCAGTATGGAGAAAGCCAGGATAATACTCAGGATGATATTCACAATATTTAATAAAGAAAAGGGCTTTTTCTGGCGCCGGGGTGTTTTCACACGTCTGGAATACTTCTTTTGCTTATTCATCTGCCGCCTCCTGTCGATACTTCTCTGTTCCTCTCTCGATCAGCAGAGTCCTGTTGCCCTGGGACAGTTCCCGCATACTCTTCGCTTCCTCCGAAGTCATAGAAAAGTAAGTGATATACATAGCCTCCAGAGAGGTTTCCATATTTTCAATGTGCTGCATAAATGCAGGTTCACTGCTGATCTTCTGCATATCATAATTGTCAGGTTCTAAGCTTTCATAGAATTCCTGAACATAGGAGGCGCAATGCTTGGCGGCCAGATCCATATCCGCGTACTTGTCATGATTGACCAGACGCATGATCTCCTGGCATGCATATCGATAATTGGTTGCCACCCTGTAAAGGCCAAAATAGGAATCCGGCAGGTAATCGGACGAGTAGATCCGTTCATTGGACCAGTATGCGGCAAAACCCAGGTAGTCCTCTGCATCCAGATAGGAATTGATCCGCTGTTCGTACTCGTTTTTTGTCTGGGAGGAATGCAGAGACCGGATCATACGGCCGATCTCATAGCTGTTTGACTGGATAAAAATATTGGCGGCAATTGCCAGAAGCAGAAGTGCTGTCGCGGTAATACGGACAGCCAGTCTGGACTGACGGCCGGCCTTGTCGATCACCTCTTCTTTTGTCTGCTCGAATTCACTCTGATAGTGAGCCATGTCGCGGGCATGCTGCTGCGCTTCAATATTGGGGCTTCCGCAATAGGGGCAGTACATTTCCTCCAGACGGATCTCGCCGCCGCAGTTTTTACATTTCATCTAATTCTCCATTCCGGAGCGCTCCAGCATCGCTCCAAACATTCGTGCCTCACCTTGCTTGGTCCGGCATCGGTTTGTAGATATCAGGATGTCCGGACAGATAGTCCTTACAGAAAGAATAATCGGGATAGCCGTTTTTTTCCTGCAGCATGCTGTCAATAGACGCGATCTCCTCTTCTGACGCGCCAAAGATCTCTCGCAGATCATTCTGATACTCCGCTGTCTTTTCTTCCAGTATCTTTCGTTCTTTCTCTGTCAGTCCTCTTCTGTAAGGCAGTCCGCGCAGGACAAGTTCATGGTATAAGAGGCCGGAAGCGTCCGGTTCATAGAAGTATCCCTGCTCTCTGGCAGTCAGAGCCTGGTCTGTATAGACGGTCTCCTCCCAGATCTGGCAGAAAGTAAAATGTTTCCAGGAATAGAGATCATGGCCGTCCTGACGTGCTTTTTGAAAAGCTGTGACCAGCTCATCGTATTTTCCTTCTTCGTAAAGACGCTCCATTTCGGGCAGGTTTTCCGCCCTCCAGGCATATTCCTGATGGTTTTTCTGTGTTTCGCGCAGGTTAAAATATACTGCAATACCGGCAATCAGGGCAGCAATGAACAGGATCACACCTACCGTCACGCCAACTTTCCTGCCGACTTTTCCGGCTTCATTTTTGGAAACGATTGCGCCTGTATCCCCGACATCGTCGAGATCCTCTTTGATCCGGTGCAGTTTGCGCATGTATTCACGCTCCGCTTCCGGCGCATAGGCGGATCCGCAGTAGGGACAATAGGCGACACCGGGTTTCAGTACTGCGCCGCACTGGCTGCAGACAATCTTTTTAACGCGCATGTAGAGAAAACTCCTCTGATGAGAAAAAGAATAACAGGCTCTTGAATCACCGCGCATGACGTTACATTTACACGACCATCGATGGAGCATGTAGTATAACAACGCTCTGCATGAGAAATGTGCCAGAAAGATCACTCTTTATGGCACATTTCTCATTTCATAACTGATATGCGTTTTGTAAAGATCAAAGACATCCAAACTCGATCATGGCTTTTCTGAGGGATTCTTTGTGGG
>DFDT01000169.1 GCA_002368865.1 Lachnospiraceae bacterium UBA3821 | reverse complement strand
GGAACGCAGTTCGGTGCATAAACATAGTTAAACCTGCCCAAAGGCGTCACAAAGCTTTTGTCGTCCTGCGCCTGTGAGATCTGCTCTTCATGACTTTTCCACTCCGGCTGCTCCTTCTTATTCTTGTGAAATATCTTATCAAATAATGCCATAACCGGTATCCTTTCCGTGATCTGATCAAGTAACCCTTAGCAGGCAGAAGCTTCACTGTCCTGACAGGCATAATATCGCCCCATCCCGAAGCAGAACAGGATAAGCGCAACCGCTGTAAACGGCGCGGACCACATAGACGCATAACTCTCCACCATACTGTGTAAAGCCAAAACCTCCGCGCTGTGCCATGTTGCTACCACCATATTTACCACAATTCCCGCATAGCTACAGATTATCCTCAACACTGCCAGACAGATCAGCGAGATGACCGCCTTTGCCTTATAGCCTTCCTTTACTGTCATGACAATGCTAAACACCGCAACATACAAAAGAAGACTAAGCCCCACTGAAATCAAAGAAGCGTACGGAACCGCAAAAGCATCTGTATGAATTCCACGCATCATTGATTTCACGAGCATCTCCTGCATCAACACCACTCCCAACACTGCACACAAACCGGCAAACTGCACGATAGCAGCAATTCCCAGAACTATTTTCACGCCTCTCATTTTGGTCTGCCTCTCTCCTAGATACATTTTGCAAAATATTATCCATGCGATCAAATTGTGTGCCCGCGAGATCACTGTCTCAACTCGATCCCCAGCTGCTCCAGTCCGTTCAAGATCTTCTTCATGGCGCCGGACACATCTGCCTCCTCCAGGGTCTTATCCTTCGCCCGGAAGGTGATGGAAAAAGCCACGGACTTATAGCCTTCCTTGATCTGGCTGCCCTCATAAATATCAAACAAAGAGCAATCCTCCAGGATCTTGCCGCCGCGCTGCACGATGATCTGCTCGATCTCGCCCACCAAGATCTCCTTCGGCACCACCATACTGATGTCACGGCTCACCGCCGGGAACTTGGCAATGCCCTCGTACTTTCTGTCAAAGGTGGCAAGGGGCACAATCTTCGGCATATCCAGCACCGCCACATACACCTTGGTTCCGATATCGTAATTGTCGCAGACCAGAGGATGCACCTCACCCAGGTATCCCAGCACTTCTCCCTTGTAGCTGATCAGCGCCTGGCGTCCGGGATGCAGGAAGGGCTTGCCTGCCTTGGGATCATAATCCTTCTTGTCCCGCAGACCAATGCTCTCCAAAAATTCCTCCACCACACCCTTCATGGTATAGAAATCGCCGTCGCCATAGAAACCCAGTGTGAACTGCATACGCTCATCCGGCAGCTCTGTTACGGGCAGGCTCTTTGGCAGATAGATATTGCCCAGCTCATATAATTTGACATTCTTGTTTCTTCTGTTGTAATTGGTCGCAAGGCTGGTGAGCATACCGTTCAGAGAGATAGTTCTCATGATGGAGAAATCCTCCCCCAGCGGATTAGAAATGGTCACAGTCTCCCGCAGCTTGTCATCCGCAGGGATCAACAGCTTATCAAATACCTTGGGGCTCTCAAAGGAATAAGTCATACCCTGGGAAAATCCGCAGTACTCCGCAATGTCCCTTGCCTTCTGCTCAATGCGCAGCTTATAGGAAAGCTTCCCTGTGGTGGAACCGCCCCCCGGCAGCGTGGTCGGGATCTTGTCATAGCCGTAGAATCTCGCCACTTCCTCCGCGATGTCAGCCATACCCACCAGATCCTGACGGAACGCAGGGATCACCAAAGTCTTTTTGCCGTTTTCTTCCTCCACCTTAATATCCAGACGTCCGAAGATCTCAAACATCTGCTCCTCACTCACATCCGTACCCAGCAGCTTATTATAACGCTCCGGCTCAAAGGGCAGTCTGCGCAACTCGGCAATCGGCTCCTTCACATCTACCACGCCGCCTACCACCTCGCCGCAGCCCAGCTCCTCGATCAACTGACAGGCGCGGTTGATGGCCTCCTCCGCATTGCGGGGCTCCAGACCCTTCTCAAATTTACCGGAAGCGTCCGTGCGCAGTCCCAGTCTCTTGGCGGACTTTCTGATATTGGGACCATTGAAGATCGCCGCCTCGAAGAGCACCGTCTTCACCTCATCGGTAATCTTGGAATTCTCACCGCCCATGATACCGGCGATACCGATCTCTTTGTCCGCATCGCAGATCATCAGTACTTCGGAATCCAGTTTCCGCATCTGGCCGTCCAAAGTCTGAAACTCGTCTCCATCCTTGGCCCGGCGCACAATGATCTTGTGCCCTGCCACCGTATCCAGATCAAACGCGTGCATGGGCTGGCCATACTCCTCCATCACATAGTTGGTGATATCTACCAGATTGTTGATGGGGCGGATGCCGCTGGAAGCCAATCTCCTCTGCATCCACTCAGGAGAAGGTCCGATCTTGATATTCTTGCAGACTCTCGCCAGATATCTGGTGCACAGATCCTTATCCTGCACCTCCACGGAAACATAGTTGTTCACATTCTCGGAATTTCCGGTAACCTTCACTTCAGGTGCGCAGAAAGGCTTTCTGAAGGTTGCCGCCGCCTCCCTCGCAATACCCAGCACACTGTAGCAGTCTACCCGGTTGCTGGTGATCTCATACTCAAATACCGTATCGCGCAGCCCCAATGCAGCTACTGCGTCTGAACCCACTTCCACTTCCGGCTTAAAAATATAAATTCCCTCTTCCGGCGCTTCCGGATACATATTCCGGTCGCTGCCCAGCTCCTCGATGGAGCACATCATACCGAAGGACTCCACACCGCGCAGCTTGCCCGCCTTGATCTTGATCCCTTCCTCCGGCAGAGGACCGCCGTCATGCCCGCCTGCAACCTTACCGCCAGAGAGTACCACGGGAACCTTGTCCCCTTCTTTTACATTGTGCGCGCCGGTAACGATCTGAATTGTCTCCGTTCCCACATCCACCTGACACACGATCAGCTTATCCGCGTCCGGATGCGGTGTGATGCTCTTGATCTGTCCCACCACGATCTTCTCCAGATTCTTGTCTCTTCTCGCGTAGCCTTCCACCTTGGTACCGGTTAACGTCATCGCGTCCATGTACTCCTGATCCGTACATTGAAGCTCCGGCACATATGCTTTGATCCATGATAATGATGTATTCATAATTTACTTTCCTTTCTTTTTATCTAATTTCCCATTTTTTTATTTACAATGTAAATCAGAAATTGCAGTTATTTATATTCATAATCCGGTTTACGATAAATGTTGGGATTGTCCTTGATTTCAGCTTTATATACTTTTTCACCCCAATCCCTTTTTTCCACTTCCTCCACAGCAACGGATACATCGCCAACATCAACACCCAGATTATCAGCCACTGTTTGAGCAACTCTTTCGGCCAAATTCTTTTTGATTTCATCATTTCTGCCCGGCCATAATTTTACAACAACATGTGGCATATCATATTCTCCTTTACAACTCTCATTCTCTCTTATTCCTATCATAATCTCCAATTGCGGAAACCGAGTCGTGCATGCGATATATTCCTTGAGCAGGCCCTTGAAAAACGCCGGTACTTAGATGCCGTACTTTGGCATCTTATGTACCGCTGCGTTTTTCACGGAGTGACAACGTGCCTGCGGCGGAATATATCGCATGCACGACGGCTCTTTTCCCCTAGAACTGCTTCAAAAACCGGATATCATTCTCATACAGCAGTCTCATATCATCAATCTCATACTTGAGCAGCGCGATCCTCTCCAACCCCACGCCGAACGCAAATCCGGAATACTCATTAGGGTCGATGCCGCTCATCTCCAGCACATGGGGATGTACCATGCCGCAGCCTAAGATCTCGATCCAACCCTCGCCCTTGCAGAACCGGCAACCCTTGCCGCCACACTTGAAGCAGGTCACATCCATCTCTGCACTGGGCTCTGTGAACGGGAAATGATGGGGTCTGAATTTCACCTTGGTGTCCGCGCCGAACAGTTCCTTCGCAAACTCCGCCAACGTGCCCTTCAAATCCGCAAACGTGATGTTCTTGTCCACCACCATGCCCTCCACCTGATGGAAGGAAGGGGAATGAGTTGCATCCACTTCGTCGGCACGGAACACTCTGCCGGGGGCAATCATGCGGATGGGTAAAGTCCCCTTCTCCATCTCATGCACCTGTACACCGGAAGTCTGGGTACGCAGCAAAATATCCCCGTTGACATAAAAGGTATCCTGCTCATCCTTTGCGGGATGATCCGCCGGGATATTTAACGCCTCGAAGTTATAATAGTCCTTCTCCACTTCGGGGCCTTCCACTACCTCATAGCCCATGCCGATGAAGATGCGCTCGATCTCCTCCAGGGCAATGGTGTTGGGATGTCTGTGCCCGATCTCCGCTTTCTTCGCAGGCAGCGTCACATCAATGACCTCCGCCTTCATCCGCGCCTCGCGCATGGCGTTCTCCATCTTGGTCTTGTGCTCCTCCAGCACTGCCTCGATCTCGCTTCTGACTTCATTCACCATCTGACCGACTTTGGGTCTGTCCTCCGGTGCCACATCCTTCATGGATTTCAATACGCTGGTAAGTTCACCCTTCTTCCCCAGGATATTCACGCGGATCTCATTCAGTTTCTCCGCTGTGTCACTGGCTTTGATCTGGGCCAGCGCCTGCTCTTTGATCTTGTCTAACTTTTCTTTCATTTCTCTGCTCCTTTTCTCCGCGCCATGCGCTGTTACTTTATCTCTGATACTTTTCGCGAAACAAAAAAGTCCCCTGCCGAACTAACTCGGCAAGGGACGTCAGATACATTTCAACGCGGTACCACCCTTTTTCCCGTACAGCATTCACCGTCCGGGCTCTCCTCATACGCTTAACGCGCGCGACACGATCCGAACTAATCAATTTATCCTGCACAAGACTGATAAACAGCCTGCAGCGAAATCTTTCGCCCGAACAGCTCCGGTGGGAAATTCGCAATTTTATCTGAACCGAAACAGGCTTGCAGCCGATGACCCGTTCTCTCTGACGGAAGCTAAAACGCTACTGTGCACCATCACAGCTTTTCACTGTCCTTTATTTTAGTAAGTTACGCCTCAAATGTCAAGAGAAAAATCATTCCTGTACCTGTCCTCTGCTGTTCCTGCGGGTCCCCATAATTACCTGGTTTACCGGATTAAAGAAATGATTCAGATACGCCCCGATCATCACAATATACATTCCCAGATACATCCAGATCATGGCAATGATGATAATGGACAGACTGCCGTAGATCGTATAAGCACCAGAACGGCTGACATACAGGGAGAAGCCCCAGGAAAACACGCTCCATGCCACCGCCGTAAAGCTGGCCCCCGGAATCTGCTCTCTGATCCGCAGACGTTTTCCCGGCACACAGGCATAGATCACCGAGAACAGCCAGGTCAGGATCGCCCACACCACCAGAAAACGGAATTCCATATAAAGTGACACCAGCGCCTGCAATCTCGGAACTCTATGTAACAGCAGATTCATTAACTGCGTACCGAACACCATGACAAACAGAGACAGTACGATCACCAGCAGCATGATAAACGTATAGAGCGTCGCCACGCCCCGCGCCGCGAAATAATTTTTCCCATCATCCACATCATTGATCGTATTGAGTCCCCTGATCAGTGCCAGAACCCCTCTCGCAGCAGACCAGAGCATGGCAAACACCGCGATAGACAACGCCCCGGAAGATTGCTGATAGACCTCGTCGATCAGATCCGTGGCCAGCTGATCCACCGCTTCCGGCGTAAAATCCGTTACGGCATTCACCAGATTTGCCTCCGTGATAGGGGTATAAGGCAGGATCATGCAGATCACCATCAGCATCGGCACCAGCGACAGGAAAAAGAAAAAAGCCGTACACGCCGCGTGGGCACCGATATTTTTTCTCTTCATCTCTGAAGTGAAGTTCTTAAAAATAACCCGAATCTTATAAAACATTTTTCTTTCCTATCCGTCAATAAACTGCCTGTATCACACAATCTTTATAAAAGAACAATAAAATCTGTTCCCAGTCATACCCTCGATCCGCCATGCGCCTTGCCGCATTCTGGCTCATACCGACTCCATGCCCGAATCCGCCGCCGACTATTGTATATCCTATCACATCTTTGCTCTCTTTACCAGTTTTTGTTTGCAAAATAAAAAATCCGCTGGGCAACAGATTTGCCATGTCCGCTTTCTTTCCATCCGCCAACTCCACCTTTGCCTTGCCGTCGCACAGGACATAGCGGATATTGTGCTCCGTGATCACCTTATAGGTTCCCTGATCCGTCTCCAGGATCAATTCGTCCACCACACCGCCGTTCCCTCTGGACGCCACATACATACTCTTGATCTCAGAGAATTTTCTTGGCTCCTGCGCGATATATGTCTCCTTCTCCCTGGTCAGGATCAACTCCGGTCTCGCCTGATAGCGTTTCTTCAGAGTCTCGAACATCCGCTCCGCATCCGGCTTTTCGACGGTATAGGTCCATCTGTACCAGCTCTCCGCCGATTCAAAATCCTCCTTATTTGTGTGAAGAATGAAATCCTCAAAATGCTCCTCCTCCCGCAGATACGTTCCGATCGTCCCATCCCCTCCCTCTCGGATGGCGCCTGCCTGTAAATAGGGAAGTGTCTCCGCCGCATCCGTTTTCCAGACGCCCGCATCGCTGCCCACACCGCAGGAAGTGGAATAATAATAGGTTTCCGCCAATTCTCCGCCCGCTGTATACAACAATTGTCCATGCGTTTCTTTCACCGCGCGGGTGGTGCTCTCATGCTCCAAAATATTATTATATACCTGGTATGCCGTGCTGTCATCCACATGCGCCCCATATGCAGGATAAGCCGCATGCCGCATATGTCCGTACGCATAAGTCCGCGCACAGACCGCCTGCGCCTTTAATGCCTCTATGCCAAAGGACGCCGGCATTTCACTGGGCACCACCGAATACAGATAGTCCTCCAGCAGCAAGGTATTGAGCACCGCAAAACCGTCGGTTTCCTTCACCAGTTCCATCTGCCCGCGATATCCCGGTATCCCCTGATTCCGATGTACATTTAGAAGCCGGATCTTTCCAGTCAGTGCAGCCGGCTTGATCCAAATTCTCTCTCCCGTAAAATAACTGTCATCCCGCCGGATCAAAACTTCCTCACCGGCTCGGTAAAGCTCTCTGTCCTGCCCCTTTTCTCCGTAAATAATCTCATAATCCGTATCACAGCTCACCCGCAATTCCTCATGCAGATTTCCGCCAAAATCCGACGTTTTGATCAGCACCCGGATCTCCTCCATTGTTTCCTCCCGTACCATAAGGATCCCACAGACTTCCCCGTTTTTCAGGACCAGATCCGCAAAATCATAGCCGAACGCCAGATCCCGATAAGTACACATAGATAAGGTATCATAGATCCGATATCCCTTATAATCCGATGCAAGGGGCAAATGCCCATAGCCCTCCACCTCCACCGAATTTTCATCCGCACTCAGGATCACACCATGCACCTTCTCCCGATACGGCGCAATGCCGATCACCGCCCCATCCGCCAACAATACATCCGCAACCTGCTCTCTGTCACTCCAATCCGGCTGATACAGGCTCCCATCCTCGAAATACCCCAGATCATAGCTTTCTTCTCTGCCGTCCCTGTAGAGCAGAACCTTCTTTTCTCCAATTTCGATCAGCCAGACGTTCGCCAGTTTTTGTAATTGGGGAACATGCGGCATGCTCTGTTCTCCGCTTCCGCTATGAAAATGGGTATAAAGCCTTCCTGCCAAAAGAAACAGCAGCAAAATCAATCCCAGCAGGCAGATCCATATTTTCAAACGCATTCTCTCACTGCGGCTTAATTTTCGGTCCTTCCTCATATTACTACATTCTCCGTCACAAACATTCTTTTTATTCCATTGAAAAGAGCAGTCCCGTATGGACTGCTCTCTCTTTTGTCTGTTTTATTTCAAAAAATGTATACCCAAAATGCCGCCCCTTGTTTTT
>DFDT01000135.1 GCA_002368865.1 Lachnospiraceae bacterium UBA3821 | reverse complement strand
TCGTGTCCGTCAGCTCCCGGTTCGTATCCGTCAGCTCCCGGTTCGTGTCCGTCAGCTCCCGGTTCGTGTCCGTCAGCGCTTGATTCGCGTCCATCAGCGTTTCCGTTTTACGTTCCAACGTTTCCGCTTTACGTTCCAACGTTTCCGCTTTACATTCCAACGTTTCCGCTTTACGTTCCAACGTTTCCGCTTGACGTTCCAACGTTTCCGTTTCACTTTCCAGCGCTTCCTTCTCACTGGTAAGATATCCTACATAGTCATTCAATTCTTCAACTCTCTCTCGTAATCTCTCAATCTGCATTTTTGCATCTCCTTCATCCAACATTCTGATTGCTTCTGTCATCATACTCATCATCTCCTCCGGCCGCAAGCGGAACTGATTGATCTCCATATACATTTCTGCAAATTGAGGATATTCCTGAACAAGCTGTGTAATATCTTTCGGCTTATTGGATGCCAAAAAACACATCCATGCCTCCAGTTCTGTCAGTTTTTTACCCTTATTCCTATTATCAAACAATACCCTAAAAATATCAAGGGATACAAAAATGAATTTTTGGATCGCACGCTCCTTCAAACCGGTATCAAATATCAATTCATCCGGTGTTCTGTGAATGTATTGTTCCCGGAATGCGCTGTACTTATCTGCGCTGCTGTTCATTAGAACGATCACATATACCGGGCGAAGACTTTGATAATTAAATTTTACAACCGGTTCCGGCTCTTCCTCAGATACAGCAGAGCCTGCTTTTTTCAAATCCTCTGCTTTATCCCGCCGCCTTTTCCAGGCTTTCCACTCTCTCGCAGCCTGTTTCTGCTCCATTTTTAACTGTTCATACTGCCGTACCACCATATCCGACGCGTAACACACTGCTCGCTCAAACGGAAACTCCACCGTGATGCGTTGAATTTCCAGATCCACATAAGAACCGTCCGCAAGCTTTACAACCATGTCCATGATCATCACAGAGCCTTCCTCGCTTTTACGGACCGTTTCTGTAGGCAATACCATGACAATTTCAACCTGTTGCCCCATAATCTGCGTCAATAAACACTCCAGTCTCTGCGGTGTCATAAGAATTTTGAAAAAAGGATCATACAACGCATTTAATCCGCGATTGCCCATAAAAAACTCCATAAGCATTTCCTGATCCGCCTTCTCCAACGCTCCATAAAATCTCCACATTCCAGGGCTCTTCTGAATATCCGCGATCACCTCCTCCCGCAATCTCTCACTTCGCAGTTTTTGCGGCAGCATGAGCCTGTCAATTGGCGGAAAAAGCTCCTGCCCGAGTTTCTCCCGGACTGTTCCCACCGTCACATTCTTCTTTTTTGCCAATATGCTTCCTCCCTGTGTAATACAATAAGTTTACGGTTTCTTCCGTCTATTTGACCTCTTATCATTCGTTGTTTGGAATACTTTGGGCGAACCGCCCGGAAAAATATGCGCTTATTTGAAGTGTTTTTATATTACAATAATCTACAGCATTTGTCAATACTTTCTATTTTTCATTCCGCATACACAATAAATCAGGCAGATTAAAAACAATGTTATTAATCTGCCTGCTCCCCCGCGCTATGTCTGCGTATCTCAATCTTCCCCGTACTGCCGTCCATGTGGATCACATCCCCGGTGTGCACAGCCTCCAAAAGCCCATTCACGCCCACAACAGACGGTATCTTCAACTCCCGCGAAATGATGGCAGTATGCGACAGGAGCGACCCCTTCTCCGAGATCACGCCTTTCGCCGTGGCGAGCAAAAATACCCAGCCCGGATCCGTCATCTTTGTGACCAGAATTTTATCCGCCACATCCTTTGCTTCATTGACATTCTCGATCACCAACGCCTCCGCCGTCACCTCGCCGTTGGAACAGGGAACCCCTTGCAAAAATGCCTCCGACTTCCGCGGTCTGTAAGCATTGACAGACGTATGATGCTTGTCAAATTCCCGCTCCGCAAAAATCAGTCTGGAATACGCCGGCAGCTTTGCATACAGCTGATATTGTGCCTTGCGTTCCGCAATCTGCTTCTTCACGCCGTGCCCACCTGCAGCCTTTTCCTGCCTGTCCGCACCTTGGCTGACCAGCCCGAAAACCTCCTCCACACTCAGCCAGAACACATCCTCCGCATCTTCAATGATCCCGTCCTGCGCAAACCGCTCTCCGATTGCAGTGAAGATCAGCCGCACGATTCCATAGATCCGGCTCCGGTTCAGCCTGGAAATCTCCCGGTTGGCAATCCCCAATGCCGCCCGATTTTCCAGAAACCGCACAATACGGTCTGTTTTTTCCCGATGCTTTGTTTCCTTTCGATGCAGCTCCTCATAAATCTCTTTCAGTCGCGCCGGATCTTTCCGATAACTCATGATCCGCTCCTCCAAGAGCTCCGGATTGCTGCGAAAGGTCTTACTCTCTAACTTCAGTTCCTCCAGGTTCCGATCCCCGTAAACCTGGATGTATTCCGCCTTCTTCCGCTCATACTCCTCCGCAGTCAGGCTGTCTTTCCGGTACGCCAGCTCCACCAGCGCCCTGATGGGCTTTATACTCTCAATGTCCGAAATATCCGAAATGTAGCGGTTCACGTCCTGCTCCGCCTTGCCGTATTTCTTTCTCAGCCGGCTCTTCAAAAGCCCGGTAAACACAAAGGCATACATATCGTTCAACAGCGTCACATCCCACACATCGAACAACTCTGCCTTGATCTCCTGATACATGGCAAGCAGCCGTGCCGGATTTTTCTCCTCATCACGATCATACTGTGCATACTTCACATAAAACCCAGCCTGGATCTGCTGAAAATCCTCATTCAGTTTCTTCATATTGCGGGGCACCCGCACCATCTCGTAAAAAGAATTCACATAAGTCATCACCCGCACAAAAGGTGAAAGCTCCACCTCATCACCGTCATAACTTTTATTCCGCACGCCCAGCATCTCCTGCCACACGGGAATGATCTTCTTGTGAAAGGGCAGAAATTTCAGCACTGTATACCAATTGCTGATCTTATAATACACTCTGCCATTTGCGTGCCCCACCATATTTTGAAAGACATCCGCATGCTTATTTAGCTCTCTGTCATTTTTCAGCACCCGCGCACTGACGCCGCGAAACACGCCGCCATACACAATATTCACAAACGAAATGGTAAGCGGCAGCGACAGCCCCGGGTAACTCTCCACGATATTGCTGTTGTCCAGGATTAACGGCGCATCCGTCTTCAATGTCGTGATCGGCCTCGCCTGCAGGATAAAAAGCTCTCCGCCCCGGATGGCGAATTCGATGTCATACTCCTCGGTTCTGCTGGACTTTTCGTTGGATTCTTTTTCGCTGCCCTTCTTTTTGCTGCCTTCCTTTTTGCTGCCTTCCCTTTTGCTGCCTTCCCTTTCTTCTGTTGCATTCTTGTCGGTTATTTCATCTTCATTCAAGATTTTTTTGATTTTATACGCAGTGTCTATCAGTTCCTCAACCTGTTTGGGCGAAAGCAGTTCCTCTTCACCCTCATAATAATACAGTCTGTCCGTCAAATTATAATAATAAGTCGTAGTCGCCACCCGGTCAGACACAACGCCTTCCCCAAGACCTCTGCCCACAGTGATGACGCTCTCATTCAAAATCCCCTGAGGATTTGCCGTAAACAACACCCCTGAGACCTCTGCATCCACCATGCACTGCAGGATCACATCCATACGCAGCGTGTGCCCCCCGCAAGCTGCCTGACCTTTCGCACAGTCGTCCGCACACTCTTCCACCTGCTCCTGCGATGTATAGACCTGCACATGTTCCGCCTCTAACGACTGCACACATTGTCTGACATTCTCCTTGCAGTCCTCCCTGCGAACATTCAGATATGTATCAAACTGCCCCGCAAAACTTTGATCTTCACTATCCTCCAAACTACACGCACTCCGCACCGCATAGCGCACATCCGATTCTTTCTGAGATTCCCCTGCAATCGCAACCGGGAAAGAAAGCTCCAAATCCTCCCGAAAACAGATTTCGGGCAATTTTTTTACATCCACAATCTCTTCAAAATTGATCACACAAAAATCAGGAACCCGGATGCCGTTCTCTTTCAGTTTTCTTAAATTCAATATTTTATTTCCGGCCATCCTATATCTTCCCCACCAGCAAAAACACCACAATCGTGAGCAGCATCGTACTCTCCTGCAGATACGTGTATCGCTCCACCTTGTCCACCAGCACAAACTGCTCCGGATCTTTGATAAACTGCACAAACTTCCAGGTCATCCAGGACACAAGCCCGATCAGCACAACCACGGAAATCTTGTTCAGCCGCCACACCAGAATGATGTTCGTAATGATATCCACAATGGTCAGGATCAGCACAAACCGGGTGGACTTCCGGTATCCGAACAGCTTGGAATAGGTCGTATAATCGTTCTCGTCCTTGGGTGCCTTGATCTTTCTGGATACCTCCCAGATCAGCGCCGGAAAATACAGCGTCCACAGCGCCATCACCGTGGCGATCGTCACAAAGGGCAGCTGATACTTGATCACGGTAAAAGAGATAATATACAGATTCACAAACATCTGCACCGGATTGTGGGTCACCAGCGCCAGCGGCAGACTGGGCTGGATCTTCGCCTTCTGAAAAAACCACTTGCTCATCAGATACCCGTAAAAATACAGGATCATGCAGAACACAAAGTTATTCATAAACAGAAAATTCAGGATCAGCGCCACTGCTTCCACAATTGCGCAGATGATCACCACATCCTTCTTATCTACTCTGCCGTCCGCCAACGGTCTGTCCGGAAACAGCACCTTGTCCGTCTCAAAGTCCTTCAGATCATCCGCGATCCTAAGCCACAGCAAAAAGGCAAATACCGTGAACGCGCCGATGAACTCCTGGATCCCGATCTGAAATTTCGTGATCCCCTCATTCAACAGAATAATAAAGTGGATCTCCCCGAACACAATGCCGCCCAGCACCAGCCTCGGCAGGATCGGATAACGCTCTTTAAAATAAATCTGTAATCGTTTAAACATATTTTTCTCCAATTTTTTCCCCATAGCGCACGACGGTCTCAATCCCCTCGGCGCTCATCCGCACAATATCCTCATCCAGATCCGCCACGCCCTTTTGCAGCAGTACAATGATCGTAGAACCGCCGGGTTCGAAAAATCCCTTCTCCTCCCCCTTCTCAAACTCCCTAACTTTCCGGTTCCGGATGCGCCCCACCAACAGCGCGCCGACTTCGATCTGGATCACTCTGCCGAAATGCTCCGTCTGATACCCATTGACCACGCGGGAATTCTCTTTGTAGATCTTATGATCCTTCGAAATTGAGCTCACCGTGTGCAGCTTCCCTTTGATGGAATATCTGGCCGTTAGCCTGCCCCAATCCATAAAGCAATACCTGTGATAGTCATCCATGCAGAGCCGAAACACCAGGCAGCGCCCACCGCTAAAATCCTCCAGATTGATACAACTGCTGATCTTCGCTCGTTTTCCCGCACTTCCGTTTCTGTTTTTTTTTCTGTTCTTATTTCTGTTTCTGTCACCGCAGCCCAACAGCTCCTCCACCGTATAGTCGCTTCCCTTCACCCGGATCATCAGATCGTCACTGATGTCATACGCCAAAAGCTTCGCGTCCGCCGGTGAGATCAACGCGTTCTCGTTCCTGTCGATCTGCCGGGCCCCAGGCCTCAGTTTCCGGGTAAAAAAATCTGAAAACGACCGATACTCTCTGTCCTCAAAGTCTTCCATCCGGATGCCATGTTCCCTGATAAACGCCGGGATTTTGGCTGCACTCGCAGGCCGCCTGTTATACCAGCCGTAGATCCGCGATGTGACCGGAGAGATCACCAATTTTAACAACATCCTGCCAAACGGATTCCCGTACAGAAACTGTAACTTCTCCTGCCCGTACTGCTGTATTTCTATGTAAGTCTTACTCTGTCTGTCATAAACTTTCACTGCTCTATGCTCCTCTATCCGGATGCCCCGGGCTCCGGGCTCTCCCTCATCTATATTTCAATCATAAGATCGCCAGATAAAGCACCAGCATTCCGATCGCCAGCACACCAAAAAACGCATACGCAATCCCTCTCGGCTTCACAATGGGCACCTTCAGTACCCCCAGCGCCGCCACCCCAGCCACAAGCACCATAAAAAAGATCTCAAATACATGCGCAGGCAGCCTATATTCCAGCAGGTATCCCACGGAAAAGATCAGCGCGGAATAGGTCACCGGCAGCCCTGTATAATACTTGACCGGTCCGTTCTCATCCGCCGTCACCACATTAAAATATCCCAGCCTGGCGATCCCGCTGACCGCAAACAACACATACAGCCCGATCTGATAGTCTTTGATAAATCCCATGGCACAAAAAATAGTGATCGGCAGCGCGATAAAGCTCACCACATCCACCAGCGAATCCAGCTGGATTCCGAACTGCTTTTCTTCCTCCGTGCGCTTCACCCTTCTCGCCACGGCGCCGTCAAACAGGTCGCACACTCCCGCCACGATCAGGCAGGCATAGGCGTAGTTGAGTTTTCCGCCGGAAATCGCTGCACACATGCCAAGCACGGCAAACGCCATGCCCACGTAGGTCAGGATCACAGATTTATTCCACATTCCAAGAATCATCTCGTCACACCTTTCATCTACCCCATCTGACAATGTCATTATTTCTTCTGTAATGTCACGGTTCCCGTGGTGCCGTCCACCGTGATGATCTGTCCGTCCCTGATCTTCTTCATAGCGTCCTTACAGCATACGATCGCCGGAATTCCATATTCCCTTGACACGATTGCCGCATGGCACAGGATCCCGCCGTACTCCGTCACAATTCCGGAAAGGATCGCAAACTTCGGCGTCCAGCCGGTATCTGTGAAACGGGTCACCAGGATATCACCCTTCTGCAGCCTGTCGATCTGCGAGAAATCCTCGATCACTCTCGCCACACCTGTTACTGTGCCGTTGTTGGCGCCCAGACCTTTGATCCCATCGCAATCCGTCTGACCGCCTGCCCCCGGATTTCCTGCCTTTCCTGCTGCCATCTCCGAAAAGATCGTGCCGATTTCATTTTCACTCATATAATTCCGGTACGCATTGTAATATCTCTTATTTTTGCGCACCAGTTCCTGAAGCCCCTCCGGATCCGCCTTGTGCTCAATGTAGTCCCAGAGATTGCCCACCTTTAAGAACCAGACATCCTCCCAGTTCTCCAACACGCCCTTTGCCTGCAGGCTCTTGGCATACTCTATGGTGTACACCCGCAGCAGGTAATAAAACCGGGTGGAAACATCGCGAAACTCCTCTCGCCACCAGAGCATGCTGCGCATGTTCGCCACTTTTTTGCGAATACTTTTAAAATTCCCCGGGGATACTTTTCCCGCGATGCTCTGCAGCACTTCCTCGTACATTTCCGCGCACTTTTCCTTGTCCGCCACCGGCGAATAAGAATCCTCCAGCGACACCATCTCCCGGATCATATCGATCATGACCTCAGGCTCCTCATAGTAACAGGGATAGGTAATGTCCAGCTCCTTGTCGGAGTGGTAGCCGTACCGGTCGATGATCTGCTTTGCCTCAGCCCGGAAATCATATCCCGCTTCCTCGCCGCGGATCTTCCGGCTCAGATCCCACATCTCGTAAAAAGGCAGCAGATGCGAAATATTGTCAATGCCGCCTAGCAGCGACAGATACTCGCTCTCCGAAACATATTTGAGCAGACTGTCCTTGTAAAGCGACTGATGGATGGTATTGATGAAAATCTGCCAGAAATAAGTGGTTTCACTCCGCAGATAAACTTTCTTCGTCAGATGATAAAAATCTTTTTTGATATTTGGGATCGATGCCTGCCCCGCAAGATGGCTGTCATACTTTTCCTTGTATTCGTTGTAGATCTCCAACAGCTCGCTCTTGAAACGCTCTGCATTTCTTCTCCGGTGATTCAGGATACGGGTCTGGTTCACCACAATCTTCAGCATGTGCGCCAGGGTCTGCGGCGTGACCTTCGTGGTCTCTCCGTCTCCTTCATAATTTCCAATGATGCCGTACTCGTTGTCGAACTCCCGCTCCTTATAGCCGATGATCTGACTCATGGTCTTTTTCACCGCGCTCATGTTCCAGTACGGACGCCCGTAGAACATCTGCCCCAGCTTCCGCGGCAGTTCCTCGTCCTTCAGAATCTCCGAACCCACAATAAATTTCCGCAGGGAGTACTCCCAGATGTATTCGTACAGACTCCACATATACGGCGTGCAGACCGTTGCGGACACGCCGCCGTCCTTGAAATCCGCCGTAGTCCACATATCCGTAATGCCGTTATACTGGATCCTTGTGATCCGCCTGGCCTGCAGCACATACAGCTTCCCGTCGCATACCGCAAATTCAATGTCACAGGGATACCCGAAAAACTGCTGCACCGCGCCAAACACTTCCCCATACTGCTGCACCGCCTCCGTCGTCAAAAAACGGTTCCTGGACCCCCGCCGGATCTCCTGTTGTTCATACCAGTCATAAAAATATTGCTCCGGTCTGGTCTTACCGCTGACGATATTTTCTCCCAACCCTTCGGACACCTCGATCACCATCTCCTTATCCGCGCCCGAGGACGGATTCACCGTGAAACAGATCCCGCTGTACTGTGCAGGTACCATCTCCTGCACCACCACCGACATCTGCAGATCGTCCGTAGACAGTTCCGCATGATCCGCCAGATAATGCAGCACCACCTCGCCAAACAGAGACTGATAGCAGCCCAGGATCTTTTCACACAGATCCTCTTTCTTCACATTCAGAAACGTATCATATTGTCCCGCAAAGGAGTACTGCTCCAGATCCTCCTTGGTGCCGCTGGAGCGCACGGCGTAAAGCCGCCCTTCCTGGGCAAGCGACTCCACCTGCGCCGCGATCTGCTCCGGCAGTGTCGCCTGCGCAAACAGTTCCCTGATCTCTTTGGACACCTGTCTGACCGTATATCTCGTCAGATGCTTCAGCGCGGCTTTGATCTTTTCCTCCAGACCGTTTGCCCGGATCGTCTCCTCATAGACGTCGCTGTCCAGTAGAAATCCGCCTGGCACCTCAAACCCGTTCTTTTTCATCTGCAGCAGGAATTTACCCTTGTTGCCCAGCTTTTCTTCTCTCGTCTCATCCTTTGCCAATCTTACGATCATACGTTGCCACCTCGCTATCTGCCTTTTGCTTAGAACATATTTTTCCTCAGCTTCATAAAGTAGAGCATCATATTCAGTAAAATGTGTGTCCCCGCCCCCACCAGCACATAGAGCAGGTACAACCCGATCCCCAGATCATAAAACAGCCACACCACAAGCGCCACCCCGAGCACGGAATCCGCCTGATCTAAGAACACGAAAAACACCTTCCTCGCACCGCTTATCTGCTTGCTCTGAGAGATATCCAGCCGCCTCTTTAGGAAGCTGTTGGGCAGTTCAAACAGCGAATATCCTAACCCCAGCAGGATACCCACAAGCACATTGTATCCCAGCCGGTTCGCATGATTTACGTAAAAGAAATTCCACGGTTCCAGCCCTGCCGTCCGGCACACCGCTCCCCAGAGGATCGCAAAGAGCAGATTCAGCATGACATAGCCGAATAGACCCTTCCAGGTCTTACTGTCCCCGAAGATCCTCCTGCCGTCGGTGAAGTTTCTGCCCCCGTCGATGGGTACTCTGGCAAACCGCATCACCGGAAGCTTGCACCAGACCATATTAAAGATCCCCGCCAACACCGTAGGCGCCAGCGTCACATACATCATTCCGATCACCCTAAGCATTATTCCTGCCCTGCCTTTTTCTTACCCGGCTTCCTGCCGCCGGAGGAATGCAGCGGATTCACCTTCCATGCCGCTGCCGCCATAAATACCAGCGAGAGCAGGATGATGCATATTGCAGACACAAACATCCACACCTTGCCCTGAGCCAACAGATACGTTAACGGTCCCACCTCATCCAGATCAAAATTGGCTCCATTCAGCAGACTCTCCCCTGTCATGATCTGTGTAAAATACTCCTCATAGAAAACAATGGGATTAAACAGCCAGAACACCAGGGATTCTCCCATGTGGTCGTTTCCGTAGCTGCTGTATGCAAACAGTGCATGGATCAGGCTGGGAATAAATGTTCCGCCAAAAATAACAGCATAAAACACGAAGGACAGGATCACTGCCGCAATCGCCTTTCTGCACACGGAAGAACAGAAGATCCCGATACTCCCGGTGAAAAACGCCAGCATAATGATGGTCAGGATGAACGTGAACAGGTCAAACCAGCTCAAACCACCCACCACAAAAGCAAGCGCCATGATAGGGGTGCTCGCCACCACAAAGAACAGGATTCGGATCACCGCGGAGGTCACCTTGCCAAGCACGATGGAAAACGGCGACATGCAGGTGGTCAGCATGATATCAAACGTCTGCCGCTCCTTTTCCCCTGAGATGGAACCTGCCGTCAGGATCGGCACGATCAACATCACGATCCCGATCTGGGCGATCGCCACAACAGGAAATAAGTAGACCAGATAACTGTAGATATTGTTGCTGTAATAACTTCTGCTCTCTGCCTGTATGATCGACAATGCGATCAAAAATGCCAGCGCCAGCAGCATTTCATACCCAAACAGGCCCCAGCTGATCCGCATACTGCGGGCGGAAACCTGCAAGTCTTTTTTTATGATCGGATTTAATTTGATCTTCACTGTGCTCCACCTCCCGTCAACTGCATGAACAGAGACTCTAACGTTCCCGCCTCTCTGTAAAAATCTGTCATGATCACCTGGTTCTGTATCATATACTGGAGGAGCCGTCCGATCTGTTCCTCCGTTCCCTGATACCCCACCAGGATTTCATTTTCTCTCACCGACTGGACTGTCACGCCCGCCTGCTCCTGCAGCAGCCGCACTGCGGGCTCCATCTCGGAGATCACACGGATATGCAGCTTCTGTCCGCCGCCGAAATGCTGCATCACATCCTCGATCTTCCCGGCCGTGATCAACTGTCCCCGGTTCATGATGCCGATACTGTTACACATCTCGGAGAGCTCCGACAGGATATGGGAGCTGATGATGATCGTCTTTCCCATGGAGTGAAGATTTTTTAGGAGCTCCTTCATCTCCACCCTGGCTCTGGGATCCAGCCCGGAGCTAGGCTCATCCAGGATCAACAGCTTGGGATTGTGCAGCAGCGCCCTGGCCACACAAAGCCGCTGCTTCATCCCTCTGGAGAGGGTATCCACATAGAATTCTTTTTTGTCCGTGAGATTTACCAGCTCCAGCAGATCGTCCGTGAGCTTCGCGATATCCCCGGAATCCATTCCGTACATGGAACCATACATATCCATGTACTCCTTCACTTTCAGGTTGTCATACACGCCGAAGAAATCCGGCACGTATCCGATCATCCGCTTCATTTCCTTACTGCCCACCGGTGCGGAAGAATTGCCGATCCTGACACTGCCGCCGCTTGCTTTCAAAAGTCCGCACACGATCCGGATCGTCGTGGTTTTTCCTGCGCCGTTGGGTCCCACAAAACCAAACAGATCCCCTTCCGGAATATGGAGGGAGAGATGATTGACAGCCGTAAAGGAACCGTAATTTTTCGTCAGATCATTGATATATAACATCCCGACACCCCCTATTCCATCGTGTAGAGGCATTTGTAGGCTACCTCATAGCATTTGTCATCTACTACCTTGTCTCCGCTGTCCGTCACGCCCACCACGATCACCCTGTCCGGATTCTCATTCGAATACAGAGAGGCGATTGCCACGCCAATGGCGGAAAGCTGTCCGATCTGCTTATTGCTCCAATGCTTGTCATCATCGTCCAGGCAGTCATACATAAATTGACTGGCGAGATTATAGCCGTTCACATCCGCGTATATGGGGTTTGCCGTGCCAAGATCCGCCGTCTCCCCGTTTCTTAACTCTCCGTACACATAAGCGCTGCCGCCTGCAATCACGGCGTAATAAACAAAATCCTCGCCCGTCTCATTGGTCACCTGCCCGAATATCCTGCCGCCATAATATCCCGAACTGAAATAGGAGGAAGCTGCCGCGCTGGTCAGAATGCTGTCACAGATGATCTTTCCGGAATTCTGATCCCGCCTGCTGTTCCGCTGCGCCCGGAAGAAGCAGTCCTCAAAGCTGCTGCCTGGTCTGATGCCGAAATAATTGGCCCCTCCGGTCTTTCTCATATGATAGTAATAGCTGCCTTCGTCGTCATTTGGGTCATAGTAGGAATAACTGTCCGAGACCCCGCTCACAAAATCATATCCTTCGGCAAGCTTTAAGTCCCACTCCTTATGATCCGCATCATAGCAATACAGGTAGGAAGTGTCCATGCCCCTCCCGGAGGTATTTTCCAGTGTCACGGAATACACCGAGGTATTCACCACCTTAAAACCCCGGCCCGCCAAAAAGACAAGCATCACGGCACAAAGCGTTGTCACAGGCACAAAAACCCAGTATAACTCTTTCTTTTTTACAAATTTCAGGATCAGATACAGGATCGGTCCCACAAAGATCACATATAAAAAGATAATAAATTTCAAAAGCGTAAAATTCAGCGCATTGCTGTTGTTGCCCCAGAACTTCATGATCCTGGTTAAATAACGCATGTTATCCGAATAATTATTGCTATCATACCGTACGGAAGCATAGTTATAGGCATCCAGGATCATATTGCGCATATAGGATTCCACAGTCCCATATCCATACTGGTACAGATCCGTCTGCCCCGAAAGCTGCGACAGTGCAAACGGCAATACCATGATGGCCCCATCTCCCTGAGAGCCCACCAACCCGCTCTCGCTGCTGTAATAGCTGGTGGAATATCTTTTTTGCACATCCTGCAATTCTGCTATGACAAGCACCGAGTCCTCCTGCGCATTCTCCTGTACCGCGTATATGCTCCGACACTTCACGCCCAGGTAATCGCCGATCCCCGCAAGCACATCCGTGGCATAAGGGCCGGTGCCCACCATCAAAACGCCGCCATTATAATTCCAGTCGGAAATGGCATCCAGCTCCTCCGCGGTCAGCACTCCGGTATTGTACTGATCGATCACCAGATAATCCAACTCCTCCAGGCCGTCCTTCAGATCCGTCTGGGTCATGTCTCTCAGCTTCACCGGATAGTTGTTTCCATCCAGATAGAGTTCATCTCCGCCCAGATCCAAATAGGTCAGCGCAGAAAAATCATCGCTCAGGATCCCCATATACAAATACTGGGAATCTTCTGTCAGAAAGCGGTCGAAGGTCCTCTCTGAAACCTTTTTCCCCTTTTTGTCCAACAGATAGACCTGAAGGCTTCCCTCCTGATTGGAATAGCGCAGCATTTCCTCATCCTTGCCTACCCGGATCGTATACTGTTTCCGGCTCCCCTGGGGCAATGAGATCTCTGTGTCATATGCCGATAACATATAGCTTTGATACGGCGACTGCTTGGGCATCACTCTCACGGTGCCCTCCCAGTCCGGTCCGTTATTCTCAATGGTGATCTGAATGCTGAAACTGTCCCGATCCGATCCCACCAATTCCGCCTGAATACTGTAAAACAGCGAATCCTGATTCTGCTTGTCTTTGGCCTGCGATATCATGCCTCCTGCCAACAACCCTATCCCGACCAATGCGGCCGTCATAAATAGGAAGAATCCTGCTGCCATTCCTCGTTTTCCGTTCCTAACCCTCATCGTTGTCTCCCAAACCTTTCCTCTAAAAACTTGCAAACTGATATTTCTATTCCATTTTGGATATGTTTTCCACGATCTCATCCGAAGCGATCAACGCAACGCCCACAGAAGTTCCCATCAATACAATAAACAGCACAATATGATAGATCCCCATAGGCAGCTTCAGGAATTCATACAGCCAGTATCCGATCCCCCCGACGATTACCACCGCGATCATCATCACTGCCATATTGAAAAAAGTATTGATGTTCCCACGCAGGGCACTGTACTCGTCATCCCATGTCACATAAGGCGCCGTGCTGTCCAACCGCATGCCGATTGCAACGGAAAGCACATGTGCCGCCAACATCAAAACAGCAAAAAACATCCCCGTCCTTACCGCAGCCCCCATATAATAGCAGACGATCCCATCTGTCAGGAGCAAAACGGGATAGGTAAACAGCAGGCTGACTGCGGCTTTTGCCCGGATCTGGATCCGATAGGACACCGGAATATATTTTAGCAGGCTCAAATGCTGTCCTTCTCTTGTAAATGCTGTCGATGCAATGGAATTCATTGCCGTGGCGATAAATGCAATGGCGATCATCACCAAGGTCAGCAAAAATCCGGCGCGCTCTTTTCCCATACGATACAGGCGGATAAACTCCGCCATATTCCCCTGTTCCTTTGTAAAATGCAGCAGCAAAAAGGCGCCTGCCGGCCAGGTCAGATTCACATAAACGCAATTGTTGGCGAATGCCTTCGTCCGAAGCAGCACATGGATTTCCTTTTTCAGGCACGCTGCAAACGGTGTATGGCGTCTGATCCGTTCATAATGGGTCTCCGCTTTTTTCACGGATCCCAGTGCCGCCGCCGTATAAAGTCCCTCCTGATACCACAGTTTTCCCGCACAGTAGAGGAGCAAGACCAATCCTGCGTTGGCTCCGAGATAAGCAACCAGATATCCGACGCTTCCCCGTCCCACCGCCTCAGAGAGCCACGGCACCGGGAAAAAGAGCAGATTCAGGGTTCGCAGGAAGAGATCTCCTCCGCTTCCCAGAATTTCCACATAGGTCTCCACATTGATCTCTCCGATACCCTTGATGGAAACCAGAAACAATGCCACAAAGGCCACCAGAAGCGCCGTGGACACCTGATCAAAAACTTTCCTGCTTCTCACATTTTTCAGAAATGCCATCAGGATCAGACTGAACACAGTACAGTATACCATGGGAACTAACGGGATCAGCAGAGTTCCGGATATGGCCGCGATCACCGAGACCGGATCCAGCGCCGCTGCCCACCCTGTTTCTTCCGCCATAGCTATAAAGTATCCGATGAACACTGCCGCCAGCATAAAGCATTCCATCAGACTTTCCGCAATGTAGGCATAGATAAATTTCGCCATCATCAGGTGATGTACCGGGATCGGCAGCGTCACAAAATGCTCCCTGTCAGATGAGAAAAACAGCACGCTGAAGATCACCCAGGTACCAAACACCATGGAAAACACCGACAGGATCTGCATGGCAAACAACATGCCGCCGCCGGGATTTCCCGCCAGGATCAGCGCTTCCGTCATCACAAAACAACAAAATCCCACCACCACGCCGCAGGGAAACAGAATACCGAACACCGCCACCGCCGCGAGCACTCTGTACAAAGTGCGTTTCGGCAGCATCATCTGCGTATTTTTATATAAAATCTTGATCAAAGACCGGATTCCAGCCGGATTCATCTTTCTATTCCTCCCCCACATTGCCGCCTGTCATTTCAATGAAGATCGTCTCCAGACTCTTTCCGGGATGCGCCTCCTCCAGCTCCTGTATCGTCCCCTGATACAGAAACTTTCCGTGATTGATGATCAGGATCCGGTCACAGAGTTTCTCCGCCACCTCCAGCACATGGGTGGAAAAGAGCACCGCGTTTCCGTTGTCCGCATGTTTCCGCATCATCTGCTTCAAGGTGTAGGCCGCCGTGGGATCCAGCCCTGTCATGGGCTCGTCCAATATCCACGCCGGCGGGTTATGTACCAGTGCCGCAATGATCATGGTCTTCTGGCGCATGCCGTGGGAATATTCCCGCATCGGCGTGCCCAGGGCATCCTCCATGCCGAAGCGCCCCACCAGCTCCTGAATTCTTTTCTTCCGGTCCTCCACGGAAATGCCATACAGATCCGCAATGTAGTTGATGTATTCCAATCCCGTCAACTGCAGCAGCACATCCGGGTCATCCGCCACATAAGCAAAATTCTGCTTTGCCTGCACCGACTCCTTCACAATATCAAATCCATGAATGGATGCATTGCCCTCTTTGGGTTTCAGGATACCCGTAAGCATCTTGATGACGGTCGTCTTTCCCGCACCGTTCGGCCCCGCGAATCCTACGATCTCCCCGGGCCTGATCTCAAATGAAAGATCGTCCACCGCCTTCGGTCCCTTGCCGTAAACCATAGATAAGTGTTCTGCTTTGATCACCGAAAAATCCTCCAAAAAAGAGAAACCGTCCACCCCGGTCTGCCGACTCCCTCACCGCAGACCGGACTGTACGGATCTCTGATCATTTTTTAAATAATGTGTTTAAAATTCCTCTCTTTAACACCTGCACGCCTGTATTGATACCCGCATTGATCAGCTTATTCTCGATCTGCTTCTTTCTGCGCTCACTCTCCTGCTCCTTCTTCTGCGCTTCCTTTTCCTTCTTCTTGCGGGCTTCTTCCTCCTCCCGCTCCAGCTTCTTACGGGCAGCTTCCAGTTCGCGCTCCTTCTGCTTCTGCGCCGCCGCTTCTTCCTTCTCCCGCTGCTTCTGCGCTTCAGCCTCCTCCTTTGCTTTCTGTGCTTCGAACTCAGCACGTTCCTTCTCTAACTGTGCCCGCTCCGCAGCCAGCTTCTCTGCCTCAGCGTCCTTCATGGCTTTATCCTGCAACACTTCATAAGCCGAGACATTGTCCACCGCCTGGTCGTACTTGCTCATGCCGTCTCTGGCCATCAGATTCTGTTTCGTCGCATCCTGGGCAGGTCCCATTAAACTCTGCGGGCAGATGATGGAAGTCTTCTGTGCCATGGTGGGCACACCCTTCTCATCCAGGAAGGAAGTCAGCGCTTCACCCACGCCCAGCTCCATGATCACATCCTCCGCCTTAAAAGAAGGATTTGCGCGGAAAGACTGCGCCGCCACCTTCACCGCCTTCTGCTCCGAGGGCGTATAGGCGCGCAGTGCGTGCTGCACGCGGTTGGACAGCTGTGCCAGCACCGTATCCGGAATATCGCTGGGGCTCTGGGTCACAAAATAAATGCCCACGCCTTTGGAGCGCACCAGTTTTACCACCTGCTCAATCTTCTGCACCAATACTTTCGGCGCGCCGGAAAACAGCATATGTGCCTCATCAAAGAAAAACACCAGCTTCGGTTTGTCCAGATCTCCTGCCTCCGGCAGCTTCTCAAAGAGCTCCGCCATCATCCACAGCAGAAAACTTGCATACAATGTAGGATTCTGCACCAGCTTCACGCAGTCCAGAATATTGACCATACCCTTGCCGTACACATCCGTGCGCATCCAGTCAAAGATATCCAGATCCGGCTCCCCAAAGAACAGATCGCCGCCCTGGGTCTCCAAGGGCAGCAATGCCCGCACGATACCGCCCAATGACTGGGTAGACATATTTCCGTAGGACAATGTATACTCATCCTTGTGCTCTGCCACATAGTTGATGGTGGTGCGCAAATCCTTTAAGTCGATCAACAGAAGACCTCTGTCATCCGCAATCTTAAAGATGATATTCAGCACGCCTTCCTGGGCCGGTGTCAGTCCCAAGATCCGGGACAGAATATCCGGTCCCATATCAGAGATCGTCGCCCGCACCGGATGTCCGCCCTCCTGATAAATATCCCAGAAACACACCGGATACGCCTTGTAGGAAAACTCCCTGCGGATTCCGAACTTATCAATCCGCTTCTCCATGCCCTCAGACTGTGCGCCCGGCTCCGCAAGTCCGGACACATCCCCCTTGATATCGCACAAAAACACAGGCACTCCCGCATCGGAAAAAGACTCCGCCATCGCCTTCATGGTGATGGTCTTGCCGGTACCGCTGGCGCCGGCGATCAGACCGTGTCTGTTCGCCATGTTCAGCTGCATACATACCCTTTCCCCATCCGCGAGTCCCATATAAATCTTACCGTCTGTATACATTGTTTTTCTTCCTCACTTCTTTGTTGGTTCTATTACTTTTTACGCTTAATGCGTAACTCTGATCACGCCTCATCGTACAACTTCTGAATAAAATCACGCACCTGGATATTATTTTCCGGTGTGGTATTCTCTAACGTCGCATGAATAAACGGTTTCCGCTCCTTCATAA
>DFDT01000026.1 GCA_002368865.1 Lachnospiraceae bacterium UBA3821 | reverse complement strand
ATCACACCAATATCCTCTATGAGATATGCAATGAGCCCAACGGCTCCACCTCCTGGTCCAGCGTGAAATCCTATGCGGAGGAAGTAATCCCCGTGATTCGGGCGAACGATCCTGACGCCATCATCATTGTGGGCACACCCACCTGGTGCCAGGACATCGACAAGGCAAAAGCAGATCCCCTGGACTTCGACAATGTGATGTACGCCCTGCATTTTTACGCGGGCACCCACAAGGATGTGCTCTGGAACCGCCTGGACAGCTGTGTACAGAACGGACTGCCCGTGTTTATCTCTGAATTTGGCATGTGTGACGCCTCCGGAAACGGGGCAAACGATTTTGATTCCGCCCAGAACTGGTTTAACGTGATCGAGCGGTACAACCTGAGTTTCTGCTGCTGGAACCTTGCCAACAAGAACGAGAGCAGCAGCGTGATCAGCCCCTCCTGCTCCAAGACTTCAGGATGGAGTGAAAATGAACTAAGCGAAGCCGGAAAATGGATCCGGAATTATTTCAGAAATAAATGATTGACAGGCAGCCCGGTCAGGCTGCCTGCTTTTTTATTGCATTCTTTTGTTTCTTATCCTGAAATCCTCTTTCTGCTCCACCCAGCTCCTGATAAGTCCGCCAGATTACTACCGCCGCAATCAAAAAGGTGAGAAAATCCGACACCGGCATAGAATACAACACACCGTCCAGTCCAAAGAACAAAGGCAGCAGCAGTGCGAAGCCCACGCCGAACACCACCTCTCTGACCATGGAGATCATAGTGGAGGAAAGCGCTTTCCCTAGGGACTGCAGATAAATAAAGGTTCCCTTATTGACCGTAGCAAAGATCATCATGCACAGATACGTCCGGAACGCCTTGATTGCAAATTCCGTGTAATAGATGCTCTCGTTCGCCGCACCGAAAATGGAGATCAGCTGTCTCGGGAACAGTTCCACGATCAACAGGGCGATTCCGCCGGTCACCGCCTCCGCAGTCAAAAGCTTCGTAAACAGCTCCCGGGCGCGGTCCTTTCTGCCGGCACCGATGTTGTACCCCACAATGGGAATACATCCCGCTGCCATCCCTACCGCAATGGAGATGACAATCTGGAAAAACTTCATGACGATCCCCACCACAGCCATGGGAATCTGCGCATACTCCGCCTGCCCGAAAATCATGTCCAGAGCACCGTATTTCTGAATCATATTATTGATTGCGGCCATCGCTGCCACCAGCGAGATCTGGGACAGAAAGCTGGTGATGCCCAACGGCAGAAATTTCTTCATCAGGCTGCCCCACATACCGAAACTTTTTCCTGACAACCGCACTGCCTTCATGTGGCACAGATACCAGACAGAGAGCACAGCGGTGAGTACCTGCCCGGCTACCGTCGCCACAGCAGCGCCCATCATCCCCCAGTGAAATCCGAAAATAAACAGCGGATCCAGAATGATATTCGCTACCGCGCCCAACACCGTTGACACCATGGCAAACCTGGGACTGCCGTCGGAACGGATGATGGGATTCATGGCCTGTCCAAACATATAAAAGGGAATTCCCAGCGTGATATAGAAAAAGTATTCTTTTGACTGCGCAAAGGTCTCCTCATTTACCCTGCCGCCAAACAATGTCAGGATTCCATCCTGAAAGATCAGATACAACGCCGTGATCACAACTCCACAGACCACACAGAGCACAATCGCATTGCCTACGCTTTTGTGTGCGCGCTCATTTTCGCCCGCTCCCAGGCTCAGACTTACAAAAGCACAGGCTCCGTCTCCAATCATGACCGCCACGGCAAGCGCTACCACCGTCAACGGAAACACCACTGTATTTGCCGCGTTACCGTAAGAACCCAGATAACTTGCATTGGCGATGAAGATCTGGTCCACAATATTGTAAAGCGCCGCCACCAACAGTGAAATCACACAGGGGACAGAATATTTTCTCATCAGCTTTCCCACAGCTTCTGTCTCCAAAAAGGAATTTGATCTTTGTTCCATCCTTTGCCTCCTCGCAAAAAAAGAAAGCGCAAGTCCTTTGTTCGGACTTACGCTTTCGCTACTCAACACATTGCATTTTAGCAGACTGTTTTCAAATTTGTCAAGGACTGATTTTTAAATTTTGAACCGGTATCCCACACCCCAGATTGTCTCGATATATTGGGGCTTTGCGGAATCTTTCTCAATCTTTTCACGGATCTTTTTGATATGCACCGTCACTGTGGCAATATCACCAATAGAGTCCATATCCCAGATTTCACGGAAGAGCTCCTCCTTCGTGAACACGTGGTTGGGATGCTCTGCCAGGAATGTCAGCAGATCAAACTCTTTGGTGGTAAAGGTCTTCTCTTCCCCGTCCACATAGACTCTGCGGGCCGTCTTATCAATGCGGATCCCCCGGATCTCCACGATATCGTTCTGCGGCTTATTGCTGTTGCCCACCAACCGCTCGTAACGCGCCAGATGCGCCTTCACACGGGCAACCAGTTCACTGGGGCTGAACGGCTTGGTCATATAATCATCCGCACCCAGACCTAAGCCCCGGATCTTGTCAATATCATCCTTTTTGGCGGAAACCATCAGGATCGGAATATCTTTCTTCTCCCGGATATTCTTGCAGATTTCAAAGCCGTCCATGCCGGGCAGCATCAGATCCAACACCACCAGCGCATAGTCCTTGGACAATGCCATCTTCAGACCGTCTTCCCCGTTATTGCAGGTATCCACCTCAAAATCACTCAGCTCCAGATAGTCCTTTTCCAGATCCGCAATCGCTTCCTCATCCTCAATGATCAATATTTTGCTCATATACTGTCTCCTCCTTTACCCTTCCGGCTGCAGTTCAATATATTTTCGTAAAACAAAATGCATACAGGTGCCTGCTCCCTCTTTGCTGGTCGCCCAGATGTAACCGCCGTGATCCTCAATGATCTTTTTCACAATGGAAAGTCCGATCCCGCTGCCGCCCTGCGCGGAATTTCGGGATGCATCCGTGCGATAAAACCGGTCAAAAATACGCTGCAGATCCTTCTGTGCAATGCCCTTTCCGTTGTCTTCGATCTCAACCCGGATGGAATCCGCCTCGTCCAAAATGCGGATATCAATGGCTCCTTCCGGCTTATCCATATATTTTACACTATTGCTGATGATATTATTGATCACCTTTTTCATCTGTTCCGGATCAATTATGACTAATGTGTCATGTGATGTCAGATTGGAGTAATTCAGCTTAATATTCTTGGCTTCCAGATCCAGTCCAACCTCTTCAATACAATCTCCGAAATAGTCCGCCACATTAATCCGATGAAAATTATACTGAATGCGACTGTTGTCAATACCGGAATAGGTGGTCAGTTCATTGATCAGGCGATCCATATCATTGGCCTTGTTATAAACCGTCTTGATATATTTGTCCACCTTCTCCGGCGTGTCCGCCACGCCATCCATGATCCCTTCCACATATCCCTTGATCGCAGTAATTGGCGTCTTCAGGTCATGAGAAATATTGGCGATCATTTCCTTATTGCGCTGGACATTCTCCTCTTTCTCCTCCTCCGACTCCTTCAGCCGAAGCCTCATGTCTTCATAATTGCGGTACAGATCACCGATCTCACCTTTCCTATCTCCGGCCAGCATGTAATCCAGATTGCCGTCCTTAATGTTCTGCATGGCTTTGTTCAGGTCAGCCACCGGCTGAAACACACTTTTTTGTATCCATTGCGTCAGCATGAGACTGGTAAAGAGCAGCACGATGATGATCGCTACAAACATATAGATCAGCAGGTGTCTGGACATCAACGCATAAATCCTTGTGACAATGAATACACTTCCCTTACTGCCGTCTGAAAATCGAAAATCGATCTGCTTCACATATTTTTCCAGATCATTAAAGTAATACCCCGCACCTTCCGCCAGCTCTGCTTCTCCGTAGGCAGGCAGCTGAAAAAAAATACTTTTCGCCGCATCCATGTTGCCGGCATAGTAAATATAGCTGTCCTTCCGCACGATCAGATACGTGGATTTACGGGATATCTCATTGTTCAGGCGTTCCAGATAAGCCTTGTCCTCCAGGCGCTTGGGGTTGGTCTTGGCCTGCTCCAGCAATATATAATAGGCTCTGTCCGTGGTGCCCAGAAATTCCTCTATATTTTCCGCAATCACCGGCTTCCCCATGGAAGAACCCTCGCCCTGATTGGCATTTGTCAGATAAAATACAATGACCAGAAATGCCAGCACCGTGAGGATCAGCGGCAAAAGTATGATACTGAAAAAGGTAACTTGTAAACGGGTCCTGAATTTCATGCGCCTTATCTCCTTTGAAAGATTATAACATAATGCCACCGGAATAATCCTAAAAAAAATATAAATATTTCATTGTAACAAAGTTTATGCTATACTGATACAAAGAACCTTTGATATTTTCGAAGAAATTTATGAGGAGGTAAGGAAATTCCATGGAGAAAATTGCAAGCTTTACAGTTGACCATATCCGGCTGCAGCCCGGTGTCTATGTATCCCGCAGGGACACGATTGGAAGCGAGATGATCACCACTTTTGACCTGCGCATGACCAGCCCAAATGACGAGCCTGTCATGAATACCGCAGAGATCCATACGATTGAGCATCTGGGAGCAACTTTTCTGCGAAATCATCCTGTTTATAAAAATAAGACCCTTTATTTCGGACCCATGGGATGCCGTACCGGATTTTATTTACTTTTAGCAGGAGACCACACCTCGGCGGATATCGTGCCCCTGATGATCGAGATGTATGAATTTATTCGTGATTACGAAGGCGAGGTTCCCGGCGCATCCCCCCATGACTGCGGCAACTATTTGGATATGAATTTAAATATGGCAAAATACCTTGCCCGGAAATATCTGGATGAAGTGCTATACGACATCAAGTGGGAGCAGCTAAATTACCCGGAATGAGATCAGCATGAGGACATAGCCATGGATAAAACGACTTTGAAGCAGATCAAGGAAAATTTAAAGCCCCACATGAAGACTGCGGGCTTTAAGACAGAAGGACAGTGGTATGTCCGTGTCACAAACCGACAAATATGTCAGATAATTAATTTTCAGGGTTTCTCCGGCGGCGACAGCTTTACGGTAAATATCGGAATTCATCCACTATGCGCGGAAGAAATCACAAATTATAAATATCTTAATCTTGACATCCGGATTGGAGTGCTGATGGGAAAAGGAGATACCTGGTGGAACTACACTAAGGAGTCCGCGGATCAGGTTGCGCAGATCATAGTGGAACTGGTTCTTCCTGTTTTGGAAAGATGCTCATCCTATGAGGCACTTCTCGCGATCGCGGATAAAGACAGAATCGCAAAAGAAATCGAAAAGGAAACCGATCCTCTTTTTGCACCTCTTTCCGCTATCTCCGAACACATGTGGTACGGTACGCTTTTTTATTTGAGTATGACAATGGATACATGTGATAAGGCCGCCTTTTATTTGGAAAAACAGATTGCCGCACAACGCGATACCGCAGAAGAAAACCTAAAATGGTATGATCTTGTGATCTCAGAAGCGACCACGGAATCCGCAAAAGCAGACTGGCTTGTGAAAAAGGAGGAGTACTTTCAATTTTTCCAAAAAGATATTGACCGGCTTCTTGCCATGAAGGAGCAATTAAAACAAGGGAATTATAGCGGAATTCTGGACAAGATTGCACAGAATGAGAAGGCTGGGCTGGAAAATCTTTCCAAATATGTGATTTAAACTCTTCACCGCAATATATGTTGCAGGTCAACGCCTAAAGAAACAAAGAAACGAGGGAAAAAAATGAAAAAAATAGGAATCATCGGCGCCATGGAGCTGGAAGTGGAAACCTTGAAATCCAAACTGACAGATGACAAGATCACAAAAAAAGCCGGAATGGAGTTTCACGAAGGCATCCTGAACGGCGCATCCGTTGTGGTCGTACGCTGCGGCATCGGAAAAGTGAATGCGGCATTGTGCGTACAAATCCTGGCAGATGTATTTGAGGTAACCCATGTGATCAATACCGGTGTCGCCGGTTCCTTAAATGCAAAATTAGACATCGGAGACATCTTAATCTCCAAGGATGCCATCCATCATGACATGGATGTCACAATATTTGGCTATAAGCCCGGCGAGGTTCCTCAACTGGGGTGCCTGGAATTCCCAGCGGACAAGCGGTTGATGGAGCTGGCGAAAAACGCCTGCGAAAAGGTCTGCACCGATACCCATGCGATTTACGGCAGAGTAGTCAGTGGGGATCAGTTTATTTCTGACAGTGCTGTCAAGGAAAGGCTAATCAATACCTTTTATGGAGACTGTGCGGAAATGGAGGGCGCCTCTATCGCACATGGCGCTTATCTGAATGGGATCCCTTTTGTGATCGTGCGCGCCATCTCCGATAAGGCAGACGGCAGCGCCGAAATGGACTATCCAATGTTTGAGAAAGCTGCCGCGGAGAACTGCGCGAAACTGGTAGAGGAAATGGTGGCGGGAATCTAACCCTTGCTCTTTTTGGAAAAGATCAGTATTTTACTGAACACATAATTCAGGATCGTGACGATCACCGATGAAATAAAGATCTTCGCGATCCAGTAATTCATGTGGAGCGCATTCACCGTCACCCACATGATCACCAGATCCAGGATCCAGGTAGACAAACGGGACGCCGCGAATCCGGAAAACTCTTTCAAGATCTGCGGATTATGACTCCGGAAGACCCAGCTTCGATTTAACGGATAGGCAAAGCACACACCTGCCACCCAACCGATCGTATTGATGACCATATTCTGAAAATCGTTTGAGGCATCCAGGAAAAACCGCTCCGCCACAAAGCAGGCTGCCCAAGAAAAAATGGTTGTCAGCACTCCGACTACCAGATACACCAGAATTTCCTCATATTTGCAGTATATTTTATGAATTGCCGGCCAGCGCTCCAAAAAATCACAGAATTTCTCGGCCAAATTCTTTTTGTAGCTCACTTCATTCTCTGTATTTTCACTCATTTCTTCAAGACTCCTAAACTGCGTATTATCTGCATTTTGCAATCTTACTATGAATCCTGTAACTTGTCAAGGTTTTTCACGGGTTGACCACATGGATTGGCGCACCCGCAAGATACGCCCTGATATTGTCATAGACACCCTGCACACAGCGAGTCCGGGCTTCCACACTGCCCCAGGCCAGATGCGGTGTGATGATCAGACGGTTGCTGTCCTTGAACCGGCTCAAAGGATTGGTGAGCTCCAAAGGCTCCTTTTCCAGCACATCCAGTCCTGCTGCCGCAATCTCCTCCGCTACAAGCGCGTCATAAAGATCGAAATTGTTTACCACCGGACCTCTGGCCACATTGATGAGAATGGCGCTGTTCTTCATTTTCTTCAGGGCATCCCTGTCAATAAAATCCCTGGTCAGATCACTCAGGGGACAGTGCAGGGAAAGATAGTCGCTCTGCGCCAGCAGCGTTTCCTTGTCCACCCGCTCATAATCCGTGCAGGTACTCTTACCCGTCACGGAGTGAAAAATCACCCGACATCCGAAAGCCGTGGCGATCTGCGCCACCTTGCTGCCGATATGCCCCATGCCTACAATGCCCCAGGTCTTACCTGCCAGCTCATAAAAGGAGCGGTCAAAATTGGAGAAGCGGTCCTGGGCGCTGTATGCCCCAGACTTGACATAGTTGTCATAATAGGCGAGCTTCTGGCTCAGGGCCAAGGCCAGCGTAAAGGTATGCTGCGCCACCATGTCCGTGGAATAGTTCACCACATTGCAGACTACGATTCCCCGGGATTTACAGTATGCCAGATCACAATTGTCGTACCCGGTGGCAAACTCGCAGATCAGCTTCACATTCTCTGCCTCCACAAGACTCTCCTCCCGCATGGGCGACTTATTTACGACAATAATGTCAGCATCCTTGACCCGCTCTTTCACTTCCTCCACAGTGGTGGTGTTTTTATAATAGGTGACCTCACCCAATTCTTCAAAGCATTCCACAGGAATATCCGGTCCTACGCTGTTTCGCTCCAGTACCACAATCTTCATCTCGTGCTTTTCTCCTCAGAAATCAAATTGTGCGGACCGTATATTCCATCAGCAGTCACCTGCCGCGAAGCATACAGCCCACACAATCATTTAATCATTTTTTCAAGCTATATCTTACAGTCTCTTCAGCAGTTCTTCTCTCTGTGCCTCGTAGCCGGGCTTGCCGAGCAGAGCGAACATGTTCTTCTTGTAGCTTTCCACGCCGGGCTGGTTGAACGGGTTCACGCCGAACAGATAGCCGCTGACACCGCAGGCAAACTCGAAGAAGTAGAACAGCTCGCCCAGATAGAACTCGTTAACCTCAGGGATGTTCACCATAAAATTGGGAACCTGTCCGTCGGTATGTGCCAGGATCGTGCCGTTCATGGCGCTCTTATTGACAAAATCAACGGTCTTACCGGCCAGATAATTCAAACCGTCCAGATCCACAGGCTCCTCACCGATGATGATCTCCTCACGGGAGGTCTCCACGTTCAGAACCGTCTCAAACATAATGCGGGCGCCGTCCTGGATGAACTGTCCCATGGAGTGCAGGTCTGTGGTCAGATCTACGCTTGCAGGGAAGATGCCCTTCTGATCCTTGCCCTCGCTCTCGCCGTAGAGCTGTTTCCACCACTCACTTACATAGTGCAGAGCGGGCTCATAGTTTGCCAGGATTTCCACGCTCTTGCCCTTGCGGAGCAGGATATTTCTCAGTGCTGCATACTGCAATGCGTCGTTATTCTCAAAATCATTCTCCAGCGCACGCTTTCTGCCGCTTGCCGCACCTTCCATCAGCTTATCAATGTCCGCGCCGCTGACTGCGATGGGAAGCAGACCCACTGCGGTCAGAACGGAAAAACGGCCTCCCACATCATCGGGAACCACAAAGGTCTCATAGCCTTCCTCGTTGGCCAGATTCTTCAAGCTGCCTCTCGCCTTGTCGGTGGTAGCGTAAATTCTCTTGGCAGCGCCCTCTTTGCCGTATTTCTTCTCCAGCTTCTCCTTGAATACGCGGAACGCAATGGCGGGCTCCGTGGTGGTGCCGGACTTGGAGATCATGTTGATGGAGAAATCTCTGTCGCCCACCACATCCATCAGATGCTTCAGATAGGTGGAACTGATGGAATTACCGCAGAAGTAGATTTCCGGTGCCTTGCGCACACTCTTGTCTACCACATTGTAAAAGCTGTGGCTCAAGAACTCGATTGCCGCTCTCGCGCCCAGATAGGAACCGCCGATGCCAATCACCAACAAAACCTCGGAATCCGCCTGGATCTTCTTTGCCGCCTCTTTGATGCGCGCGAACTCCTCCTTGTCATAATCCACCGGGAGATCGATCCAGCCTAAGAAATCATTTCCCGCGCCGTTCTTGGAAACCAGCACCTCTTTCGCGTCCAGGGTCAGCTTCTTCATGTAGCCGATCTCCTCCTGCGAGATAAAAGAACCTGTCTTGGAATAGTCAAATGTAACCTGCTTGCCCATAGTTTTGCACCCTTTCTTGATTTGTTCTTTATGTATTTCCATGCGTGTGGAATTGAATTGGAATAAAATTCCACATCCTGTCTATCAGTTTAGCAAAAATACACCTCAAATTCAAGCCGTTAGCAGAATTCTTTGATCAAAGCTTCCAATTCTTCTTCGGATATGTAAAAAGGGCTTGCCTGATCGACGGACTGCGCAGAAACCGGCTGCGCCGATTCATCCGAACCCTCACCAAAGGCTTCCGCTGTGATTTTCCCGGCCACAGGTTTTTCTGCCGCGGCTTTCTCCGCCGCGTTCTCTACCGTTTTCCCCGTTGCATTTTCCACCACCACGGTGCTGCGCGTTCCGATGGGTAAAAGCTCCAGCGACCGCTTCCTGCCGTACAGCATTTTCATGTCCTGCTCTGTCACTCCGATCCTGGCAGAGAGATGATTTTCCAGATAATCCACCAGATTCACCTTCAGAATACGCTTTTTGCCTTTTAAATCCACCAGGGAGGACACAGAAAAATAGAGATACAGCCCCAGGAAACTTACAATGTAAAACGGAAGGATCTCCCCCAGCGTCCGACCGCGCAGGATGGCTCTGACAACGCCAACACCGGAAAAGATCACCGAAAGAAGCATACTTTGCCCAGAAAGGTGATATAATGTTTCAAAGGAAAACGGTCCCAATGTCAGCCTGTTCAGGAACTTGTCCACGAACACGGGAATATTGGATACCCCGCTGTTTAACTGATAGCAGTTGGCAAATTTCAGCTTACACTGCTTCAGCAGGCGATTGTTTGTCGTCGCCATATTATCTGACTGCTTGATCATGCTTCGGTACAGACTCCCCAGCAGGATCCGGACAAAAAGGCTGATCCCCCAAAAAACCAGGATTGCCACGGTGATGATAGGTTCCTCCCATAAAATTTGAAACATAAGCTCTCCCTTCTTTCTTTCCATTTACTTTTCGAATAGGTAGCTTTATTATATCGTGTTTGTGGTATAATATGAACGGTATTCCGTCGAATAATTATGACAGGATCACCCATATATTTTGTAGAATTTGCTTGATTTTTTATATTCCTTGACAATAAAGATACATCTCATATATAATAAAGCACCCGATATAAGTTTTTATGAAAACAGGTATACGATATGGCCAAAAAAATTTTTAATCTATTATATAAAATAATTTTTTTCCTTTCCGGAATCCTATTTCTTTTTTTCGCCGTTTTGTCTTTTGGGGAGACCCAGACCGGTTATGTCTACGGAAAAACACCTGATGATATCATTCCGTTATATAAGATTCACGACAATCCGCTGTGGCATATTCTGGCGGTAACTTCCGTGTTTTTGTTTTTCCTTATGTCAGACCGGATTCACAGAAGAAAAACGGTCTTAAAGTTCTCAAAATATCATTTTGTCTTTCCTCTGGCAATGGCTCTCATTGCCGGCTTTGCCGCTTTGGCAGTGGTTTACGGAGGAGTGCGTCATCCCTACGGAGACCAGGCGCAATTATACGGAGCGGCCATGTACTTTAACGAGGGAAATTACATACAGCTTTCTCCCGGCGGGTATCTCGACCTGTATCCCCATCAGCTGGGATATGTTCTTTATTTACAGACACTCTTTCGCATTACCGGCTCCACATCCTATTATTTGGTACAGATCATCAATTGTTTTTTTATCGCCGGGATCCTATGGAGAGTTTATACCTTGGCAAAATGCATGACAGAAATGATTGCCCCCCGGATTGCCGCCGTGCTGTTTGCCGCTCTTACGCTTTCGCTTCCGCTCTATGCAAGTTTTATCTACGGCGATATTCCGTCCATCTTTTTCTCGCTGGGATTTATCCGCCGTATTATGCAGATCGTAAGGTCATTCCACGCCTCTC
>DFDT01000137.1 GCA_002368865.1 Lachnospiraceae bacterium UBA3821 | reverse complement strand
CAAAAGGAATTGTATTCAAATACGGTGACAATGTAGATACGGATGTGATCATTCCGGCAAGATATTTAAATTCCTCCGATCCGGCAGAGCTGGCGACGCACTGCATGGAGGATATTGACAAAGATTTCATCAAAAAAGTGAAAAAAGGCGATATCATTGTGGCGGACAAGAACTTTGGCTGCGGCTCCTCCAGAGAGCATGCCCCCATCGCCATCAAAGCGGCGGGTGTCAGCTGCGTGATCGCGGAGACCTTTGCCAGAATTTTTTACCGCAATGCCATCAATATCGGACTTCCCATCATTGAGTGCCCGGAGGCGTCCAAGGGAATCGAGGCAGGCGATGAAGTGGAAGTGAATTTTGACACCGGCATCATCACCAATGTGACCAAGGGAACAACGTTCAAAGGACAGGCATTTCCGGAGTTTATGCAGAAGATCATCGCTGCGGAGGGACTTGTGAACTACATCAACAGCGGTAAATAAGGGAAACTTTTATTCCACCTGCGTGGTCCTGGTGATTGCGACCGCACAGGTGGAATTTTTTACAGATGGATTTTGATGGATTTTTTAAATTAGGAGAGATCAGCCATGGAATATATGTCCGATACCGTTTTTTACAGCGGCAAGAAAAAGCGCACCGTTTCTTCGGAAAAAATTTATGAAAAGCTGAAAGCTGGCATCAAGAAAAAGGGTCCGACTAAGGATTGGACATGCGAATTTGCTCCGGAAAACGAATGCATCAGCATCTGGTTTGGGGATGGGGAGAACGAAACCTTTACGCTGGAGTTTGATGAAAAAGGCGCTTTCAGCGGGTGCTGTAAGCTGTTTTTGCCGTTAGATGAAACGACAAACGAGGAAGACCGTACTCTCATGATGACGCTCTTGGATCTGCTTTATAAGGCGAAGAGCAATTTTAACACAATCCGGATCACGGATGATTACGGGCTGGCGGAGAGTTATTGGGAGAGCAAGAAATTTAAATTTGAATACAGGGAGTTGAGCGAGCAGGAATATAACCGTGTGGAGCGCTTGTTCAGGCAGGGTTATACCACGCATGAGGAATTACTGCGGGCGATCATGGCGGAGGACATGGAAATGTCCTATGAGGAGTTCCGAACCTATGAACACCCGGACATTGCAATTGATTTTTATAAAGGAATGATTGAAAACAGCCTTGCGACCTATCTGTATGAAACCTCTAGGTTTAAGAATGAGAAGAGAGTTTCGGATTCCCTGGCGAATTATGTGAGCGACCCCAATAAATATATGTTTGCGCTTTGGGGCTTTGAGGATGGTGTGGCCTGGATTTTCCGTGACGGCACAACCTATTCCTATTATCAGGGACAGCGGAAACAGGAAGAATTAACGTCGGAGAAACATCGGTGCGTTACCCCGATAAATGCACAGATCGATCTGGTCTATCGTGAAAAATTTTTACCGCTTTTTTCCGTGGAGAAAGATGCGCTCACGCAGTGCGTGCTGGCATATCGGTATTTTCTGTCTGTTTACGAATTTACAGGTTTTCGATATGACGGACATAAGCACATCGGACTGATCTTAAATACGATCATGGAAGAGTATGGGAGAGAGACCGGCGAGCTTTTTCTGACTTTTTATGTGACTACTAAATGGTATATCGATTTTAAACGTGACAAGAAAGAACGCAAAGAAAAATTTGTACAGAATATAACGAAAAGATATGGAAAAGAGCTTCTTGAAAGATATCTGCAGGAATTTCAACCCAAATACGGGGAAGACTGCAGACTCAAGTCAGAAGTGGAAAATTGTCGGTTATTATCTGAGAATGAGGCTGATAGAATCTGCAGCTATGCAGATGAAACATTGGTGCAGTAGTATGCACTTTAGAAAAGAGGCGTATCAAAATGACGAAGAGTGCTGCCAAATATGAGATGGACATGTGCAGCGGTCCATTTCTGGGAAAGATTCTGATCTTTTATATCCCACTAATGCTGTCCAGCGTATTGCAGCTTTTGTTCAATGCAGCGGATATCGTGGTCGTAGGGCGTTTTGCAGGAAATCAGGCGCTGGCAGCGGTGGGTTCTACCAGCTCGCTGATCAATCTGTTGGTGAATTTCTTTATCGGCTTATCCATCGGTGCTAACGTGCTGGTGGCGCGGTTTTACGGCGCGGGGCAGAAGCAAGAGCTTTCGGAGATGGTACATACCAGCATCATGACAGCACTGATCAGCGGCGTGATCCTGGTGTTTGCCGGAATCTTGGTGGCGGGACCGGCACTGCGGGCGATGGGGACGCCGGAAGATGTGATCGATAAATCCATTCTCTATATGCGGATTTATTTTATCGGCATGCCTTTCACCATGGCGTATAATTTTGGGGCGGCAATCCTGCGCGCCATCGGAGACACCAAAAGACCGCTTTATTACCTGCTGGGGGCAGGAATCATCAACGTGGCGCTGAATCTGCTTTTTGTGATCGTCTTTTCCATGTCTGTAGCGGGCGTAGCGCTGGCAACGGTGATCTCCCAGGCAATTTCCGCGGTTCTGGTGATCCGTTGTCTGGTGTTGTCGGACGCGGATTATAAGCTGGATCTCAAGGAATTGTGCATCAAAAAGGACAAGCTGCTCAAAATGATGCAGATCGGTCTGCCGGCGGGATTGCAGAGCTCCCTGTTTTCCATCTCCAACGTGCTGATCCAGTCTTCCGTGAACTCCTTCGGCAGTATTGCCATGGCGGGAAATACGGCGGCATCCAATATTGAGGGCTTTATCTATATTTCCATGAACGCCTTTTCCCAGACGATCATCAGCTTTACCGGGCAGAATTACGGAGCGAAGCAATACAAAAATATCGGAAAGGTCCTGTTACTCTGTCAGGTGATGGTGGCTTTTGTGGGACTGGTATTCGGCAATCTGGCGTATCTGGGTTCTGGCGTGCTGCTGCAGATTTATTCCTCCGATGCGGAAGTGATCCGGTTCGGCGTGCTGCGTCTCAGTGTGATCTGCACCACTTACTGTCTGTGCGGTATGATGGATGTGATGGTGGGCGTGCTAAGAGGCATGGGGTATTCCATCATGCCGATGTTAGTGTCCCTGACCGGCGCCTGCCTGTTCCGAATCGTGTGGATCTATACGATCTTCCGCAGCGTACATAGTTTGTGGTGCCTGTATATTTCTTATCCGATCAGCTGGTTTTTGACTCTGTTCGTGCATGTGATCTGTTTTGCGGTGGTGTACCGGAGACTGTTGAAGAGGCAGACGGTGTAAAATAATAGTTGAAACATATGTTCGATTGTGGTATGATAATTATATGGATTAGAACTGACAACTATGGATAAGAGGGAGATCTATGGAGAATGAAATCGTAATTTTTGAAACAGAAGATAAAAAAATATCGCTTACCGTTACGATAGAAGAGGAAAATGTGTGGCTTACAAGAAATCAAATGGCGGAATTATTTGAGAGAGATGTCAAGACGATAGGTAAGCACATAAATAATGCATTGAAAGAGGAAGTTGATCTGGCAACTGTCGCAAAAATTGCGACAGTTCAAAAAGAAGGAGAGCGAAATGTTGAGAGACAGATTGAATATTACAATTTAGATATGATCTTGTCGGTTGGTTATCGCGTGAAATCGCATAGAGGCATTGAATTTAGGAGATGGGCAAACTCTGTGTTAAAGCAGTACATACTAAAAGGATATGCTGTAAACAATAACCGTATCCAGCAATTAGGTGAGGTGATACGGATTTTAAAACGTACAGAGAATTCTTTGGACAGTAAACAAGTGTTGACGGTTGTTGAGAAATACAGCGAGGCGCTGGAGCTTTTGGACTCTTATGACCATCAAACGATGAAACGTCCTAAGGGTAATACTGCAGATTATACACTTACGTATGAAGAATGTAGGAAAGTAATTTCCGAGATGCGGTTTGGAGATGAGTCGGACTTGTTTGGTAAAGAGAAAGATGATTCCTTTAAGGGAAGTATCGGAAACATTTACCAGTCGTTTGGCGGGCAGGAGTTATACCCGACGCTGGAGGAGAAAGCCGCGCATCTGTTATATTTTGTTACGAAGAACCATAGTTTTTTTGATGGAAATAAGAGAATTGCCGCTGCCATGTTTCTTTATTTTCTCGATAAAAATGGAGCTTTATTTGAAGAAGGCAACAAACGGATTGAGGATCACACACTGGTGGCATTGACGATCATGATAGCTGAGTCACGACCGGAAGAGATGGAAATGATGATCACGGTTGTGATGAATTGCATAGGGTAAAGAAAAAGGGCACATATGCGTAAGCAGGAAACAACACAAGCCGAAAACTTGAAAATAGAAGCATTGCAGGATATTGTCGACACATCAGAGCATATCGTATTCCTCGGTGGAGCCGGTGTATCCACAGAGAGCGGGATACCGGATTTTCGCGGTAAAGATGGGCTGTATCGGAAGCGGGATCGAAAATATGCGAAATACAAGCCGGAATATCTGCTCAGTATAGGTTGTCTGGAAAAGAAACCGGAGCTGTTTTTTGCCTATTTTCGTGAGAATCTGGATGCGAGAAATGTGCAGGCGAATGCGGCACATCTGGCGATTGCGAAGATGGAGCAAGCCGGACGGCTGGATGGCGTCATTACGCAGAATATTGACGGGCTGCATCAAAAGGCCGGGAGCAAAAAGGTGCAGGAGATCCATGGCAGCGCCATGCGCAGCTATTGTGTGTCGTGCAAGGCAAAGTATGATGCGAATTTCATCTTTGACAGTAAGGATGAGGTTCCCCGTTGTCCCGTCTGCGGAGCGATGGTGCGGCCGGATGTCACGCTCTATGGAGAATTTTTGCCCAGTGTACCATACGACAATTCGATTCGTCTGATTGCAAATGCGGACTGTCTGATCGTCGGAGGAACTTCGCTGGAGGTGGGTTCTGCGGCGGGCTTGGCACAGATGTTCCTGAACCACAAACATGGCGGTCGTATGGTGATCGTCAACAGGGATAAGACCAAAATGGACGGAAAAGCGGATCTGGTGCTGCATGACAGCATTGGTACAATATTAGGGCAATTGGCATAAGGAGCTACATAAATATTTTGGTGAGAGTATTTCCGAGAAGGTATTATAATGAAACTTAGTACAGTGTATATCATTACAAACGATATAGAAAAATCAGTTGATTTTTATAGGCGATTATTGCAGGAAGAACCGCTGTACGCCAATGGTAACAGGTGGGTTCAATTTAGTAATCATATTGCACTTTATAATTACCGTTACGATGAAGAAATTTTAAATAATGAAAAAATCTTAGAAAAGGACGGTGGAAAAACTTTTAATCAAGCCTATATTGATAGTTTTAATCAAACAAAAGTCAATCTTCAGAACAATATTGTTGTATTTAATTTTGAGGTTGACGATCTGAAAAAAGAGTACCAGAGATTGAAAGATTTGAACATAGGCGAAGTTTCGGAATTGATGTTTGTCAATGTTTATATGCCATATTGGTATTTTGACATAACGGATCCGGACGGAAATATTTTGGAAATAACAGGGAGATAAAAATGTTATGATAGCATATGTGAACGGTATTATAGAGGATATTTCGGAGGATAATGTGGTGATCGACGTAGGCGGGATCGGCTACAATGTGCGGATCTCCGCGGACACAGCGTCGAAGCTACCGGGTATCGGTGAGCCGGCGAAGTTATATACCTATCTCAGCGTGCGGGAGGATGCACAGTGGTTGTATGGGTTCCTGAGCAGGAGCGCGTTGGAGCTGTTTAAAAAATGTATCACAGTGAACGGGATCGGGCCCAAGGGTGCGCTGGCAATCCTGTCGGTGATGGATGTGGATTCGCTGCGTTATGCGATCATGACGGGAGACGCCAAGGCAATCAGTAAAGCCCCCGGTATCGGTGCAAAGACGGCGGAACGGCTGATCCTGGATCTGAAGGACAAGAT
>DFDT01000106.1 GCA_002368865.1 Lachnospiraceae bacterium UBA3821 | reverse complement strand
AGATCAGAATATCCATGGACGGGGAGGACGTCAGCATAAACTCACGATTTCTGTCGTAGGTTCCGGTGCGGAAGAAATCATACAGCACCTTATTGTCATTGGATGCGCAGATCAGTTTTGCGATGGGCAGTCCCATATTCTTCGCATAGAATGCAGCCAGAATATTACCGAAATTTCCGGTGGGAACCACCACATTGATCTGATCTCCCTCTGCAATCTTCCCCTCTGCCAACAGCTTTGCATACGCATACACATAATAGCAGATCTGCGGTACCAGCCGCCCGATATTAATGGAGTTCGCCGAGGAGAACTGGAAGCCCTTCGCGTCCATCTCTTTTGCCAGCTCCTTATCGGAAAAAATCTTCTTCACGCCGGTCTGTGCATCGTCAAAATTTCCATGAATGCCAACCACCAGTGTATTGGCACCCTTCTGTGTCACCATCTGCTTCTCCTGGATCGGGCTCACGCCGTTCTTCGGGTAAAACACAATGATCCTTGTGCCTTCCACCCCTGCAAATCCTGCCAGTGCAGCTTTTCCGGTGTCTCCGGATGTTGCCGTAAGGATCACGATCTCATTTTTAATCTGATTCTTTTTGGCGGAAGTGATCATCAGATGCGGCAGAATGGACAGTGCCATATCCTTGAACGCGATGGTTGCCCCATGGAACAGTTCAAGATAATATGCCCCTTCCGCTTCCACTAACGGCGCGATCACATCCGTATCAAATTTCTCATCATATGCTCTCTCAATACAGGTCTTCAGCTCCTCCTCCGTGAAATCCGTCAGATAAAGCTTCATCACCTCATAGGCTACCTGCTTATATTCCATCTTGGAAAGCTCTCTCAGACTCTTGTCCAACACAGGAATATGATCCGGCACAAACAATCCGCCGTCATCGGAAAGTCCCTTCAAAATTGCCTGGGATGCCGTTACGCCGGAAAGCTTCCCGTTATTCTCCCTGCTTCTGGTACTGTTATAGAATACTTCCATTTTTCTCTCCTTGTCATTTCCCGCTTTTTTCTCAGATCAACGCCTATCATATCACAATTTAAATCCGCGTGCAATCCCAATTACCGCAGCATTTCCGCCAGCGATTTCAGCTCCAGTTTGTTGGCCTCGGACATCGTCGTCTTAATGGTGATGGGTTCCCCTACATAGCTGAGGTTCTCCAATGGCTCCAGAATCTTTAGCATGGTCTTTGCCGCCGAGGGAGCCCAGGTGCCGTTCTGTACCAATGCCACTTTGCGATTGCAATATTTTTTCGCCGCCAGATGATGCAGAAACGCCTCCATGGGCGGGAATAATCCGGCATCATAGGAGGAAGACATCAACACCATCCGATCGTAACGAAATGCGTCTTCCACCACTTCCGCCACATCCGCTCTGGGCACATCGGTGAGCACTACATTCTCCACGCCCAGTGCCTCCAGCTCGCTCTTCAGAAATTCCGCCGCCTTCATGGTATTTCCGTGAATGGAGGCACAGGCAATGAGTACGCCCCGATCCTCCGGCTCATATTTGCTCCAGGTATTATACAATCCGATGTAATATCCCAGATTATCCTTTAAAACCGGTCCGTGCAGGGAGCAGATCATCCGGATCTCCAGACCGGAAAGTTTCTTTAGCAGCATCTGCACCTGGGTACCGTATTTCCCCACGATATTAAAATAATACCTGCGCGCTTCACAAGCCCAGTCATCCGTATCCGTCTCCACGCCGAATTTTCCGAAAGCATCTGCGGCAAACAGCACTTTGTCCGCCTGCTCATAACTCACCATAACCTCCGGCCAATGTACCATAGGCGCCATATAAAAAGTCAGCGTGTGCGTCCCCAGGGAAAGCTTTCCGCCCTCTGCCACCGTCTCATACAACGCGGACAGATCCTCCGCAAAAAACTGAGGCAGCATCCGGAAGGTCAAAGCATTCCCGACCAGCCGCATCTCGGGATACAGCCTGTGCAGTTCCAGAATACCGGCGGAATGATCCGGCTCCAGATGATGCAGCACCAGATAATCCGGTTTTCTGTCTCCCAGGATCTCTCTGATCTGCTCCAACCACTGGGATACGGCACGCCTGTCCACCGTATCTAAGATTGCGATCTTTTCGTCCAGGATCACATAGGAATTATAAAGCATGCCATTCGGCAACGGATACTGGCTCTCAAAAAGATCCAGATCCCTGTCCGCCACGCCCGCATATCTGATTTTTTCCGTAATCGTCATATTTCATCCTCCTGTGCTACTTATTCATTTTCCCCGTCGCATCTACAAAATATTATATTTTTCCCGACTGGGTACTGTCAACCGCTTTATTTAAAAAACTCGTGGTCTCCCCATTCGAACAGATACGTCAGATGATTGTCAAACCATTTCATACTGCTTTGATCCGCATATTGCCTTGCGGCAAAATACAGAGCGCCCTCCGAAATATCCTCGCCCTGCATCGCACGCTCCACCGCTCTCTTTGTCTCCTCACTGATCTTCACCCTCCAGATCCTTCCGTTCGCCACCGGGGAAAACTGGTAAGTACCGTTCTCTCCCTGCAGGATCACATCCCTGACATTGTCCGGAAATTTTTCGCTGGCCACACGATTCATCACCACATTTGCCACCAACAATCTCCCCTCTGCATCCTGATTGCCGGCTTCCGCTTCCACAATGCGCAGCAGGAGATCATAATCTTCCTCGCTTCCCACTGTAGTATTTCCGGGACGCTCCACACGCTGCAGTTCCATGACCCGCTGATCGGAGACAGCTGTATCAATGATCCCTATGGCATGGGCAACCGTCACTGCTCCTTCTGTGGACTCCTGCTCTGTATCAAGGTTCATTCCCTCTTTTTCCAACTTCAGATCCAGGGCTTTGACCGCCAACTGTTTTTCCAGCGCTGCCCCATCCACGCAGATTGTTCCGAATAGAAAAAGAAGACTCATTAAGATCAAACCGCTGATTGCTTTTTTATACATATGTTTGTCCTCCGATAATCATATGTATGCGGCTTGTCTTTTTTTTATGATTGCTGTTCCTGGGGAAGTTATGGTACAATGGGAAACAAAGCAAAGCCTTTTTGAATCTGTGGATGGGAAAAATGCGCAAAAAAATGATACCTGATACAAAGAAAAAGAATCCTGTTTCCGATTCCGTCGGTCACCCGCTTCCGGGCGTCTGCCCTTCCGTCCGAAAAGACGGAAGCGTTTATTTTCGCGCCTCTCTGACATACAAACGGAAACATATCAGTCTCGGAAGTTTTCCTACCGACCATGATGCCCATCTCGCCTATCTGGAAGGGCTTTGGCTGCTCGGCGATACCCGGATCACCCTGTTGGAATATGCGGACCACTCGCCGCTCGCTTTTGACAAATGGGTCTGTCTCATCAATTTCAGAGACAACGGCATCTACTTTGGCACGCCGATCTATGTCGGTCAAAAGCAGTTTTATTACTATCTGTCACCGTCCAGAATTCTGAAGTTCGATCTGGATGATCTGTTTTATTATTCCTCCCACAAGATCATGTGTCGCGGCAACCACTATTTTGTTGCCGATTACGGTATGCAGGTCAATCTGGCCACCCGCTACGGGATTAAAAATTATGCGGTGGAAGGCAGAGATTTCCGCTTTCTAAACGGCGATTCCTCGGATTTTCGCCGGGAGAACCTGGAGATCCTCAATCTGTATCACGGCGTCCAAAAGGCCACAAAAAACGGGCAGCTTATTTTTACTGCCCGCATCCATATTCGGGGGAATATCCTCATCGGCCGGTACTCCACCGAGGAGGAGGCCGCCATCGCTTACAACAAAGCGATCGACATCCTGAAAAAAAACGGATGCCCTAAAAATTTTGTGCCAAATTACATTGAAGGGATGTCGCCCAGCCGCTATGCCGATCTCTATACCGGCATCAAGATCTCCGACCGCATTCTTCAATACTACTTTTCCGCATAATCAATGAAACTGATATTCAGATTGGCATATCCCGCGATCCCGTCCACATTGGCGGACCTGGTGTATTGCCACATGGTAAAACGATACGGATAATCCGGTACGTCCTGTATCTGGGACAGCCAGACATCATATCCCGTGAGCTTCGACATGTCCAGCTCCTTGACCAGCCATTCCTTGTCTCCATAGATCATCCCGATATAACCGTTCTCTTTGACAAGATCCAGGAAGGTCTTGACGATTTCCGTTTTCTCCGCTTTTTTCAGCGCTTCAATGCGGGCCGTATCATTCTCCACAAATCCCATATCGATTGCAATCGGATAAGTGAGCTTATAGTCCCCAATCGCCTCCAGCACAAGCTGAGCCTCCTCCTGCGCTTCTTCTACGGTGATCGCCTGGGAACTGAAATAAACGCCCACCTGAAGCCCCGCATCCGTGGCCCGCTTGATATTGTCCGAAAAAGCATCATCCATCACAATCTGTCCCGTGCCGTAACCTCTGGCACCCACACGGATCATGACGAACTGAATTCCCGCTTTTTTCAGCCTTACAAAATCGATGTAATCCTGATATTTCGAAATATCCGCACCGACATAGGACACTCTTTTCCCATCCACATAATACTGCATCAGATCCGACTGGCAGACCAGCTTTGTGAAATCATACTCATGCTTCGGCAGATAAGGGCTGATCAGCACCCATTCCTCTTTCCCGTTTCGATTTTTGACCAGCGTGTGTTTCCCATCCGTAGCAGGATCGCTGGTCTCCACAGTTTCCACTTCCTTCGGCTTGGATTCCTCGGGCGGTGTACTCTCCTTGGTCTCTACAGGATATTTATCCCAGAAATCCAGGTCCTCCGGCGACAGCGTACTTCCCGTTACCAACTGGTCCGTGTCCGGATATCCTGTTTCTTTTGACGCTGCCTGCTGTCTGCTTTCCACTGTTTCCGACTCATTTGCAGCATTCGGCCCGGCGGTATTCTGCTTCTGATTATTCATCAAAAGGACCGTCACCAACACAATTCCCACAAACAAAGTCACTGCCACGATCGCAGAGATCACGGTCGGCGTCAGATTTTGCGTATGATCTTCATAATCTTCCGGCAAACGCATCCAGGTTCCTCCTTATATTGTAATGATGGATTTCTTCGGGCATTTCTCCACGCAGGCGCCGCATCCGGTACATTTCTCCTGGTCGATCTCCGCATGGAAATCAGTCACCGCTACCGCCTGAGATGGACATATTTTGGCACAGATCCCGCATCCCACGCACCCTGCCTGACAGGCCTTCATGGTAACCGGACCCTTGTCCGTAGATTTACAGGCCACTTCCGTTTTGGCCCGGTACGGGATCAGAGAGATCAGATGCTTGGGACATACCGCCACGCATTTTCCGCAGGCCTTGCAAGCCTGTCTGTCCACGACTGCCACACCGTTCACCACATGAATGGCATCAAACGGACATTCCTTCACACAGCTGCCGTAACCCATACAGCCGCTGTTGCAGGCTTTCGGTCCGCCCCCCGGCACAAACCCCATCACCCTGCAATCCTCCACGCCGGTATATTCGTAGTCTGTGCCCGCCTTTTCACAATCTCCCTGACAGTGCACAAACGCCACCATCCGTTCACTGCTTCCAGCTTCCACTCCCATGATCTCTGCAACCAGACTGCCCACCGGCTCCCCGCCTACAGGACAGGCATTCACAGGGGCTTCGCCCTTTACGATTGCCGCCGCAAGTCCCGAACAGCCCGCATAGCCGCAGCCGCCGCAGTTATTCCCGGGAAGCACACCAAGCACCGCTTCTTCCCTCTCATCCGTCTCCACTTTAAATTTAATTCCTGCAATTCCCAGAAACAGTCCCACAAATATTCCCACAAGACTGACTGTCAAAGCCGCAGCAACAATTCCCGTTATATTCATACCCGATCTTCCCCCGATTTATAAAAGTCCCGAGAATCCACAAAACGCAATCGCCATCAGTCCTGCAGTCAGCAAAACGGCCGGCATTCCGCGAAACGGTTTCGGAATATCATTGTATTCCATTTTTTCCCGCAGACCCGCCAGGATCACGATGGAAACAGTGAATCCGACAGCCGTTGCAAATCCGTTCAGCATTCCGGTCAGGATCCCGTATTCCTTCTGAACATTTGTAAGCGCCACGCCAAGTACTGCACAGTTCGTGGTGATCAAAGGCAGATACACGCCCAGCGCCTCATACAGCGTATGCATACATTTCCGCAGAAACATCTCCACAAATTGCACCAATGCGGCAATGACCAGAATAAACACGATCGTCTGAAGATACTCCAATCCGAATTTCTGCAGCACAAATCTGTAGATCACACCCGCCACGCCGCTGGCCAGTGTAATGACAAAAATAACCGCCGTTCCCATCCCTGCCGCCGTCTTAATCTTTTTGGATACGCCGAGGAACGGACACAATCCCAGGAATTGACTCAACACCACATTATTTACCAGCGAGGAGCCGATCAATATGACAAATAACTGTTTTATTGTATTCATATCTGCACCGCCCATTTATCAGCCCTCCGTATCATAGAATCTGCCGTGAGAAGAACATCCGGTCATACCGCAGGCTGTGCAGTCCTGCCCGCACCCTTCCGGCAGATCATCAGCGTCTTCTCCGCTGCCATCTTTCCGGTTTTTCTGCGCTGCTTTCCGGTTCCGCAATGCATTCTGGAGCGCAGAAAGTCCTGCCAGCACAAAGAACGCTCCCGGAGCCAGACCGAAAATGCTGATCGGCACAAAAGAATCCGGCAAAAATCCATACCCAAACAGTTTACCTGCCCCCAGAATCTCCCTGACAGCGCCGATGCAGGTCAATGCCACGGAAAAACCAAGTCCCATGCCCAGCCCGTCAAAGAAAGACGCGATCATTCCATGGGAATAGGCATAGCTCTCCGCTCTTCCCAGAATAATACAGTTCACCACGATCAACGGAATATACATTCCCAAAGAACTGTTTAACGCCGGCAGATACGCCTCCAGCAACAGCTGAACCACCGTCACAAAGGACGCTATGATCACAATAAATGCCGGAATACGCACTCTGTTCGGTATCGCCTTTCGCAGCATGGAGATCAAAAGATTACTCATCATGAGGACGACCGTGGTGGTAAGTCCCATCCCCAGTCCGTTGATGGCTGAAGTCGTGACCGCCAATGTCGGACACATACCTAACATCAGTACAAACGTGGGATTTTCCTTGATCAGTCCGTTATACAAACGCTCTGCAGGTCTGTCTGCTTTCCACTCACTCATTCTGACCACCTCCCTGCAAAAGTTCTCCTGCCGCCGCAATTCCGCCGTTCACCGCATTCACGACTGCCTTGGTCGTGATCGTTGCGCCGCTGATCGCATCCACCTCCGACTCGGACTGACTGCCCGACTTTGTATAAGTGAATTGATCCGCCTGTCTGCCCGCGAACTGCGGCACCAGCACATTTGGTGCTTCCATGCCCAGTCCTGCCGTCTCAGAGATTGTGAGAATGGATACGCCGCCTACCCGTCCGTCTGTATCCACCCCGGTATAAAGCACGATCTTGCCGCCATATCCCTGGGAAGATGCAGACTCCACCACATAACCGCAGAGAGAGCCGTCCTGCCCCACCGCCTCATATACCGTACCTATGGTAATGCCGTTCTCGGCAAGCTGCGCCGAGAGCTTCTCTCCGGGTACATATTCCAGCTCTCTAAAGGAGATTCCCGCCTGTTCCGCTCCCGGGAACACCGCCATACATGCTTCTCTGACTGCCTTTTCCTGCTGAATCCGAATCGGCTCTTTCGTCAACTCATAGACATAACCCAACAGGATACCGCTGACCAGCGTGATCACAAAAAGGATCGCCGCCTCCTTTAACATCTGCCCTACGCCGCTGTTTCCTTCGGCCGCTGTCTTTTGCATCGCCGCATTATTTTCCATGTGCGTTTCCCTCCTTTCGATAGCCGAAAGGTCTCGGTCTGGTCACTTTTTCCATCAGGGGGACCAAAAGATTTCCCAAGATGATCGCATAGGAAACTCCTTCCGCTCCCGGTGCGAATATGCGAAAGATCCCTGTCATGATCCCCAGGAAAATGCCAAACAGATACTGACCACCCACAGTGATCGGTCTGGTCACATAGTCGGTTGCCATAAAAAATGCACCAAGCATCAATCCGCCGCCGGCAAGCTGCGCCGAGAGATATGCCGGATCAAAGCCTCTCCCGCCGAAAAGAATGACAAAAATCGAAAAGGACACAATGTAACTGCCCGGAATTCGCAGATCGATAATACCAAGCAGGATCAACAGGCATGCACCGATCACCAATGCGATCACAGAGGTCTCTCCGATGGTTCCGCCGGTATTGCCGACGATCATCTCCATCACATTCACGCTCTCACCTGCTTTTAACGCCGCAAGCGGAGTCGCACCGGACAGCGCATCCCAGGTTCGCTTTCCCAGCTCAAACCCTTTCGTGGAAAAATCCGACATCTGCTTGGGAAAAGAGATCAGCAGGAAGCATCTGCCCGCCAAAGCCGGGTTCATAAAGTTTTGTCCCAGTCCGCCAAACAAAAGCTTTGCCACCAAAATAGCAAATACACTGCCTAACGCAGCCATCCAAAGCGGCAGCGAAACCGGCAGATTCATGGCCAGCAGCAATCCTGTCACCACTGCCGACAGATCCGTGACAGTTGCCTTCTTACAACACAGGCCGAAGATTCCTTCTGTGATCACCGCTCCCGCAACTGACACCGCAATCACAGCGATCGCCCTGGGACCGAAATGAAAAATACCGTATCCCGCCGCAGGAAGCAGCGCCACGATCACCGCCAGCATGATTCCGGATGTGGTCCAACCGGAGCGGATATGGGGATTTGATGAAACTCTATACATTTTCTTTTCTTCACTCATCGCTTTCTCCCCTATTTCTTTTTCTTCTTCGCCAATAAAATCTTCCGCATCGATTTGATATTCTGCGTCAATTGGCGCTTGGCAGGACAGATATAGCTGCAGCATCCGCATTCACAGCACTCCATACCGCCATATTCCAGGAACTTTTCTTCCGCAAAATGCTCCGCAAAAGTCGCAAGATAATTCGGCATCACCCTGCCCGGACATACTTCCACGCAGCGTCCGCACTTGATGCAGGGTCCCGGTTCCATGGCCGAAACCTCATCCTCCGTCAACGCCAATAGCGCGGTGGAAGTTTTGGTCGTTGGAATATTCAGGTCAAACAATGCCATCCCCATCATCGGTCCGCCGCAGATTACTTTCTGCGGTTCCGTAAGGAAACCGCCCGCCGCCGTCAGCAGCTCCGCATAGCTCATTCCAATCCGGATCCTGTAATTACAGGGATCTTTCACGGCATTTCCCGTCAACGTCACAATGCGCTCCGTCAACGGTTTTCCCTCCGCCACAGCCCGATAAACCGCCACCATGGTATCCACATTATTCACCACACAGCCCACATCCGCAGGCAGCATCGTCGAATTCACTTCGCGCCCCGTGACCGCATAGATCAAAGTCCGTTCTCCGCCCTGGGGATATTTGGTCTGCAGCGCTTTCACGGAAATCCGGCTTTCCTCCGCAGTCAGTTTGCGCAAAAGTCTGATACAATCCGGCTTATTGTCCTCCACAGCCAGGATTCCCTGTGCATGGGGGAAAAGACGCAGAATGATCCGCAGTCCGCCCACAAGCTTCTCCGGTTCCTCCAGCATTCTGCGGTAATCACTGGTCAGATAAGGCTCACATTCCGCACAGTTTGCAATCACATACTCAATCTTCTCCGGCTCCTTGGGAGAAAGCTTCACATGGGTCGGAAAGCCTGCGCCTCCCATACCGACAATCCCGGCTTCTTTGATTGTCTCCCTGATTTCATCCGCTGTCATGTCCTGCAGCGGCTTCAAACTCCTTGCCGGCGCTTCCTCATATGCGCCGTCATTCTCCATGATAATACTCTGCACAAAATCTCCTGACGCCACACGACGGGGTTCGATTGCTTTCACCGTACCGGACACAGACGCAAAAACAGGCGCCGAAACAAAGCCCTGCGCCTCTGCGATCTTCTGTCCCGCAAGCACCCTGTCTCCCTTCGCCACGATTGCCTGCGCCGGCGCTCCGATATGCTGTGACAACGGATATACCATCTCCCCCTTGGGCAGGATATCCCGAATCGGCTTATCCTTGGAAAGATCCTTTCCGTCATAGGGATGAATTCCTCCCACAAACGTCAATTTCGCCATACTCTCATCCTTTCATGACAAAATCTATCAACAACTATTTCAATTTTACTATCTTTTTATAAAAAAAGCTACTGCAACATTCGGAAATGTGCTATAATCAATGCAAAGCATTTTTGAGTCTGAATTGTAAAGGAAACCCATATGAAAACCAATCACATAACCTTAGAAGACCTTACCATATCTTATCCGTTGGAAAAAATAGCAGCGTTGAAGAATATTTTATTCCTTGACATAGAAACCACCGGTTTCACCGCCAATACCTCTTATCTGTATATGATAGGATGTGCCTACCATCAGGATGGGAAATGGCAGATCATCCAGTGGATGGCAGAGCATTATGACCAGGAGCAGGAACTGCTTTCCGCATTCCTTGATTTTGTCTCTGAATACCACTGTCTGATCCATTTTAACGGCAACAATTTTGATCTTCCCTTTCTAATGCAAAAATGTGACAAGTATAGTCTTCGCCATCATTTTGATACATTTGACGGGGTTGATCTTTACAGACGCATCGCTCCCTGCAAGAGTTTCTTAAAACTGCCCAATTGCAAGCAAAAAACCTTGGAACAATTCCTGGGCATCGAGCGGGAAGATATCTACTCCGGCGGCGACCTGATCAGTCTCTATCATGAATATGTCAAGGCACCGACGGAATCCGCGGAAAGGACATTATTTCTGCACAATTCAGATGATATAGCCGGTATGCTTCAGATCCTGCCGCTGTTGGCCTACAGCGATATTCTGAGTACTGCCGAAAAGCTGCGTGTCCGAAAGGTTCAAGCTAACACCTACCGTGATCTGAACAACACAAGACGCAGAGAACTCCTGGTCACCGTGATACTTCCCACGGCCTTTCCCAAGCCCGTGGCCGTAGCTGCAAACGGATGCTACTTCCGCGGAGATAATGCGGAGGCAACCATCAAAGTACCGATTTATGACGGTGAGCTCAAATACTTTTATTCCAATTACAAGGATTATTACTATCTTCCTGACGAGGATATTGCATTGCACAAGTCTGTCGCCGGATTTGTGGATAAAGATCACCGCACCAAGGCATCGGCCTCCAATTGTTACACGCGCAAGAATGCAGCCTACCTTCCACAGTGGGACGCTTCCTTCAAACCTTATTTCAAAAAAGATTATCAGAGCAAAGATCTTTTCTTTGAACTGACCGATGAGATGAAGCGCGATCGGAAGGCTTTTACAGATTATGCAAATCAGATCTTCCAGATGATCGTAACTTCCTGCTAAAAGGCAAAACAGTTAAAACGTAAAAAAAGAGAACCGATTCAAAATCGATTCTCTTTTTTTACCTACGGTTCAATAACATCAAGCCTACGGCTCAATAACATCAAGCCTACGGCTTGATGTAAAAGAAGGAAGACTGCCTTTCGTATCCCATCTCTTTGTAATTGATAATCTGCTCCGTACTTCCGATAAACAGCAGACCGCCTTTTGCCAAAGACTTGTTGAACTTGCGGAATACATCATCCTTCGCTTCTTCTGTAAAATAGATCAACACATTCCGACATACGATCAGATTATAATCCGAAGGATACGGATCTTTCAGGAGGTTGTGCTCCTTAAACTCCACTCTCGCCTTAATCTCATCCGCAATCTTGTAGGAAGGTCCCACCTGCGTAAAATACTTCTTTTTCAGATCATCCGGCACGGAAGCGATACTCTTGCTGTTATAAAGACCAACTTTTGCTTTATTGATCACCGTCTTATCCAGATCGGTCGCCAAAATCTTAATCTGATCTAACGGCATGTGCTTCGAAAGCGCCATCACAAGGGAATAAGGCTCATCGCCCGTGGAACAGGCTGCGCTCCAGATCTTCAGCCTTTTTCCAAATTTATTCACCAATTGTGGGATCACATCTTTATCCAACAATTTCCACTGATCCGGATTGCGATAAAACTCAGAAACATTGATGGTTATGTAGTTGACAAATTCATCAAAATACTCTGTGTTTGTTTTCAGCTCCTTGACATACTGGTCATAACCCTTGATACCGTGTTTTAAGATCAATGTGTCAATACGACGCTTCATCTGCTTCTCTTTGTAGCTGTTCAGATCGATCGTGGTCATTGCCATGATCTCTTTTTTGAAATACTCATAATCATATGCCATGGTAATTCGTCCCCCAATAAATATTTCTTTACCCTTATTTCGAATTTATCCGGCATTACTCTTCCGATGCGATCACAGCGTCAATATCAACCGATACTACATCTGCATCCTCATCCTTCTTCTCTTGTGTGGGTTCCGGAGCAGTCAAAGCTTTAATGCTCAGGGAAATCTTCTTCTCTTCCTCGCTGAAATCAACAACCTTAGCTGTGATCTCATCTCCGATATTCAATACTGCAGAAGGCTTCTCAACATGCTCCTTCGCAATCTGGGAAACATGAAGCAGTGCATCCACACCGTCCTCAAGCTCTACAAACGCGCCGAAATCGGTCATTCTTGCAACCTTGCCGGTCACAATATTGCCTACTGCATATTTGCTTGCTGCGTTCTTCCAGGGATTTGCATCGTCAAACTTCAAAGACAGTGCGATCTTATTGCCATTAATCTCTTTGATCAAAACATTCAGCTTATCGCCCACTTTGAATACCTTCTTGGGATGCTCGATTCTGCCCCAGCTCATTTCAGAGATGTGCAGCAATCCATCCACACCGCCCAGATCGATGAATGCGCCGAAATCCGTCACATTCTTTACGGTGCCTTCCACGATGTCGCCTTCTTTGATCCGCTCGAACAGCTGCTTCTGCAGCTCAGCCTTCTGAGCAGTTACCAGCTGCTTACGGTCGCCGATATATCTTCTTCTCTTAGGATTATATTCCGTTACAACAAATTCAATCTCCTGTCCGGCATATTTGGACAGATCTTTTTCATAGGTATCGGATACAAGGCTTGCAGGAATGAAGATTCTCACCTCATCCACCACAACAACCAGACCGCCCTCAAGCACCTGTGCTACATTTGCCTTCAGCACTTCCTTGTTGTTAAATGCCTCCTCGATCCGCTTATTGCCTCTGTCGGCAGCCAGACGCTTATAAGTCAGGAGAACTTGTCCCTCGCCATCATTTACCTTCAGAACCTTGACTTCCATCTTGTCGTCGACTTTGACAGCGCTCGTCAGGTCCACACTGGAATCATTGGTGTACTCAGCTTTGGTAAGAATACCGTCTGCCTTGTAACCGATGTTCAGGATAATCATATCCGGTTTCACATCGATGACTGTACCTTCGACTACCTCTCCTGTATGTATTGTCTTAAAAGATTCATCCAGCATTTGTTCAAAAGTTAATTCTGACATAATTTTGAACCTCCTCAATTAGATTATTTGGGGTGGATGCCCCCGCTGTAATACCCACCAGTCGAACAGCCTTAGGTAGCTCTAAATGCAAGTCATCCAGTGTCTGTATAAAATAGGTGTGTGCACACTCTCCGCTGCAGATTTCGTACAGTTTCCGGGAATTGGAACTGTTTTTCCCGCCAATCACGATCATGACATCTGCTTCTGCCGCCAGATCTCTTGCCGCGCATTGACGTTCCTCCGTCGCGTTGCAGATAGTATTCACTACATTACCATTGTAACCTTTTTTCTGAAAAATTTCAACTATAGATTGAAATTTATTGTAGTTAAATGTCGTTTGGGAGACTAAACAGACTTTTTCACCGTTCTCCGCCGTGAAATTTCTTGCCTCCTCCTCTGTCTCGATGACCGTCACCGGTCCGGTGCACCACCCGCGGATGCCTTCTACTTCGGGGTGTCCGGGGTTTCCCGCAATCACCACCTCATAGCCGTCCTTTCCCGCTTTCTCCACAATGCGGTGGATCCGTTTCACAAAAGGGCAGGTGGCATCGATGCACTCCAGACCGCTCTGCTCCATCTTCTCCTGCACCGCCCGGGGCACGCCGTGGGCGCGGATGATCACCGTCCTCTGTGTCTTTCCGGCAAGCGCGGATGCGGATGCATCCAATCCGGATTCTCCCTCGATCACCTGCACGCCCTTTTGCTCCAGCTCCCGCACCACTTCCTCGTTGTGCACGATCGGACCATAGGTATAAATTTGTTTTCCGGTTTCCGCCTGCTTTGCAAGCTGCTCATAAACCGTGTCAATAGCGCGCTTGACCCCAAAACAGAATCCTGCGCACTCGGCAAGTTTTACTTCCATATCTGCCCTTGTCCCTCTTGCTGTTTATCGTCTGCACAGACTCATGATATGCTCGATCACTTCCTCGATGGTCATATCCGAAGTATCCACCAGGATAGCATCCTCCGCCTGTTTCAAGGGCGAGTGTTCCCTGTGCATGTCGCGGTAATCCCGGTCCTCGATATCTGCCTTGATCTTCTCCAGGTCGCAGGTCTCCCCCTTCGCCGTCAGCTCATCATAGCGGCGCCTTGCCCTCACCGCGCTGCTGGCCGTCAGATAAATCTTTACCTGAGCATTCGGCAGCACACAGGTTCCAATATCTCTGCCGTCCATGATGCAATCTGTTTTCGCTGCCAGCGTCTGCTGCAGCTCTACCAGCTTTTTGCGGACTTCCGGCTGCACACTGGTAGTGGACGCCATATTGCCCACTTCCTCCGTGCGCAGATAGGGATTCACATTCTCACCGTTCAGATAGACCACCTGCTCATTTCCCTCATAGGCAATCGTAATATCTGCATCTCTACACTTGGCGCTGATCGCCGCCGCATCCGTCGGATCTACCTTTTCCCGGATCATATAGAGCGCCATGGCGCGGTACATCGCTCCCGTGTCCACATAGATGATCTGTAATTTCTTCGCCACCGCCTTTGCGATGGTGCTCTTGCCGGCGCCTGCCGGTCCGTCTATCGCAATATTGTAACTCATATTTGTTCCTCTTTCCCAAACTGTGATTTCAAAACCTTTTTTATCATAACATGCGGGAAACATTTTTTCAACCGTCGGCTCATACGCTCTCTCCCGCCAAATGTCCGGTGGACCAGGCGATCTGCAGGTTAAAGCCACCAGTATGTGCGTCCAGATCCAGCACTTCACCTGCAAAGTATAACCCCTTCACCAGCTTGGACTCCATGGTGGACGGATTCACATCTTTCACAGACACGCCGCCCTGTGTGATAATCGCCTCTGCAAAAGGCCTTGTTCCCGTGACGGTAAGGGGCAGATTTTTGATCAGCTGCACAAAGCTTTTGCGTTCCTCTTTCGTGATCTCATTCACCTTTTTATCTCCGTCTATATCCGAGAGCATCACCATGACAGGGATCAGTTTCGCCGGGAACAGTCCGCCCAATGCGTTCTTAAACTGCTTGTTCTTCTGTTCGTCAAAATCTCTGAGCAGGCGCTTGTCCAGCTGTTCCTCCGAAAGCGCCGGTTTTAGGTCAATATACAGGCGGATTGGCTCCGTCTGCTCTGCATTGCCCTTGCTGCCCTTGCTGCTTTTCTTCTGTGCATTTCCCAGATAGCAGCTTGCTGTAAGCACCAGCGGTCCGCTCACGCCGAAATGGGTAAAGAGCATTTCGCCCTGCTCTCTGTAATATTCTTTTTTCCCACAGACCATGCGAAGCTCCACATTTTTCAGTGAAAGCCCCATCAGATCCCGGCACCAGTCCTGTGCCGTCTGAAGCGGCACCAGGGAAGGCCTGCATGGGGTTACTTTATGCCCGGTTTCTTCCGCAAACTTCAGCCCATCTCCCGTGGAACCAGTGCTCGCATAGGACAGGCCACCGGTACAGACAATCACTGCGTCCGACCACAGCTTCTGTCCGTTCACCAGCTGCACGCCCTTTATTTGCTGCCTGATCCCGGTTTTGCCGTCTGATGCCTCACACAAAAGCGCTTTCACCTCCGCATGGAGTCGGATCTCTGCGCCGCATTGCTTCAACTTCCGTGTAAACGCTGCGATCACATCTGAGGAATGATCGGATACGGGAAACACCCGCTCCCCCCGCTCAATCTTCAGCGGGCACCCTGCCCGCTCCACCAGGTCCATCACCGCCCGATTATCAAAGCCATAGAATGCGCTGTACAGAAACTTTGCGTTGCTGCATACATTGGCAAACAGCGTCTCCAGATCCGCCGCATTGGTCACATTGCATCGCCCCTTGCCCGTGATAAAAAGTTTCTTGCCCAGTTTTTCCTTTTTTTCTAATAAAACAACGTGGTGCCCGCGTTCTGACGCGGCAATCGCCGCCATCATACCCGCTGCACCACCGCCAATCACAATAATCTCACTCATTTTCCTGGTTTTCCCGTCTAAGCGAATAATTTAACATCGGTTCATCGTCTATAAAATTGATCTCATCGTTCAGGTAAACCTGATAATTGTTCCAGGTTTCCTCCAGCATTTCCAGATTCCGTTTGACCTCCTGCGGCCGTTTCAGACACATGGACACCACCAGCGCATTGATCACACTTAAGGGGGCCACCAGCGAGTCCACGATAGACACCATGTCGCTGCGCGCCAGCAGATTACAGGAGGAATACAGATTCATCGGCGAATGCACTCCGTCCGTAATAGCGATCACCTTAGCATTTCTGTCATTGGCAAACTCCATCGCCTTCAAAGTCCGCATGGAATATCTGGGAAAACTGATCCCGATAAAGCAATCCTTCTCACCGATATGGATCATCTGCTCAAAAGTTTCACTGACGCTTGTGGTATTCAGAAGAACCACATTCCGTCTGATCATATTCAGATAAAACTGCAAAAACGCAGCCAGCGGCTCATTGCTCCGAAGCCCCATCACATAGACTGTCTCCGCATCCAGGATCGTATCTACCGCCGTCTCAAACGCCTCTGCATCCAGATTCTCTATGGTATGCTGCAGCTTTTCAATATCCGCCTGCATGACGGAAAGCAAAACCTCCGACTGAGAACTCTTCCCATACTTCCGGTCAATGCGCTGCATATCGCTCAGCTTGCCTTTTACGCAATCCTCCAGCGCCTTCTGTAGTTCCGGATACCCTTCGTACCCGATCCCGGCAGCAAAACGCACCACCGTGGATTCGCTGATCTCCAATATTTGCCCCAGCTTCGCCGCTGTCATGAACACCGCCTGATCATAATGCTCTCTGATATAATCTGCGATCTTCTTGTGTCCCTTGCTCATCTTGTTGTAATGTGCGTCAATCCGATCCAGCACATCATATGTCCGATTGTAGTCCATCTTCCAGTTACCGTGCCTTTATGTAAAAATCTTCCAATAACAGTCTTGTCTCCTGCTCCGAGAGATCATAGTCTCCCGTGAGGCTCATACACGCCGCTCCGTGTATAAAAATCCAGATCTTTGTGAACAGGTCACCCGGGTCAGCACATCCAGCTTCTCTCGCCGCCGTCACTTCGCGCACCACATTTCCGTCTTCACCGTTTAAAACCTCATACATGCTCTTCCGGTTCACATGGGCGCCGTCGCCTGTGCTCTGGCTTAAAAACAATAGTTCAAACAGGTGACTCTCCTCCCTGGCAAACGCAATATACGCCATGCCCAGATTGGAAAACGGCGTCTGTCCCGTCCGCGGATACAAGCTGTAATAATCCTGAAAATAGGCGATTGCCCGACCATACACAGCCTCCCAGAGCTCCTCCATATTCTTATATACCCGGAAAATGGGCTGCGTAGAGCAGCCTGCCTTCGCAGCAACCTTTCTGGCTGTCACATTGATAAAGCCTTCCTCCCTGGTCATCTCAAATGCCGTATCCAGGATCATCTGTATGGTAATCGACTCCTTGCGGGCCACGCAGTCTCACCTGCCTTTCCATTAACAACACTTGTTATTTTACCGTCAAAAAAAAGCCCTTGTCAAGTACTACATCTAGTACCTGCAAGGGCTTTGAAAGCTTATTTATCACAAGTAGGAAAGAATTTATACCGGATAGGCTCCGTTCTTGGTATCTGCCTGGCTCAGATCCACCTTCTCCTGCTGTGCCTGACGATACTTGAAGAAGTC
>DFDT01000011.1 GCA_002368865.1 Lachnospiraceae bacterium UBA3821 | reverse complement strand
AGATCATCGACCAGTACGGCGCGGATGCACTGCGTCTGACGCTGATCACCGGCAATGCGCCCGGCAACGATATGCGTTTCTATTACGAGAGAGTGGAAAATTCCAGAAACTTTGCCAACAAGGTATGGAATGCATCCCGCTTTATCCTGATGAACATGGACGGCAAGTCGGTGACCAAGCCTGCTGACAGCGATCTGCAGCCTGTAGATAAGTGGATCCTGTCCAAGCTGAATACGCTGGTAAAAGATGTCACTGACAATATGGAGCACTTCGAGCTGGGTATCGCGGTACAGAAGGTGTACGACTTCATCTGGGATGAATTCTGCGATTGGTACATTGAGATGGTGAAGCCCAGACTTTACAACACCGATGACGCAGCCAGCCAGAACGCGGCCCTGTGGACATTGAAGAATGTGCTGATCGACGCGTTGAAGCTGCTGCATCCGTATATGCCTTTCATCACGGAGGAGATCTTCTGCACACTACAGAACGAGGAGGAGACCATCATGCTCAGCGCATGGCCCACCTACGACGAGGCGTGGAACTTCGCGAAGGAGGAGAAGGATATCGAGACCATCAAAGAAGCTGTCCGCGGTATCCGGAATGTCCGTAGCGAGATGAACGTGGCTCCTTCCAGGAAAGCGCATGTATTCGTGGTCAGCGAGGACGACGGTATTCTGAATACCTTTACCGAGGGCAAATTATTCTTTGCATCTTTGGCTTATGCAAGTGATGTGACTATGCAGAAAGATAAGTCCGGTATCGCCCAGGATGCGGTGTCCGTAGTGATCCCCGGCGCAACCCTCTACATTCCGTTTGCGGAGCTGGTGGACATTGCGCAGGAGATCGAGCGTCTGCAGAAAGAGCAGAAGCGCCTGGAGGGTGAGCTGGCCCGTGTGAACGGCATGCTCTCCAATGAGAAGTTTATCTCCAAGGCTCCCGAGGCGAAGATCGCGGAGGAGAAGGAGAAGCTACAGAAGTACACGCAGATGATGGAGCAGGTGAAAGAGAGACTGGCGCAGCTGCAGTAGAAATATTGTTTTGGATCAAAAAGAACGGGCTTTCCTTTGCGATAGAGGCGAAGGAAGGTCCGTTTTACTATTTTGATATAGTAATTGACAAAATAGTAAAATGATGGTAGTATACCATCAACACTATCACAAGTGCATATCCGGCGGATCGCCACATTTCACTTTGAATGATACAAGAGACAGTTTAAGGAGGATTTTTATGGGAAAAGACTATACAGATAAGACACTGGAGGATTATCTGGCGCTGCCGGATGACCGGAGGGTGGAAATGATTGACGGCGTGTTTTACGATATGGCCGCGCCGACGCTGATACATCAGATCATTTCAGACGAAATTGGAAGATGTTTTGGGGATTTCATAAAGAAAAACAGAGGGAAATGCATATCCTTCACAGCGCCTGCGGACGTACAGCTGTTCCATGATGACAAGACGATTGTGCAGCCGGATGTGTTTGTGGTGTGTGACAGAGATAAACTCATCAAGCAGAGAGTACTGGATGTGCCGGACCTGATCGTGGAGGTGGTATCTCCGGGCAGCCTTAAGATGGACACGCGGCTGAAGCTGGAAAAATATAAACAGGCGGGCGTGCGCGAATACTGGATCGTGTTCCCGGAGGAAAAGAAGGTGTTGGTCTATCTTTTTGAGAAGGCAAAAGAAGCGACGGATATGCTACCCAAAGAGTATACTTTTGCAGACAGAGTGCCGGTCGGTATCTGGGATGACAGATGTGAGGTGGACTTTGGGGAAATTTATGAGCAGTGCAGTTTTTTGTATGAGTAATTTCGAAACTATGGTATAATCGGATCAGATCATATCTTTGGAGGAAGATTGCCATGCAAAGACAGCAGGTTGAGGAGGTATTCAGACAGTATACGTCGGCATATAACGCAGACGATCCCAAAATAAAGCTGAAAATAGATCATACATTCCGGGTGGCAATGTTGGCGGAAACCATTGCAAAGTCCCTGGGGGGAGCAGATGCGGATCTGGCATGGCTGTGCGGTATGCTCCATGATATTGGACGATTTGAGCAAGTGCGGAGATTCCATACTTTTTTTGACGCGGACTCTGTGGACCATGCCAGGTTTGGCGCGGATCTGCTGTTTCAGGAAGGGTTGCTTGAACGTTTTGCATTGGATCTGTCAGAGAAAGAAAAACGGATATTGGAGGTGAGCATCCGGAATCATAATGCCTACAGGGTGCAGGAAGGGCTGACAGAGGAAGAGTACACATATTGCAATATTTTGCGGGATGCGGACAAGATTGACATTTTCCGCGTGAACTGCGATACGCCGTTGGAGGAAATTTATAATGTGACAACGGAGGAATTGCGGAATGCAGGGGTCAGCAAAGCGGTAAAGCAGTGTTATTTTGACCGGACGGCTGTCCGGCGTGACTGCCGTCAAACTGCCGCAGACTATGTGGTAGCGCATATTTGTCTCGTGTTTGAACTGGTATATCCGATCAGCAGGCAGATTGCGAAAGAGCAGGGATATGTTGACCGATTGCTTGATTTCCCTTCCTGGAATGAGACGACACAGGAATGGTTCTCGTATATGAGGGATACGATATGGAAAGAGAAAAAAGAATATCAGGAATATGAGAACGACAAAAAATACATCGATTACTGGATCCGGGAGGTGCTGGACAGTTCCGATGTGTTCTCGCAGTTTGCTTTTTCCATGGAGGATCTGCAGCAGCGTGCATGGCTGGAGCTGCTGCGGGCAAGTGAGCGGTATGATCCGGAGCGGGGGGCAAAGCTGACAACCTATGCGAAGACCGCGGTACAGCGGGGTATCAGGGAGGAGGCAGTCTTCCAGATCAACCGGGCGGGAATCACCGGAAAGGAATATGTGGGACCCGCAGACAGCATATCCATAGATGATGAAGAAAATGGGATTGCAGACAGGTTGGCGGCTGAGGCTGCGCCGTCGGGACTGCCGGAAATGGATGCAGATGCAGCGCTGCGAGACGGCCTGAAGCAGATCACCGAAACGGAGCGCGCTGTATTATATGCGGTCTACGGGATCGGATGTGAGCGCTGCACTAACTTAAAGAAGGTGGCCGGCGGGCTGGGCATGACGGAGCAGGAGACGAGGCGGGCCCTGGAGAGCGGGAAACGAAAACTTTTGAAATTCACAAAAACATAATCTACAACATGTTGAAGATGAAATCCTCCATAATAGAAGTGTAACCAAAGGGGATGCACTGATAGGATGGAGGTTTTTTTATGGAAAAAAATATTGCGGAAAACAAGATGAAAACTTATCTCGGGGAACGGTACACGGAGAATCATCTCCATAATTTCCTCCGATACTGGATGAAAGCGTCGGAGGGAAACGGTGATGACTGGCGGAGGGAAAACGATCTGGACTGTCTGTATTTTGACGGAGATCTTCGGGCGGATACTTTGATGAGTGCATGGACACCGGTGAAGTGGGTGGCGGATTGTCTGAACCGTGAATACGGTAAAAAATTCCATAAGAAATCGGCGGATGCGACAGATCCGCATCATGATCTGAAGCTGCTTCTGGAGGACACGGATGCCTGGCTGCCGCCGAAGCATGAACTGGTACTGCTGTTACAGGAGTTTCTGGAGCTGGCGGAGCAGCGCTGTAATTATATTTTGCTGCCGGATCGGGACATGAATCCGGACCGATATCGGATCAAGAAAAACAATGGGGAGGAACTCTGGCTTTTTGATGAAGTGCCGGCGACGCTGTATCACATTTTTATGGGGGATACGCTGGGGAAATATTTTGAAGATTTTTTTGATGCCGTGCACTGGGTGGAGCGGGAGCATCTGGAGATCGGATTCACACAGGAACCGATTGCGCCTTTGCATGTAAGACCACTGGTACCCGGAATGGAAGTCGGGGAAGCCAGGTGGCTTACCGAGGAGCGGGAGATTGCGGAAGCCCTGAAGTATATGATCCGCTTTCTTAAGGAGAGAAGGGCGTTGCTGCAAGCGGAAGATCTGGAGCAGATGACGCAAGAGATCATCTGCTTTCTGCAGAAATGGGGGCTTTGGCAGGATGTCGCCATTCTGGTAAACGGGAAGCGGTATCGGGATGATGCGGCGGAAAATTGTGAGAATCCGGAAGAATATACAAGCGGTCTGATCAGCTGCGGAGAGTGGGGAGAAGAGCGGGAAACCAAATGGGTCAGTTACGCGAATCCGGAACATATTTTTGATATGGTATACGAGGGACCGCTTTCTGTGTTATTATATGAGAGAGAGTATGAGACGAGCCGCAGCGCTGTCAGTGATGCGGCGTGGGAAGAAATCTTTCGGGAAACGGACCTGCTGGAGCGCTACATTCAGGAAAATTATGAGGTATGGAGCCCGGAAGCGCTATTAGAAGGGTATGCTTCTAAGACCTGCGCGTGGGACCCGTTGGTTTTTGACACCTGGGAGGAATATCAGGAGACAGCAGGCTGGGAGGACGAGGAACTGCAGCCCAGGTATCAGAGCTTTGACACCTATGAGGACTATCAGGAATGTATGGACAGAGAGTGGACGGTGGAAGATGTGATGCCCCTCTGGGAGAAGTTTCTGGACAAGGTGAAGGACGAAGTGCGGACAGATGGAGAACGACTGTATTGTCCGGAGATGACAGGATATATCATCGCTGAGTTCGACCGGATCTTTGAACGGTATGGGCTGTGGTATGAGCTTGATTTTTCCTGGTCACTGAGTTGTTATCGGTTGTAGGTTAGGATGGAGGATTCAGTATGCAGGATGGAAAAATTTATTTTGATATGGACGGTGTTCTGGCGGATTTTGACAGAGGCGTGAGAGAATTGTGCGGGCTGGAACCCCAGTCCCAGAACGGCAAACGGTCTCAGACCGCGGATGACGCCATGTGGGCGAAGATCAAAACAGTGGAACATTTCTATGACCGGCTGGAGTTGATGCCGGGGGCGAAGGAGCTGTTTGATGAGGTGTACCGACAGTACGGAGACCGATGCGAAATCCTGACAGGAATCCCCAAGCCGCACCGCGAGATTTTTACAGCGGGTGAGGATAAGATCAGATGGGTGCGCAGAGTGCTGTCGGAGCAGGTGAAGGTCAACATTGTGTACCGGGAGGAGAAACCCCGCTTCTGCACCGGAAAGTCGGATGCATTGATCGATGATGCCGCGAAGAATATCAGGCAGTGGGAGAAAATAGGAGGCACCGGTTTCTTACATAGCAGCGCAGAGGACACCGCGGAGAAATTGCGGGAGAAGGGATATCTGTGACGGAGAGAAGAGATATCTGAAGCAGGAGGAGCAATATGGGGAGCAAGACAGGGAAAACAAAAAGACCAAATGAAGCGGCACAATATGTTCCGGAACGGCGGACGATACAGGTGTTGGAGGTGCTGAAAAAAATCTCGGATGAAGATCATCCGGTGACTCAGGCAAAGCTTTTGGAGGCGATGCGGGATACCGGGGAGGCGACCACCGAAAATGCGGCTACGTTATCGGCCACGGTGGATCAGATCCTGCGTCAGATCAATCCGGCTGTTTATTGGGAAGAAGACGGGGAGAGTAACGATGCGGAATATCGGATCAAATATAAAGGGTATGATGATCCGGTGCAGAACCCGATCGATCTGAAAGAAGAGATTGCCGAGCTGAAGCGGGAGCGGCGCAGAAAAGACAGTGATGTGCCGTCAATCAACCGCAGGCTGGGGGCGTTGGGAAAAGCCCCTTCCGTCACGGGACTTCGCTATATCCATGATTTCAGTAACAGCGAGATGGATCAGCTGATCCAGCTGATCGCGTTTTCCAATGCAATCACGCAGGAGGATAAAGAAAATCTGATCCGAAAGATCCTGCGTACGGCAAGCGGGTATTACACAACTCCGTTCTACGATGCCAAACGGAAAAAACTGAAGTTTCATCCTAAGGGGATTTTTGCCAAAACCTATGTGATGCCCGGTCAGGATGAAAGGAAGGCAAAGATCAGCCTGGGGCAGAATCTATCGACAATCCAGCAGGCCATCAGTGACGGGGTGCAGATTCGTTTTGCCTTCTGTGAATATACGGCGGACAAAACTTTGATCGCCAGAAAGCAGGGAAACAAAGACCGGGAGTACCGGATCAGTCCTTATTATATTGTGGTCTATCATGACCGATATTATCTGATCGGCAATGTGCCGGGCAAAAAAGGTTTGAGTCCTTACCGGATAGATCTGATGGCAGATATCAAGGTGCGCACGGATCCGAGCGGAAAGCCTGTAAAGCGTGAGCCCATGTCAAAGTTCCCGGAGCTGCAGTCTACAAGCGGTCAGTGGGATCCCGTCAGATATATGAGTGAGCACCTGTATATGGGGTACGAGGAGCCCAAGGCGATCCGGCTGAAGATTCCGCAGGATCAGTACACGGTGCTGTATGACTGGTTCGGAGATCATTTCCGCAAACTGCATGTGCCCTGTGAGGACGGTTTTGATTGTGTGGAAGTGAAAGCACCGCCCGGCATGATGGTACACTGGGCGCTGCAGTACGCAGGGATTGTGGAAGTGATGGATGAGGAAGTGCGGGAGATGATCCGGGCGGAAATCAAGCGATTGGAGGTAAGGTATGAGTAAATTTTTGGTGATTCCGGATGTGCATTTAAAGCCTTGGATGTTCGACCAGGCCATGGAGATCATGCAGAATACGGACTGTGAACGTGCGGTGTGTCTCGGGGATCTGATGGACGACTGGGGCAAGGAGCGGGAGGTGGAGCTTTACCGGGAGACCTTGGACAAGGCGATCGCGTTTGCGCGCAGTTACCCGGATACACTATGGTGCTATGGCAATCATGATCTGGCGTATCTGTGGGATCAATATGACCACCCGGGATATTCTGTCAAGGCTGCGGAGTTTGTGCGTGATAAGTTCGAGGAATTGCGGAATACATTAGAATAAAAATGAGGGCCTTTCC
>DFDT01000007.1 GCA_002368865.1 Lachnospiraceae bacterium UBA3821 | reverse complement strand
GCGTCAAAGATCGTGGTCTTGCCCGCGCCGGTATCGCCGGCGATCAGGAACAGCCCCCTCTCTTCAAACTGTTCAAAACCTATTTCCACTTTATCCGCATAGGGACCAAAAGCGCTGATGATCAGTTTAATCGGCTTCATATGTCACACCTGCCTCTCTTGCCACAAGGCGCATCATTTCTCTTTCTTCCTCACCCATCTCACAGCCGTACGCCATCCGGTAGAACTCTCCGATCAGTTCATCGAAGGACTGATGCTCCGTGAAATCTGCCACTTCCATCTGCTCCAACGCCTGCGTATGGGAATTCCGGTAATCGATCTTCACGGTGTTCGGATAGGTCTGCTGGAAGATTCCCATGGCGTCGTTCACAATCTCCTCGTCCGTCAGGGTCACATAAATAAAATCGTTCGTATCACTGACATTTTCCTTTGCCAGCAGCTGCTTCATGGTCCCTTTGATATGCCGCACATCCCGCATGGGTTTCAACGGGATCAGTTCGATCTCGGGCGCATATCCGTCTCCCTGTTTTTTCCTCAGCGTGATCAAAGGAACCGACTTATGATTATTCACCTCTGAAAGCGAATATTTTAACGGCGATCCCGCATACCGGATATGGTCGCTTCCCACCCGCTGCGGCGCGTGGATATGCCCCAGTGCCACATAGTCAAAGTCCTGCATACTGCTGGAGCTGATCCGCTCCACCAGCCCCACCGCCTGTGCCGCCACGCCCTCTGAGCCTGCCAGTTCCGGATCCCTTCCGCCTGCCACAAACTGATGCGCCACCAGCACATTGCGCTTGGTCCTGTCCGGATTGGAATTGGCGATGACCGTCCGCACCGCATCGTCGTAGGACGCAATTTCCGCCTCCGGATAAAAATGCCGTACCTGCGATGCCTTGACAAACGGCAGCAAATAAAAATGCACCTCTCCGAATGCGTCCGTCAGTATGTACTCCTTCATCCGTCCGTCAAACTTCGATGCAATGTGGATCCCGCCTGCTTCAAACAGACTGCTTCCGAAATTCAGCCGCTCGTCCGAATCATGATTCCCACTGATCAGATAGGTATGCGTATGCTGCTTGGCCAGCTTCCTGATAAAGTCATCCAACAGCTCCACAGCCTTCTCGCTGGGCACCGACTTATCATAGACATCGCCTGCGATCAGCACCGCATCCACTTTTCTCTCACGGACAATGTTCAAGATCTGCTCCAGTATATAGGCCTGATCCTCATACAGGTCAAAATCCCCCAATGATCTCCCGATATGCAGATCCCCCAGATGCAATAGTTTCATGCCGTCCTCTCCTCACACTTATATTTTCACTTAGGCGTTTGCGAAACTCAGTTTCTGAACAAGTGTCATTGTGTATGTTGTACATTCCTACGCAGGCACGCTCCCGCTACATGATAAACGTAGCGGACACTAAGGCGCTAAAGTACAGCGCCTAAGTGCCGACGTTTATCAAGTACCTGCTTAAGAAATTGTACAACATACACAACTTGGTATCAGTAAAAATGAGTTTCGCAATTGCCTAATATTTTCACGCCAACTCGTATGACAGCATCTCACACTTTACCCTGCTGCCCTCCGCGATCTCCGCCGGCAGCAATGCTCTCGCCACACACTTTTCTTCCGCAGCTTCCACCGCCATGCCGTCCTCCGTCTGCTCCATCAGATACGCATAATCCCCGTCTATCCTTGCCACCGCATAATATCTCACTGTAAGATCCATCGTTTTCGCTCCCTTCTGCACAGCTGCGTGCGCTATCCTTATCCTAAATTATAACCGATTCTCTGCTTCCGTCAAACCCTCCGTTCATTCGTTCATTCCTCCAGCATCCGTTCCAACCTGTCTCTGTCCCAGAGCAGCACCCCCGTCGCCTCCGCGGCTTTCCTGGCGCTCTCCGTGAAGTAGCTGTTCGTCATCACCACCCCCACATGACAATGATAGATGGTCTTGCCGGTAAACACCTCCTGCACCGGCGTATTGCCCAGCTTGGAAGCATAACACTTACACTGTATGGCATATTTGATGTCATCCTTATTCGCCAGAATGTCCACCCCCTGGTCGTGGCTTCCCTTGGTCACCTCCACATCCCGAAAACCGTTACGCCGCAGGAGCTCCGCGCACCAGTGCTCAAACTCATGTCCCTCCATCTCATCGATGGCTGTCCAAATATCTTCCGCCAATCTTCTCCTCTTTCGCGCAACATACCAAATGATCAGAAACAGACAGACCACAATCCCGGCCACAACGACCGGAACTGCTCCCCTGAATCCGTCAGATAAATTTCTCCACTCTGCTATCATATCCATCCTCCTACGCCCGCCTCCGTGCCATATTCTCCTTGCACCTGCCCCTGCGCCCTTATATCTGTGCTCCATTTCACGATACCACAAAACAAGTCCAATATTTCTACCCCAATCTCATAATGCGGCAACTTTTCATTTGACCATTTGACCGCATTTAACCGCATTTGACCTTTTTACCAAGTTGATTATTTCACCGTTATCCTGTAAAATATATATATCTGCATTCGAATTGTGCATCCTCTATGTTCCATGAACAGGCACCTGAAAAGCGTTGGTACTTAGGCAGCGTACTTTGCTGCCTTATGTACCATTACGCTTTTCATGTAGCGAAAGCGTGCCTGTGGTGGAACATAGAGGATGCACAATGACACTAGCTATATTACACAGGAGAACGACCATGAAAGAACAACTCTACACCATCCCATTAAACGACGCCGTGAACGCCCAGGACGAGTGCCCTTTCTGCTTTATCGAGCGCTCCATCGAACAGGATCTTCTGGATTTTGTCCTCGGCAGCGGTTCTTCCTACATGGAGGCGGACATCCGCGAGATGACAGACAAGGCCGGCTTCTGCCGCGCCCATTTCAAAAAGATGTTTGACTACGGCAACACGCTGGGCAACGCCTGGATCCTGAAGACCCATTACCGCCGCATGATCGGTGAGATGCAGGCACAGTTCAACTCGTTTAAGCCCGGCAAGACCTCCCTGAAGTCCAAGCTCATGAAGAGCCCGTCCGAGTGCAACGCCATCGCTGCATGGGTACAGGAGAAGGAAACTTCCTGCTATGTCTGCAACCAGTATAAGGACACCTACGCCCGCTATCTGGACACGTTTTTCTATCTTTATAAAAACGATGAGGTATTCCGCGATAAGATCAAGAACAGCAAAGGCTTCTGTCTGTCTCATTTCGGCGATCTGTGCAGCGCCGCTGACACGAAGCTGTCCGACAGGGAGAAAGAAACCTTTTTTCCGATGGTATTTGAACTGATGGACCAAAACATGGAGCGTCTGGCGGAAGATGTGGCCTGGATGGTGGAGAAATTCGACTACCGGAATAAGGACGCCGACTGGAAGAATTCCAAGGACGCGATCCAGCGCGGTATGCAGAAATTAAAAGGCGGCTACCCTGCCGACCCGGAATACAAGATGAAAAAATAAGCCGCCATTCCGGCGACTTATTTTTTACCCGATCATTGTTTGGGCACATCTCCCACAATTTTCTTCATCAGTTCTATATAGCTACAGATTTCCTGATAGAGCTGATCCGGCTGGAACGATGCGTCGTAAATGCGCTCCGACATCAGACCCTCCGCCGTCAGCTTCATCATATTCAGCACCTTTTTCCCATCCACGCCTGTGGGCAGCCTGTTGAAATCCACCCTCTGATAGATCCTCTCGTAGGTCTGCTCCAATTGTGTACGCATCCCCTCCGCGGCCAGCAGCGCCTCGCTCACATTCTCCGTCATCGCGCGGTTCAAAAACTGCTGCATATACGGATACTCCCGCATGGCGCGGGTGTGCGCCTGTTCAATCTGCCGGAGCACTTCAAACAGGTCGTGTTCCACGGTGGATACGCTCCCCAGCTCCAGTATCATATAGCGGGCGCTGTATTCGTACACAAACGTGTACACGCCCAGCTTGGTCTCAAAATAGTGAAACAACAATCCCTTGCTGATGCCGGCTTCCTTCACGATCTGATCCGTGCTGGCATGGAGATATCCCTGCATGGCAAACACATGCAGCGCCGCATTGATCATTCTGTCTTGTTTTTCTTTTTTCAGGTCAAAAAATTTGTCGTTCACTCTTCTGTTCTCCGTCTCCGTCCATGTGATATCGTTTTGTATCCATTGAGTGGTTTCAGTTTACCATACTCTGCCCTTCCACGCAAGTTTATAAATTTTTTCGAAATTTTGGCGGAAAATTTCACATATTCTCTTTTCAATTTTACAAAATAGTATTAAGATAGAAGTACGAAATTGGTATTGATCGGAAAGGAGTCACACATGGCAAAGAAATTTGGTAAATTATTATTGTTAACCGCTGCGGCAAGTGCTGCAGGAGCTGCTGTTTATTACTATATGCGGAAAAAGGACGAGGAGCTGTCCGCATTTGATGACGAAGATTTTGATGATTTCAGTGATGATTTCGATGATGAGGAAGATCTTTCCCGTACTTATGTCCCTTTGAATCATGAGACCAGCCCGCTCGACACGGTGAAGGAAGTTGCTGCAGAAGCTGTCAGCAAGGCTGCAGAGGTTGCGTCCAAGGCAAAGGCTACCGTTGCCGAGGCTTTCACCCCCCTGGCAGAGACAGTTGCGGATGTGAAAGATACGGCTGAGGAAGCGATCGAATCCTCCGAAGAGTTCTTCGATGACGACGAAGAACAGGATGAGGAAAAAGCGGACGAAGAATAGAGTATAAAGAAGCGTGGTATTACAGCCACGCTTCTTTTAATCTCTGAATCCCCTCTTTGATCTCCGCATCCTTCATCGCACCGAATCCAAGCAATACCGTTCCTCTATATTCTGCCGTCTCTTCAATACAGCTGTCTGAAATTCCGTACACCCGCACATTCCCAGCTGCTGCCTGCTCGATCAGTTCCCGCTCGGTCTTTTCATTCCGAGCATGCAGTAAAATATGTAATCCGCCGTTCTCCCCGGTAATGGAAAACTTTTTCTCAAAGGGGGCCAGCTCCTCCAGGAGCAGGTCATGCCTCGCCCGGTAAATCTTCCGCATTTTATTCAGATGTCTCTCAAAATATCCGTCGCGGATGAACTCGTTCAGAATCCGCTGATCAATGCGGGAAACCGTGCAGGAATAGAAATAGCAGTCCTTCCTGTAGCGCTCCAGCAGTTTTTCCGGCAGCACCATGTAGCTGACACGGATGGCCGGCGCAATGGCCTTGGAAAATGTCCCGATATAGATCACCTTTCCGTACGCATCGATAGACTGCAGCGACGGGATCGGCTTGCCGCGATATCGGAACTCACTGTCATAGTCATCCTCGATCAGATAGCGATCCTCTTCCGCATCCGCCCATTTCAACAGCTCTCTGCGCCGTCCGATGGGCATCACGGTTCCCAGCGGATACTGGTGGGATGGCATCACATAAGCCACCTTTGCAGTTGTCTTTTCCAGTGCCGTCACCTGCATTCCGCTGTCGTCCGACGGCACAATGGTCACCGGATAGGCAAATGACTGAAAGATCCTGTAGGTCCGCATATAGGTCGGATTTTCCATAGCTGTGCCCACATGTCTCCCCAGGATCTTCTCCAACAACATCAGGAGATAATCGTTCCCCGCGCCGATGATGATCTGCTCTGGTCTGCAATTTACCCCTCTGGAGGAATGCAGATAGCGGCTGATTGTCCGGCGAAGCTCCGGATCCCCCTGGGCTTCCCCCTTCGTAAACAGCTCATTGCTGCCGTCGCTGAGCACATTCTTGGTGATCCTCTTCCAGACGCTGAACGGAAACGCTGACATATCAATCCCATGGGGGGAAAAATCATAGATACACTGCGCCGTCCGGGGAGAGGGATCTTTCGTCTCACTCTGCGTCTGCACAGAATATTCCGCCGTTGTCTTTCCTCTTTTTTCCTGCTCCAGATGGAGCAGTTCTTCCATCGGGCATACAAAATATCCCTTATAGGGCCTGGCCTCGATATACCCCTCACTCTGCAGCTGCGCATAGGCATAGTCCACTGTACTGCGCGCCACCTGAAGATACTCTGCCAGAGAACGCGTGGAGGGAAGCCGCTCTCCGGTGAGCAGCTTCCCCTCCCATATCTCCTGCCTGATATGCTCATAAATCTGTTCATACAGACATTTTTCACTATCCAATTTCAGCGTGATCGTCATATCATACATGACCTGCCACCACCTACTCTGCCTTTTTCGCTTCTTTCTTTTTCTGCACGATTTCATCTTTCAGATCCCGTGCTTTATCCTTGATCCGAGGGTTCATGTTGGGTGCAATCAGAATATTTGCCACGATCTTCCCAGCCCCGTCGTAATCCTCCAATTCCATTGCCACCGCCGCCAAAAGGTAATCCAATGTTCCCTCATCCATACCGCAGATGGGGTAACTCTCCGATTGGACTGCCTCCGAGAGACCTTTGTAGGCATTCTTCAAATTCGCTTTCTCAAGCTCCCTGACAGAATCCAGCTGATTTTCCGGGAGCTTTTTCTCCTCGGAGAGGAATTGAAGATACCCGCGCAATAGCCATGCATTTTTCAGGCAGATATACGCCTTCTCGCTGGTTCTTGCCTGCTTTACAAGCGCATTGGCCAACGCCAGCTGATAGCGTTCCAGCGCTTCCTCGTAACTGTACGTATCGCCCGAATAGGTGTGGAGCCGTACCTTTTTGCTGATGTTTTCCTTGATCAGTTTCGCCTGTTTGGTGGTTACATGCGGAAAATATCTTCCCAACGCCGCATACCCGCAATGCGGGCACAGCACCACATCGTACTTCTGAGCGTCAATTCCCTCATACATGGGACGCAGATCCTTATCGTTTCCAAGAAACCTGGTCTTTCCGGCCTTCAGACTCTTGGTCATGAATTCCGTGTCACAGACAGGACAAACCGTCTTCTTGTCGAAGATCATATCCTTTTCTTCCAGGACAACCGGCCCCTCTTCCGCCGCTTTCTCCTTCTTGGTCAGTTCCTCAAAAATATCTACATCCTGCAGATGTCCAAGTCCCAACGATGCCAACCCAAACAATAAATCAGACATGTCGATTTACTCCCCCTGTTTCGGCAAAACAAACGAGCTCTTCAATGAAACGATCCGGTTAAACACCAATGCGTCCTCTTTGGAATCCTTTGCATCCACACAGAAAAATCCCTGTCTCACAAACTGGAAGCTATCATAAGCCTTGGCACCGGCAAAGGCAGGCTCCAGATAGCATTCCTTTTTCACCGTCAAAGAATTCGGGTTCAGGTTGAGGCTTCCGTCCTCATTGTACACGCCTTTTTCCTCATCGATCAGATTCTCAAACAATCTGACCTCCGCCTTGACAGCGTTTTGGGCTGCCACCCAGTGTATGGTGCCCTTTACCTTGCGTCCGTCCGGGCTGTTTCCGCCTTTTGAGGCGGGATCATAAGTACAGTGTACCTCTGTAATATTGCCGTTCTCGTCCTTTACACAGCCGGTACAGGTTACAAAATAAGCATTCATCAGGCGCACTTCATTGCCCGGGAACATACGGAAATATTTCTTGGGCGGCTCCTCCATGAAGTCCTCCCTCTCGATGTAAAGTTCTCTTCCAAACGGCACCTTTCTGGTTCCCAGCGCTTCGTTGTCCGGATTATTCACCGCATCCATCATCTCGGTCTGTCCCTCCGGGTAGTTGTCAATGACGAGTTTCACCGGATCAAGTACCGCCATATAACGGGGTGCCTTCGGTTTTAAATCTTCTCTGATACAGTATTCCAACATAGCGTAATCCACAGAGGACTGACTCTTGGACACACCGCACAGCTCCACGAATTTGCGGATGGACTCCGGCGTGAAACCTCTCCTGCGCAGTGCGGCAATGGACACCAGTCTCGGATCGTCCCAGCCGTCCACGATGCCGTCCAGCACCAGTTTCTTGATGTACCGCTTTCCGGTCACCACATTGGTCAGATACATCTTGGCAAACTCAATCTGCCTGGGCGGATTGGGATATTCCAGCTCACGCACCACCCAGTCATAAAGCGGTCTGTGATCCTCAAACTCCAATGTACAGATGGAATGGCTGATTCCCTCGATGGCGTCCTCAATGGGATGCGCAAAATCATACATGGGATAGATGCACCACCGATCCCCTGTGTTGTGATGTCTCATATGCGCCACACGATAGATGACCGGATCTCTCATATTGATGTTGGGCGAAGCCATATCGATCCTTGCACGCAGCACCTTTTCTCCATCGGCAAATTTGCCGTCCTTCATCTCCTCAAAAAGCTTCAGGTTCTCCTCCACGCTGCGGTTGCAGGAAGGATCATCCTTGCCGGGCTGTTCGAACGTGCCCCTATACTCCTTGATCTGCTCTGCAGCCAGATCCGACACATACGCTTTACCTTTCCTGATCAGCTTGACCGCGGCCTCATACATCTGACCAAAATAGTTGGAGGCAAAGAAAAGTCTGTCCTCCCAATCGGCTCCGAGCCACGCCACATCCGCCTTGATGGACTCCACGAATTCCTCGTCCTCCTTGGTAGGATTCGTGTCATCGAAACGCAGATTAAATTTTCCGTTGTATTTTGCCGCAAGCCCACTATTTAAAATAATGCTCTTGGCATGTCCGATATGCAGATAACCGTTGGGCTCCGGCGGAAAACGGGTGTGCACGGTGGTGTAGACGCCCTCCGCAAGATCCTTGTCGATCTCCTGCTCAATAAAGTTCCGGCTCTCCTTCTCTGTTTTTTCCTCCGAAACCAGATTCTTATCGTCGCTCATTTTGAATAATCCTTTCTACCTGTCTCTATCTCTGTATCCGATCATATCCCTGTTCAAACACTGCCTTGGGTATCACAAAAACGTCTTTGGGATTTTCCTGCTTTGCCGCCAGATAATCCCCCGGTCTGCCAAGCATGTATCGCTCTTTCTCCCACAGGGTAAAAAGCTTGATCCCTTCTTCCAAAGGCTTGGCGTAAACGTGTTGCTTTTTTGCCGGAAGACATTTCATGGTGTGGTCTGTCAATATGATCTTCTGCCCGCTCTGCTTGTTTTTGATACTGGGCGCATATTCCGGCTTTGTCCCACAGTCCTCCAGGCAATATTTCTCCTGCATGATGTAATAAGTATTTTCAAATTCTCCTCTGCGCATGGGAATTACCTCTCCCTTATGACCGATCACAAGGTAAAGATCGTCCTCGATCCGCAGTTCGATATCTCCCTTGATCGTACGGATCGTGATGAACGTCCCAGTTGGCAGCAGATTGTCCGCCTCCACATACCCCATAGGAAGATCACGCTTCTCGTACAAATTCATCGTTTTCAGATCCGGTTCAAACTCACCGGCCCGCATAATGCGAAAACTGTCAAAATACTCCACCATACGGTTGTTAAAATAGCCCTCCGCATGAAGCGTCGGATATTTTTTCTCATAAAGCTTCATGCTGATGAATCCGCCGGCCTTCTCGTAATGACCGCCTCCGGAACCCATGCCCTCCGCCAGGTACTCCGCCAGTTCACTGGCGTTTACCTCCGGAATACAGCTGCGCACGGAAAACTTATATCCGTCATTCAGCTGGCTGAAGACCACACACGAATTGAACAGATCCACCTGCAACACAAAATCACTGATAATGCCCAGTACGTTGGGATCGCAGGGTTTGGAACGAATCACCGCAAAATCATAGTCGTCATTATAGCTGTACCGCAGCAGGGCAAGAGCAGCTACCTCCAATTCCCGGAGGGAAATATTCGCATTGACAAATTTGGTGATCAGACTCTTCTCATAGGGCACAGACTCTCGCAAGTCCATATCCAGAGGATTGAACAGCTCCGAAAACTGCTTGGTGTCCATATACAATCCGTAATACAACGCTGTCCCCAGATAATTCCGGTCATCTATCACATAATGCACATCCGTCAACAGCTGCCATACCAAGGTGCAGCAGCTTCCCAGACCGGGCTGGATCAGGGTCAGCGGAATATCCTCAATCTCCTGCTGATGATGATCAATGATCGCCACGGTATCCGCCTCAAACCTTGTCACATTGCCTGCGCCATACTGACAATCCACCGTGATCAGCAGACCGTCGATCTTCTGCGCACATTCCGCAGGCGCCACATATTCCACCGGAAGCTTAAGTTCCTCTATCATCAGTTTCAGATTTGACTTCTGGATCTGATTGGGACCGCTATAGATCAGTCTGACCTGTCTGCCTTTGCTCTTAAAATAACAATACAGACCATAACCGGCCCCCAATGCATCCGCATCGGGATTGTCATGGCATTGGATCGTGATGGGATCATATTCCTCCAGGTCTGTCAGCCGCATAGGCGAACCTCCTTGCGCTTTAGTGATGGAACAGTCTGATTCCGGTAAATGCCATTACCATGTCATATTTGTTGCAGCAGTCGATCACTGCGTCATCTCTCACGGAGCCGCCGGGCTGTGCGATATACTTCACACCGCTCTTGTGCGCACGCTCGATATTGTCGGAGAAGGGGAAGAATGCATCCGAACCCAATGTCACATCCTGCATCTGATCCAGCCATGCTCTCTTTTCCTCTCTGGTGAATACAGCGGGTTTTACCTTGAAGGTCTTCTCCCACACACCGTCAGCCAGCACATCCATGCACTCATCGCCCATATATACATCAATGGCGTTGTCTCTGTCCGCCCTGCCCAGTCCGTCCACGAACTGTAGTCCCATTACCTGAGGGGACTGACGCAGGAACCAGTTGTCCGCCTTCTGGCCGGCCAGTCTGGTACAATGGATACGGGACTGCTGTCCGGCACCGATGCCGATGGCCTGTCCGCCCTTCACATAGCAAACGGAATTGGACTGCGTATACTTCAGCGTGATCAGCGCAATCTTCATATCGATCAGCGCAGATTCCGGAATCTTTTTGTTTTCTGTCACGATATTGGAGAGCAGATCGCCGTTCACGTCCAGCTCGTTTCTGCCCTGTTCAAACGTAATGCCGTACACCTGCTTTTTCTCAATGGGCGCGGGTACATAGGACTCGTCAATCTGGATCACATTGTAGCCGCCTTTTTTCTTCTGTCTCAGGATCTCCAACGCTTCCGCGGTATATCCGGGCGCGATCACACCGTCGGAGACCTCACGCTTGATCAGCTTTGCGGTATCCGCATCACAGGTGTCGGAAAGCGCGATGAAATCGCCGAAAGAGGACATTCTGTCCGCACCTCTCGCCCTTGCGTAAGCACATGCCAAAGGAGAAAGCTCTCCCAGGTCATCCACCCAGTAGATCTTTGCCAATGTCTCATCCAACGGAAGACCCACCGCTGCGCCTGCGGGAGACACATGCTTAAAAGAAGTTGCCGCAGGAAGTCCTGTGGCCGCTTTCAGTTCCTTTACCAGCTGCCACCCGTTAAAGGCATCCAGAAAATTGATATAACCGGGCTTGCCGTTCAAAACGGTAACCGGCAGTTCACTGCCATCCTCCATATAAATTCTGGAAGGCTTCTGATTGGGGTTACATCCGTA
>DFDT01000090.1:251-10557 GCA_002368865.1 Lachnospiraceae bacterium UBA3821 | reverse complement strand
GTGGATTTTTATGTTGAGGTAGTCAAGCGATTGGCGGACAAGGGGTTTTAAGAGAGGCGACAATATATGAAAAAAGCACGTAATCTTTTTATGACCATCATCATACTGAGCATGACATTTGCACTGGCCGCATGCATGCAGGAAAAGCCGGGCGCAGAGGATCCAACCAAGGGAGAGACTTTCCAGACGGATTATGCACAAAGCACACCAAATGAATCGGAGCTATCGCTGCCGGTTTCCTACGACTTTAAGACACAGTATATCCGGACAAACGGATATCACAGTGATGTGGTCTATCCACTGGCTTTCTTGATCGACAGCAAGGCTGCATTAGAGAAGTATTACACGGACAATGCGGAGCGATATGATCTTTCCCATAAAGACACCGTGTATTCCGATACTACGATCGGGTTTGAGGACGCGATTCAGAAGTATGACGATAAGTGGTTTGAAACGCATCGGCTTATTCTTGCGGTATTGGAAGAGGGGAGCGGTTCCATCCGGCATAAGGTTGTAAATGTGAGCAGAGTGGCAGATGACTCTGTTACAGTGGAGATTACCCGATATATACCGGAATGTGGTACAGACGATATGGCGGAGTGGCATGTCCTGATCGAAATGAATGGAGCTGATCTGCAGTCTGCGGATCAGCTCCAGGTTACATTTACCGAAGACGAAAAATTAGAGTGGCTTGCCCCGGAGGAAGATTACTTTGTAGAGCAGTCATTCTTCAATGTGGAACTGTCGGAATATGACGCTCCGGTTGATGTGATGATCTATCAGCCGACAAGAGAGGATAGCGGAGAATTGATTATCCACATCATCAAGGATGGCGAGGTGGTACAGCAGATTACATCGTGGTTGCCGGATGGGGTAGAGGACGGCAGATTGATCAGCGTAGATGCCGTAGCCTTTCCGGATTATGACATGGACGGAAATACGGATATGATCCTGATCTACACCATCGAGGGCGGACGGGTGATCGATATTTTGGACGGATATGATCTGAAAAACCTGAGCTGGCAGTCAGAATTTGAACATAACCTGGACCTTGCGAATGCCCTTATGCAGCGCACGGAAGAAGAACTGAATATGGCCAATGTGAAGAAATTCCTGGGCTATAAGGGAAAAGGAGAAACGTTTTCCTCCTGGCAGGAGGCATACCGATTTATCGCGAGGTTAGAATCTATACAGCAGTCTCGGTACCAGTATAATTTGATCTACTTTGATGAGGATGAGGTTCCTGAACTGGTGGTGGATCTGCCCGGCAGAGTGAGTCTGTACACCTATGCGGACGGACAATTGTATCGGCTGATGGACAGATGGGGCTACGGCATGCTTGGAAACAACGGATATCAATATCTTCCCCGTGGCAACAGGATGTTTAACCGGGACTCTGATTATGCGGGCGCCATCTATTCTGATACCATTATCCGCATGAACAGCGACCATCGTCTGGAGGAGGTGGTGGAAATCTTTACGGTCAATTTTGATGACAAAAACGGTGACGGATATCCGGAGGAGGATGAAATTCAGACGTTAGGGAAAGTCAGCACCAGCTATATCGGCGATCGTGTCATCAGTGAAGAAGAATACGCGTCTTATTTTGCGGAGGCGGAGAAAGCCGAATGGATATCCGGTAAATATGGATATGAAGAATTGCTGGAAAAGTTGGAGAACCAGTGACACATGGATCACCGTGTATGATTGATGATGCAAAGCGACAGGGAAGCAGCGGGCTTGTGCTGACCTGTAAGAACATGTTGGTGAATTATTATGCTAAATTTGGCTTTGTAAATGAGGGCGGATCTGACTCTCAAGCATGGAGGGGCAGAATGGAATCAGATGCGGTTGGTTTTGGAATGCAGTGCGGGTATAAGGAGCACCTGCCGTGGGAAGCATGAGTTTGTTCCCATGCAGGGTGAAATTGCATTACGCTGAAAATTTGCATAAAAATAAATTGTATATTGAAAAGATTGTATATTGTGTTTCAAAAACGAAAATGGTAAAATGGCTTGAACATTTGAGAAAAGATTAAGTAATGGAGGTAGAGATATCATGAATCCGATTTCGAATATTGAGGCGACCATCAATGGCACCTTGCAGAGTATGATCGATTTCAAGCCGGAGCAAAAGGAGTATGACATCACGGTGCCGGAGGATTGCTTCGGTATGCTGTTGCGCTTAAAATATGAGCCGGAGTTTTATATCAGTATTACGGCGGACAAGGATGCAGGGCGTTACGGCTATGCGGAGTTGGACCCCGAGATGGGCGATTACATCGCGGGAAGTGAGATCCCGTATTATGAGTACTATGACGGATATATTGTGAGATTAGATAAACGTGAGGCATGTTTTGAAGAAGATCTGAAGGTGGATATCACGGTTCACGCAGGCAGCGCTGAGCATGGGGAGGACGAGTTTAAGCTCCATGTGATGCGGAAGTCCGGCAAGGAAACCAGGGCGCTGTTCCAGGAGAAATCCTTCTACGATGAAGAGTTTCAGATCACCATGCCCTATGAATTGTATGTGCCGAAAAAGTACAATCCGAAGAAGAAGTATCCGGTTGTGATCGGCCTGCATGGCACGGGAGAAATCCAGGAGCCTACAGCGGCGGTTTTGCAGAAGATGCAGATGGCGACGGTCTGGGCGGAGGATTCGGAAAAGGGACATAACGAGTGTATTGTGCTTGCGCCGCAATGTACTATCCGTTATAATGAAGAAGATAACTGGACTTCGTTGAACCAGTTTATCCATGGGCATTCTAATTCACCCTTCTGGCCGATGCCGCAGCTTACTGTGGTATGGAGACTTTTGGAAAGTCTGCAGAAGGAATATAATATTGACAAAAAGAGGATTTATCTCACCGGCGTATCTTCGGGAGCCTTTGGCGCCTATGTGCTGGCGATGGAGCATCCCGGAGCTTTTGCAGGACTGGTGATGGCTTGCGGCGCGGCGAATCCGGAGCGTATCAAGGAATTGAAGGGGACGCCTTTGTGGATTTTCCATGCGGAGGATGATCCGCTGATCGTGCCTGCCTACACTTTGGCGCCTACTTTACAGGCGTTGGATGCGGCGAAGATCAAGTACAAGCTGACCACCTATCCTAAGGGAATGATATTCTGGCAGTCGGCGCATTTCTGCTGGGAAGTAGTGTATAAAGATAAGAAGATGCGTGACTGGCTTTTCTCAAAGGGACATGCCAAGGAGAAAAAGGGACAGACCAATCAGGATCATACAATAAATGCTGACAGCGCGACAATCGCGGCGAAAGCAATCGCAGCAGCAGGCGGTGCGGCAGAAATCAAGAACAAAAAGAAGTAAGCGTAGTGAATGGTAAATCAAATTATAAGAGGGAGAAAAATCAATGGCAAAAAAACTCTATCCGCTGAATGTGGGACAGATGCTCCAGTACCTTCCGATCAAAGAGACCGGCACCCAGAGATGCTGTAATATCAGCGTGTTCTCAGGACTGCAGACAGAGATCAAATTCGGACTTCTCAAGCAATGTATTGAGGAGGAAATCAAGCGTGCAGACTGTCTCAGACTTCGTTTTACAGCTCCGGATAAAGACGGTTTTGTACAGCAGTACATTGCAGAAAAGGATTATAGGGATATTCCTTTTCTGGATCTGTCCGGTATGTCCATGGAAGAGGCGGACAATTTCCTGCAGCAGAAGACTTTTGAGGAATTTAATGATCCCGATATCCCTATGGTGGAATTCACCATGGTGAAAATGCCGGAAGGGTATAACGGTATGTATATTCACATCGATCATCGTCTGACGGATTCTTCAGGGCTGATCGTGATGGTGAATGATATCATGGAGTTGTATTGCCATTATCGTTTCGGTTCGGAATATCCGAAGCCACTGGCATCTTTCGAGGAGGTGCTGCAATCCGATCTGCAGAAGGCACAGAATGAAAAGCGCCGTGCAAAGGATGAGCAGTTCTGGAGAGATTATCTGACTGAGAACGGGGAGCCGATTTATTCTGATATCAAGGGACCCAGGATCCTGCAGGAAAGCAGAAAGAACCATGGAGATAAATCCCTGCGTGCCGCGGATGTGGAGACCAAGGACCGTTCCGTGGGCGTTGCCGATTTCCATCTGGAGCCGGAGGCTACAAGGGCGCTGATGGATTTCTGCGCCAATCAGGGTGTGTCCATGACGAACCTGATCCTGCTTGCGATGAGAACTTATCTGTCCAAGATGAATGGCGGACAGGAGGATATCACATTGCGAAACTTTGTGTCCAGACGTTCCACCCATGCAGAGTGGACCTGCGGCGGCAGCAGAGTATTGTCTTTCCCCTGCCGTACTATCATCACACCGGATACGGAGTTTTTGGATGCGCTGTATGAGGTACAGAATGTGCAGAACAAAGTGTACCTGCATTGCAATTTTGATCCAGTTGAAGTGGATAAGATGCTGAAGGAGCTCTATGGGGCGCCGGACAATACCGAATATATATCCATGTCCCTCACCTATCAGCCCATGCCGGTGCGTATGCAGAACGAGCATCTGGCGGGAATCAAGGTGCGCTCCGTATGGTATCCCAACGGTGCTGCGACCAAGCGGATCTATCTGACGGTCACACACAGCAGCAATGATGGCGGTCTGATCTTTGACTATCATTATCAGAAGGCAGTTCTGTCCTATCAGGATATGGAGACACTGTATTATTATATGATGAAAATTATGTTCCGCGGAATTGACGAGCCGGATATCACCATCGGTGAAATGATCAATACAATTTAAAAAACGAAACGGAGGATTATAAAATGGAAAAAGAGCAGGAATTTTTGGAGTTGGTTGCTAATTATTGTGACAGGACAGCGGAGGAACTGACGCCGGATATGAGATTCAGGGAGGATCTGGACTTCAATTCCCTGAGCTTCATGACTTTTTTGGGAGATCTGGAGGATAACTTTGACATTGAGTTAGATGAGGAAGAAGCGTTGAAATTCACCACCATTGGAGAGGCTTTGGAATATCTGAATGAGCAGTTGCAATAATTGTAAATAAATAACAAAGAGATCGGATTTCAGGAGGAAGATGAAATGGCAGATCAGGAGCATATCATTGTCAGACTGTTGGAAGATACGGCTGTTAAGATGCCGGATATGCCTGCAGTTCGATGGATTGAGAAGAAAGAGATCCCGGAGAAAAAATACGGCGAACTGAATGCCGACAGGACACGGATTGCCAATGCATTATATGCAAGAGGCTTTGAGGGGTGTCATGTGGCGTTGATCGGGACGAGTTCTTATCCGTGGATTGCGTCCTATTTTGGAATCGTTGGGAGCAGGATGACGGCAGTGCCGTTAGACCCTATGCTTCCGTTTGAGGAATTATGCGATCTGATCAATCGATCTGATTCAGAGGCTTTATTTGTAAGCCCGAAACTAGTGTCGATCATAGAGCAGGTGAAAAATGAATGTCCTAAGGTAAGACTTTTTGTGGTTTTGACAGAGGAGCCTTCGGAGGAGGGAGTTCTCTCTTTTGCGGAGCTTTTGGCAGAGCAGGATGACACTCCGCTTGCGGCGGAAAAGAGACCGGACGCGGATGATGTGTGTACCATTATATTTACGTCTGGCACCACCGGTAAGAGTAAAGGCGTTATGCTGACACAGCGGAATGTATATGATGATGTGGTTAATGTGGTGGTGAATTTTGAGCCCGGGACAACCATGCTTTCTGTGCTGCCGATTCATCATGCATACTGTCTTGTGATGGAATGGTTGAAGGGCTTTTCGCTTGGTGCTACAATTTATATCAATGATTCCCTGTTACATATGCTGCGTAATATCGGTAAGGTAAAGCCAAGGATTCTTGTGATGGTACCTTTGATGATCGAGGTGATTTACAAGAGATTGAAGGCGGACGAGAGCAAGCCCAAGAGAGAGGTTGCAATCGAAGCTTTCGGGGAGAATCTGGAATATATTTTCTCCGGCGGTGCACATTTGGATCCCTCTTACATTTATGCCATAGAGGAATACGGGATCAAGGTATGTGAAGGTTACGGAATGTCAGAGTGTTCCCCGACGATCAGTTCCAACGGTGAGATAGGCAACCGGCCGGGTTCTGTGGGAAAGGTGCTTGCCAATATGCAGATTCGTTTCGTGGACGGTGAGGTACAGGTTAAGGGCAGCAACGTCATGAAGGGATACTACAAAATGCCCAAGGAGACCGAAGAGACATTTACGGACGGCTGGCTGAAGACAGGGGATCTGGGACGGTTGGATGAGGACGGTTATCTTTACATTACCGGACGTTTGAAAAACCTGATCATTTTGAGTAACGGGGAAAATGTTTCCCCGGAGGAGATCGAGTCCAAGCTGCTTGCCAATGAATTGGTAGGCGAGGCAGTGATCACCGGAGAGAATAACGGACTGTGTGCCAGGATTTTCCCGGATGTGGATTATGTGGAGAAGACAGGTCTGGCAGAGGAGGAAGTGCAGACAGAACTGCAGGCTATTCTGGATGAGTATAATAAGAGCCAGCCGTCCTATCGTGCAATCACGGGACTCGTAGTCAGGAAGTATCCGTTTATCAAGAATTCCACAAAGAAGATTGTGCGGGCGAAGGCTGATATCGATGAGGCTCCGCAGGAATAAAGAGTTTCAAAAAGGGGCAGCGCAAACGTTGCCCTTTTTTCGTTGTGAATTGCTTTCTGTCAGACTACGGCAGCACTTTGGGGTATACTGATACTGGCTACATGTTCACAGGGTCAGACTGCGCAAGATCCGTCAGCAGGAGGGGCTTTGACAAATCATGCGTTCAGGGAGCAGGAGACTTCCCAGACAGATGATGTAAAAGGAGAAACGGCGACATCCCTGCCGGTTTCTTATGAGTTTAGAGCACAATATGTCCGCACGAATGGATATCGCGGTGATGGGACCCAGCCAAAGGCTTTTTTGATCGACAGCAGAGCTGCATTAGATCGGTATTACGCGGATAATGCGGATAGATGTAGTTTTGCTCATAGCAGTATTATGTATTTTGACGGTTCCCTTTCATTTGACGAGGCCATTCAAACCTATGATGATAAATGGTTTGAGACACATCAGCTCATTCTTGCGGTAATAGGGGAGGGGAGCGGTTCTGTCCGGCATAAGGTTGTGAATGTGAGCAGAACGGCAGAGAACGACATTTTGGTGGAAATTATCCGGTATCTGCCGGAGTCCGGTACGGATGATTTGGAGGAATGGCACATCCTGATTGAAATGGATAGGGGAGATCTGCAGTCTGCGGATCAGTTTCAGGTTATATGTTCCGAGAAGAGAATGTATGACATCACTTTGGAGGAGGGTGAGAAAATTCAGAACATGCTCAATTCCGCGGAAAATTACGGATTTCTACATTCTTCCTATAGGTTTCCGGAAAATATCGATTGGAGCAAAGTGTTTTACGGTGGAGCCGGTATTGCGACCAATGATTTATCCGAGCAGGAAAAAGAGGCCTATGTGAAGGCGGTGGGCAGCAGCTACGGCAATCCTTTAAAGATTACGACAGAACAGTTGGAGGAATTTGTAAAGGAGAAAACAAACAGTTCCTATCAGGATGCCCTGCGTCCGTTTCAGTGGATCTACCTGGAGCAATATGATGCCTATTATGCGGAATACCGGGACCCCCATATAGATTCCTACCAGTACCTGCCTTTTGGCATAAGGATGGGGATACGCTCAAATTTCGTGTGAAAAGAAGCAAGGTCAACGATTGGGAGCTGGAAGAAGTCTATGAGCTGGTACAATCTGAGCAGTTCTGGAACCGATACCAGCATTGGTGGATGCAGTTTTCTGGAATATAACGAGCAGGAGGACAAGGCATATTTTCTGATCAACATTATGGGGGACGGAAAGCATGAAAAGGAAAAAATCCAATTTACTGTGCGCACACTTCTTACCAGAGTAAGCACGTTGGAGCAGGATATTCCGCTGACAGAAATCTTCAATGATCCTGTCATGAAGGAAGTTGAGATATCCGGTTTCGGTGGCGGTGTACGTGGCAGAGAACTCTGTTCAAAGCTGATAAACGGAAGATTGGCAACTGTGATTGATATATCGGAGCTTATGGATATGGACGATCTTGACAGAGATGATTTAAATGTCACAGGCATTGCGTATGCTGACGGCATTTTACACGTCCAGTCTTGCAGAGGAAGTAATGAAGATGCGGAAAGGCATTTACAGTTGAAATTATTGGCGGATGGTGAAGAATATAAGGATGGAATGGGAGTGTGCTGGCGTGAAGTGGTGAATGGGGAAGAAATTATTTTTGATGAAGAATGGTATGCGGTTTCACCGGAGGAACTGGCAAAAAGTCACCTTGTGGGAATCTTTCATATCGCAGACTCGCCGGTGCATGGAGACTGGAAAGTGATCACGAGGATTGAGTAGGGCGGGTTGACAAGTATGCTGCGTATCATATGGCGGCCAAACAGATTGGACTATCCGATTCACAGAGAGATATCCTTTACATTCTGTGTCAGGAGCAGGCATCGCAGGCGGATATTTGTAATATGACCGGGTTGAGCAAACAGACGGTCAATTCATCCGTACAGCACATGGTGCGGAACGGTTATCTTCAGCCGCTCTCAGGCGAAAAAAATGAGAAACTGAAGTTGACGGAAACAGGATCTGCCTTTGCGGAGCGGACAATCGCCAAATTGATCCATGCGGAAAATGCGGTGTTTTCAAGCTGGAGTGAGGAAAACAGGGAGCTGTTTATTGCACTGAACAGAAATTATTTAGAAGCCTTTTGGGAAGAATTAAGAAAAATGTAATGGAGGCATTTATGAAGATACAGTTATCAGACCATTTTACATATAGCAGAATGATACGGTTTACGCTGCCCTCGATCGCTATGATGATTTTTTCGTCTGTGTATGGCGTAGTGGATGGTTTTTTCGTATCCAATTATGTGGGAGGCACGCCGTTTGCCGCGCTGAATCTGGTCATGCCGTTTATCATGATTATGGGTGCATTGGGATTTATGTTTGGCACCGGCGGCAGCGCGCTAGTGGCGGTGAAGTTGGGGATGGGAGAGAAAGACAATGCGAACAGGATTTTTTCCTTGATCATCTATCTGCTGATTGCGGCGGGATTCGTCTTAGGCGCAATCGGATTTGCGGTGGCGGCTCCGGTTGCCAGACGGCTTGGTGCGACAGAGACCATGCTGCCTTACTGTGTGCTGTATGCGAGGATCAATATGCTGGGGATGGTGCCCCTTATGCTCCAGTTTTCGTTTCAGAGCTTTTTTATTGTGGCGGAAAAACCAAAGCTTGGATTGTATGTCACATTGGCAGCAGGCTGTACCAATATGTTTCTGGACTGGCTTTTTATGGGAGTGCTTGGGCTGGGCTTGGAAAGCGCGGCGGCAGCATCCGTGACGGGAATGATCGTCGGCGGAGTGATCCCTCTGATTTACTTTGGGAGAGAGAATTCGTCACTTTTAAAATTGGGAAGGCCGGTGAGAGACTTTGGAGTTGTGGTGAGAGCAGCGACAAACGGCGCCTCGGAATTTATGAGCAACATATCGGTATCTGTTGTCAGCATGATGTATAATCACCAATTGCTCAAGTTTGCCGGGGAGAGGGGCGTATCCGCATACGGTATCATCATGTACACAAACTTTATCTTTATTGGCGTGTTCTTCGGATTTTCAATCGGGATCGGTCCGGTGATCGGCTATCATTACGGAACGGGAGAAAAGGATGAGTTAAAGAATTTGTTTGGCAAAAGCCTTAGAATCATTGGCATTGCGGCGGTGGTTATGTTGGTGATGTCCGAACTTTTGGCAAAGCCGCTGGCAATGATCTTTGCCGGATATGATGAGACACTTCTGATGATGACCACGCATGCCATACGGATTTATTCCCTGTCTTATATCATCATGGGATTTAATATCTTCGGATCGGCGCTTTTCACTGCACTGAACAACGGATTGATCTCTGCACTGATTTCCTGTTTCAGGACACTGTTGTTCCAGTTGGCAGCAGTTCTTATTCTCCCCGCGATATGGGGGCTTAACGGAATCTGGTTTGCCATTGTGGCAGCGGAAGCGTGCGCCGTGGTTATTACTGTTGCCTGTGAGGTGGGGTATCGGAGGAAATATGGCTATCGGTGATGTAGGGGCGGAAAAGATAATTTGTAAATTGACCGAAAATTTATACTCAATTAAGAAATTGTTTACAAAATTGTTAGCAAATACGCTTGACGAGTGCTAATAAAAGTGCTATACCATAATTGTCAAGAGGAAGAAGAGGTATCATTCAAAACCTCAAGACAAATTAAAATCATATAA
>DFDT01000090.1:0-171 GCA_002368865.1 Lachnospiraceae bacterium UBA3821 | reverse complement strand
AAAGGAGGAATGACCTATGTTGTATGTACCTAGTGTTTTTGGTGAGAGCCTGATGGATGATTGGATGGATGATTTCGATCGCAGCATGAGAGAGATGGATCGGGAGTTTGACCGCGGCTTTGGCAAGAAGAATCCTTTGTTTGGCAAGCATGCGAAGAACCTGATGAAGAC
>DFDT01000179.1 GCA_002368865.1 Lachnospiraceae bacterium UBA3821 | reverse complement strand
CCCGGGAATATATAAAACAGCGCATACGGCAAAAGGTAGAGGACGATCATCAGCAGGGTCTTGGGCCACTGCATGATACTCAGAAAAAATGCATTCTGTATCGTCTTTTTTACCGTGTTGGAGAACTTGCTCTGCAGCAGAAATACATACATAAACGTGAATATGGACAGCGCTGCGATCATCACGATCAGGGCTTTGACCACTTTATTGATCTGGATATCGGTGGTGAGCACAATACGGTAATCGGCATAGATCACCCCGAACACCACCATAAAGATCAGCCATATCGCGGTGGACTGCTTGAAATTCTCCTTGAATGCCTTAAAAAATCCCTTGGTAATATAACTTTCCTCATTGCGCACAATCTTCAGAGCCATATAATTCAAGGCTGTGAGCGAAGCTCCGATCGTGATCACCGGAATACAGCATACGATCGCCAGGATATTCAGCCACATCAGATCGGCCACTTTACTCAAAAACTGGACTACAGGCCCGTCTATATCAAAAATCTTCATAATCTGCACCTCTTTTTTGCTTCTCTGTTCTTTAAACTGTCTTCTTAAAATGCTTTTCCATGGAAGTCACACGGATGCCTCCCACTTCCTCTTCCGGACTGACCACCCAGAACCCGAGCTTCTGATAAAACTTTACCGCATAGGGCGCCGCTTTGACCGACATATACGGCTCGCCTTCTTCTTTTTGCAGATATTCACAAAACCGGTTCAGCAGTTCCCTGCCAATCCCACGGCGGTGATACGGCTCATCCACAAACAGAAGCGAAAGATGATTGCGGTTCCGAACCGAAGCCATGCCCACGATCTGCTTATCATCCGTCGCCACCATCACCTGGTAATCACCCCGCAGAAAGGAGTGAAACAATTTTTCATCCGTAATAAAGTCCAGAAAACTGCGGATTCCTTCGTCCGAATAATCCTTCGCCTCAAATCGCAGAAAAGTACGCCAGACCATCTTCATCATCGGCTCCCAGTCCTCTACCCTGGCCCATCGGATCCTATAGGGAAATACACTTTGATCCATATTTATTGCTCCCTTGCTGCCATCCATGCTCCCGTGCCGACCCCTTGCTGATCATTGGCGGGATTCATCCCTTGGCGTCCCAGTCCAGTTTCGGCAGGATCCAATTATAGATATCCTTCCGCACCTGCTCCCCGTCCGCCTCATTCAGGATCTCGTGCCGGTCGCCCGCATAAAGTTTCAGCATGACATGTTCCAGACCCAGATCTTCCAGCGAATCAAACACACGCTTCACACCGTCCCCGTACTCGCCCACCGGGTCCTCATTTCCGGACAGTAAAAACAGCGGCAGATCCTTGGGGATCTTTTTCAGATTCTCGCTGTCCCCCATCCGCGAGATCAGGTCAAATAAAGTCTGAAACCCGTTTACGGTAAATACAAATCCGCACAGCGGATCCTTGATATAGGCATCCACATTTTCCTGATTTCTGCTCACCCAGTCATAATCCGACCCGGCATCCGGGATCCTTGCATTATATGCCGCAAATGCCATTTTGTATAGTATTTTACTGACATATTTGTCACCATGCAACAGCTTCTGCTGCGCACAGAGCGCCTTTCCTCCCGAAATTGCAGCGGCAGGCGGCATTCCGGTTCCCATGACAATGGCACCCTGAATACCGGTTCCGTATCGGCAGATATAATTGCGCAGGATGAACGACCCCATACTGTGCCCCAGGATAAAATAGGGAACTCCCGGGTAGAGCGCCTGCGTCATTTTTTTCAGCCGATGCGCATCCCGCACAACAACCGTAGCAGGGTCCTGTTTACAGAAATATCCGTAAGTTCCTCCCTCCGGCACGGACTTTCCATGACCCAGATGATCCTCCCCGGTCACCACAAACCCTCTGTCCGTAAAGAATTTCGCCGTTTCCTCATAGCGCTCCGTATACTCGGCCATCCCGTGTATGATCTGGAGGACAGCCACAGGTTTCCCGTCCTGCAGTCTGTCCTCCTCCGGCTCATAACGAACCGCATAAATCTTGCTCTCGCCGTCTCTGGAATCAAAATAAAATGTCGTCTTCTTCATATGTAACCCCTTTTTCAACCCCGGATCAGCAGATTTCCGCTCCCGCAGGCATTGTCTTCTCCGGTGTCATCAGCGCCAGATTGCCTTCCGCGTCCTCGGCGCACAGAAGCATACCCTCGGACACCACACCGGCTAATGTGGCCGGCTTTAAATTCACCAGTACCATCACCTTTTTGCCCACCATCTCCTCCGGGCTGTAATGCGCCTTGATGCCGGACACGATCTGCTTCACCTGGCTGCCGATCTTCACCTGGCTGCAGAGCAGCTTTTTCGACTTGGGCACCGCCTCACAGGCGATGATCTCCCCCACCTGGAATTGCATCTTGGCAAAGTCATCATAGGTGATCTCCGCTTTGGGTTCAAGGTCTATGACATTGTCGTCAGTTTCTGTCGTCGCAGAATCCTGATCACCGCCGTCCGCCGCATGGCCTGCCCCGCTGCCTGCTGCCTGTGCCGCTGCGATCTGTGCTGCCGCGATCTCCTCCTCTTTCGCCTGTACCTCTTTCATGTCCAGTCTTGCAAAAAGAATTTCCGGCGCATCTGTCACTTTTGTACCACTCTCATACAATCCGAACTTCTCCAGCTTGTCAAAGTCACGCAGGGAAGTATTCAATTGCTTTGCGATCTTCTCCGCTGTTGCGGGCATATAAGGCTCCAGCAGGGACGCACCGATCACGATCCCCTCCACCAGATTGTAGAGCACGGTGGCTAATCTGTCCTTCTTTGCCCCGTCCTTCGCCAATACCCAGGGCTCCGTCTCGTCAATATATTTGTTGCAGCGCTTGAAGATACCGAAGATCTCCGTCAATGCGTCCGCAACCCTGTGGGTAGACATCTTGTCCACAACCTTTGCGTAAGTCTCCGTGATCGTCTTTTTCAGATCCACATCGATCACGCCGTCCTCCGGTGTCAACTGGGCATTTTTATTCTCCACCACGCCACCGAAATACTTGTTGCTCATGGAGATCGTGCGGTTTACCAGATTGCCCAGAGTATTCGCCAGATCGGAATTGGTCCGCTCCGCGATCAGCTCCCAGGTGATATTGCCGTCATTTTCATAAGGCATCTCATGCAGTACATAATAACGCACCGCATCCACGCCGAAAAAGTCCACCAAATCGTCCGCATAGATCACATTGCCTCTGGATTTGCTCATCTTGTTGGTTCCCGTCAGCAGCCAGGGATGTCCGAATACCTGCTTCGGCAACGGCTCACCCAGCGCCATCAAAAAGATCGGCCAATAGATTGTATGGAAGCGGATGATATCCTTACCGATCAGGTGCAGATCTGCGGGCCACAGCTTTTTGTACTGCTCACTGCTGTTGCCGTCCGCATCGTATCCAATACCGGTGATATAGTTGGTCAGCGCATCCAGCCACACATAAACGACATGCTTGTCATCAAAATCCACCGGAATACCCCACTTGAATGAAGTTCTGGACACACACAGATCCTGCAGTCCCGGCAACAGGAAATTGTTCATCATCTCATTCTTCCGGGATACGGGCTGAATGAACTCCGGATGCTCGTTGATATGCTTGATCAGTCTGTCCGCATATTTGCTCATACGGAAGAAATACGCTTCCTCCTTGGCCGGCTTCACCTCCCTGCCGCAATCCGGGCACTTGCCGTCCACCAGCTGGGACTCCGTCCAGAAAGACTCGCAGGGCGTACAGTACAATCCCTCATAGGCGCCTTTATAAATATCGCCCTGATCATACAGGCGCTTAAAAATTTTCTGCACCTGCTTCTCGTGGTCCGTATCTGTGGTACGGATGAATTTGTCATACGAAATATTTAACAGGTCACATAATCCGCGGATTGTTCCCGCCACCTTGTCCACAAACTCCTTGGGCGTGACGCCTGCCTCCTCGGCCTTCAGTTCAATCTTTTGTCCATGCTCATCCGTACCGGTCTGGAAAAAGACGTCGTACCCTTCCTTTCTCTTAAACCGACAGATGCTGTCTGCCAGTACGATCTCGTAATTGTTGCCGATGTGCGGTTTGCCCGATGTGTAAGCGATCGCCGTCGTGAGATAATACTTTCCTTTGCTCTGCATTTTCCTGCTCCTCCTTCTATCACACTCTGATTTCTCTTCTTTGGCAAAATAAAAACGCCTTCCATCCGTATGCATCATCCGCATACTTCAGAAGACGAGCTCTTCCCCGTGTTACCACTTCCGTTCACCGAACCCTCACAGATCCGGCCTCATAGAGTCAATCGATGATCACCGATAACTCTCTCCGCTATAACAGGCGGAACCTGTCGCAGCCTTACCATTCACCGCTTACACAGCAACAGCTCGGTGCGCCGCTCGGGAGCCATGTTCCACAGCATATCCCCTCCTTCCTCTCAGCCACGGGAAGGTTCTCTGTATGGTTCATAAACCATGTACTCTCTCCGTCATTGCATTTGATCATTTCACTTGAAATTATGTCAATCTTACCACACATCACGCCAAGCGTCAACCAAAGAAATGATTCCTTCACCGCTTCTGTTCCGTGGTCAACTTACTGTACTCCCCTGCCTTATCATAAGAATCCATAAGATGCTCCGCCGGAGGTGTGCTGATATCCACCACAACTCCGTTTTTGCGGTAATAATCTTTTTTATGCTTCTCCTGTGCGGTCTGTTCTGCCTGCAGGTTATCCTTCTGCTGCTCCTGCCTGTCCTTCAATTCGCTCCCTGCAGAAAACTGTCCCGACAGCATTCCGCCAAAGCGCTCTGCCAATTGTCCGGCAATATCCCGAAACCGGATACGGATACGTGTCAGCAAAGGTTCCTTCACTTTTCCCGCATCGGAATTACTGTTAAAATACGGATCAGCCGTCGTCATTCCGGCCGGTGCCTGCACATTCACCGCTCCTGCCGCAATGCCGGATTCATGGTACTCGTCACCGTCTGTTTCAAGATTTTCATTTATCGTAGATTCCAAAATATCATCTTCTCCGGAAACTTCATTCGCAGCTTCCTCTTCTTTGCTTTCACCCCAGATCTGCAAAAGCAGTTTTTTCCCGCTTTCCAGCAATTCCCGCAGTTTGCCGGTCAAACCGCCTGTTTGCTGACCGGCAGACTCCTCTTCCGTAGCTTTTCTTGCGGCCATCTGTTCCGCAGCGAGCCGTTTTCCCTCCGACGAAAAAGACACAGTGTAAGCAGACGTGGCCTCGTCAGCCACATCCCGCCTCGCTGTGTCATGCTTATTCACATTCTGCGTGGAATCATCTATCCTGTAATTGATCGTCTGATGGGAAACTCCATGATTGTCAAGTCCGGAATTCCCGTTTCCGCTTCCAATTCCGCCAACCTGCATCTCAAATTCCTCTTCTAAAGCTTCTCCAGAAACGCCCGCACATTGGCCCCAATGTCATCCTTAAACACTGCGGACCCCGCTACGATCACGTTGGCTCCCGCCTCCAGGGCAACCTGCACATTATCAATATTGATGCCGCCGTCTACCTCCAGATCAATGTCAAGTCCTCTCTCATCCAGCATCCGGCGCACTTCCCTTACCTTGTCAATACACTCCGGAATCAGCTTCTGCCCGCCGAATCCCGGCTCCACCGTCATCACCAGCACCATATCCACCAGATCCAGATAAGGCGCCAACTCCTCCACCGGAGTCTTAGGCTTGATCGTAATACCGACCTTTTTGCCCAATGCCCGGATCGCAGTGATGGTCTCTTTCACCTGATCGGTGGCCTCGAGATGGAAATTGATCAGATCCGCCCCGCTGTCCGCAAATTCCTTTACATATCGTTCCGGTCTGTCGATCATCAGATGCACATCTAGAAACAGGTCTGTCTGCTTCCGCACACATTTTAACACCGGCATACCGAAGGAGATCGACGGCACAAAAATGCCATCCATCACATCCACATGCAGCCAGGGTACCTTCTCCTGCTCCACGCAGCGGATATCCTCTCCCAAATGCCAGAAATCGGCTGATAAAATTGACGGTGACAGTATATTCATTGCAAAAACTCCTTCACTGACCTGCAGACACCTTCTGCATCCAGACCATACTTCTTCACCAGTTCTGCCGCAGGACCGGACGTACCGAACACATCCTGCATGCCCAGCTTCTTCACCGGAGTAGGCCGTTTCGCACACAGGCAATCGCACACTGCGCTGCCCAGGCCCCCGATCACGGAATGCTCCTCCACTGTCACAACCCTGCCGGTCTTTTTGGCACTGGCAACGATCAGGTCGTCATCCAGAGGTTTGATTGTGCAAATGTTTACAACCTCCGCGTTAATCCCTTCCTTTGCCAAAAGCTCCGCCGCACCCAATGCGGAATCCACACAGATTCCGGTGGCTACGATGGTCACATCCGTACCCTCGCGCACGATGGTACCCTTACCGATCTCAAAATGATAACCGGGATGATCATTGATCACGGGAACCGCCGCACGGCCGAATCTCATATACACAGGTCCCTCATACTCGATGGCTGCGCGCACCGCCGCTTTCGCCTCCACATAGTCGGAGGGACACATGACTACCATACCGGGAATCGCTCTCATCAGCGCAATGTCCTCATTGCACTGATGGCTGGCGCCGTCCTCACCTACAGTCACGCCCGCGTGAGTTGCACCGATCTTCACATTCAGGTGCGGATATCCGATTGAGTTCCTCACCTGCTCAAACGCTCTGCCTGCCGCAAACATGGCAAAGGAACTTACAAAAGGGATCATTCCCGTCAGGGACAATCCTGCTGCCACGCCCATCATGTTGGCCTCCGCAATCCCACAGTCAATGTGGCGCTCCGGATATGCCTTTCCAAACACAGCCGTCTTCGTGGAAGCCGCCAGATCCGCATCCAACACTACCATCTGAGGATATTCCGCACCCAGTTCCTTCAAAGCCTCGCCGTAACCTTCTCTGGTCGCGATCTTTTTCACTGCCTGCTCTGCCATTACGCTTCCACCTCCTCTGCCAGTGCTTTTTCTATTTTCTCCAGATCTGCCATAGCCACTTCAAACTCCGCGTCATTCGGCGCCTTGCCATGCCAGTCTGCGTTATTCTCCATATAAGAAACGCCCTTACCCTTGGTACTCTTCATCACAATGCAGGTAGGCATACCCTTGGTCTCTCTGGCCTCCCTGAACGCCGCCCTGAGAGAATCGAAATCATGCGCATCCGCATGTACCACATGGAAATTGAACGCTTCAAACTTCTTGTCGATTGGATAGGGGGAGCAAACCTGATCAATGGGACCGTCAATCTGCAGATTGTTGTTATCCACGATCACACAAAGGTTGTCTAGCTTGCGGAAGCCCGCAAACATCGCTGCCTCCCAGACCTGACCTTCCTCGATCTCACCGTCGCCCAGAAGCGTATAAACCCTGAAATCTTTCTTCTGCAGTCTGGCGCCCATCGCCATACCCACCGCAGCGGAAATGCCCTGTCCCAAAGAACCGGAAGCCATGTCCACACCCGGAATATGCAGATCGGGATGTCCCTGCAGATAGGAACCGACCTTTCTGAGTGTCACCAGATCCTCCACCGGGAAAAAGCCCTTATGAGCCAGTGCCGCATACAGACCGGGCGCCGTATGCCCCTTAGACAAAACAAAACGATCCCTGTCCTCCCAGCCGGGATTCTTCGGATCTACATGTAACTCCTCAAAATACAGATAAGTAAAAACATCCGCTGCCGACAAAGATCCGCCGGGATGTCCGGCCTTCGCACTGTGTGTACCGACAATAATGCCCTTGCGGACTTCATTTGCCAGCTTCTTCAGTTCCAAATTGGTCATGTTGTCCTCCGTTTCCGCACAGATCTGTAATCTGCACGCTCTGATATACGATCAGCCCCTCAAAAACACATACATTTAAAATAATAACATGATTTGCGTCGTTTGTCCATAACTTACTTCACTCCGCCCAGGATTGCGATCCACCAGGGAAATTTTGCCAGATGGCAAAACAAAAACAAGAACACGCACACCACATACACCAGATGCCAGACTCCCACCGCCCCGGACGCCATGTCCTTGGAACGGCGCACACGCTCATCCACCTCCAGTGTGACCAGGTCATTGACCTCCTCAATGGCCGTGTTCAGCGTCTCCACCGTAAATAAGATGATCAGGATCACCGCCAGAATGACAAACTCCAAAGGAATAAATCTGCCCGCCAGTCCGATCAGCAGACCGCCCACAAACTCAATGGGGATCAGCCGCTTTACCGTCCCGGATTCTTTGAACATAATGGATAATCCATGCCCCGAATCGCTGATATTCCGAAAAATCTGTGTAAATACGCCTTTTTTGTCCGGTTTTTCAAATTTCATCTTTTGTCCTCTCCCTTTGCGTCCATTCTCCCAGTTCAAACAAATGGCAATTTTCCATCCCGCAATCCCAAAAATGTGCCAGATCCAACCCTTTCACCTGGCAGATAATACTGCAATTCATAGCACCGTGTCCCATGATCAGAACATCCCTGCCCTCCCTCAGCTGCGGGTCGATCACCTCCCGTAGGAAAGCACCGGTCCGTGCGAAGAGCTCCCGGAAGCTCTCCCCGCCCTCCACCGCTACATAGTGGACCGGGTCGCGAAACAGCAGATTGACGGGACAGTCCGGAATCTGAAAGGAATTCTCCACGCCTTCATACACCCCAAAGCACATTTCTTTCAGCCGGTCATCTGTCAGAATCGGCACATTCCGCCCCTGCAAAAAAAGTTCCGCCGTTTCCCTTGCCCGGGTCAACGGCGAACTATAACACACGTCAAAATGCACATCCTTGTACTTTTCTCCCGCCTCACATGCCATCCTGCGCCCCTCGTCATTCAGCGGGATATCCGTGCGGCCTTGTAATTTGCGTCTGACATTCCAATCTGTTTTTCCGTGCCGCATAATATATAGCATTTTATTTGGCCTCCATCACGATCCTCTCCGCTTCCTCCTGCGGCAGCGGACGTCCCCAGACAAACCCCTGTATGTAGTCACAGCCGATATTCCGCAGAGTCTCCAGCTGTTCTGTATCTTCAACACCCTCAGAAATCACCTCAAACCCCATGACATGCCCGATCGAAATAATGGATGCCACATATTCTTTTGAGGAGTCGCTCGTATTCATTCTGTCGATAAAAGACTTGTCGATCTTCAACAGATTGGCAGGGAAATTAAAGAGATAACTCAACGAGGAATATCCCGTACCGAAATCGTCTATTGCAACCTTGACGCCCATCTTCCGGATCTCATTGATACAGTTTAACGCCTTCTCTGCAGAATCGATCATGATGGATTCCGTGATCTCAATCTCCAGCCGTTCTGCCGGGAGACCGCTTTCCGCAAGAAGCTCCCGGATCTCATCCAGGAAATTATTCTTCATCAGGTGTCTGACCGAAGCATTGACGCTGAGGGTGATGTCCGCCCCCGACTTTTGGATCAGGCTGCCAACGAATGCCGCCGATTTTTTGAAAACGATCCCGTCCACTTTATCGATCAACCCGATCTTTTCTGCCACCGGAATAAACTCGCCCGGGCTGATCACGCTGCCGTCCTTGTCTTTCATGCGGGCAAGCGCTTCAAATCCGCGCAGTTTATGGGACATATCATACTGGGGCTGAAGCTGAAAATAAATGGTATCATTCTCAATCGCCGCTCTGACCTTGTTCTCGATCTCCAGCGTATGTCCTTCTTTCAGCAGCTCCGGCGTAAACCGAAGGATATGTTCACTGCTGCCCGCACGCTTTACCTCCTTCATCGCGGTAACGGAATAGGAGAACAGGGAATCCATATCGCGTGTATCCGCAGGGAATTCCGCATATCCAAAGCTGGCAGTGACATAAAAATCACACTCATCCACCGTCAACCGTTCCTCCAATGCCGCCTCGTACTGCCGGATCGTATTCAGGATATCTTCCTCTGAATGATGATCCCGGATCACCAGCGCAAATTCATCACCGCTCGCGCGAATGATAAAATCCAATGTTCCCGAGAGCCCGCTGTCTGCAATGGTTTTCCATCGGGAAGCAATCTCTACGAGGACCTTATTGCCGGTATTAAAGCCCATGGTATCGTTGATAGTCTTGAAATCGTTGATATCGATGGTTACCATCGCAAAAGGAATGCCTCTCTTTGTAAGTTCCTGAACCAGCTCGGAACACGCAAACCGATTCGGCAGTCCGGTGAGCGTATCCGTAACGGCCTGCTCCCGCAGCCTGGTCTGATATCTTTCCACACTCACGTTATTCCTGTAAATGACCACAATGGCAATGATTGCCAGCAGATTGCCGAATACCCCCGGCAGACTGGTAAGGTTATGATTCACAAAGACCCCCATCAGGATCATGGGAAGCTGAACCACCAGAACCGTGAGCGCTGCGAAAAAACCAGCCTTTCCGCAATAAAACGCCAAAAACAGAATACAGATATTAGCCAGCGATGAAAACACCCCGGCCAATGCATAAAGCGGAAAAGGGTTTCCCGCGATCATGATGTCGCTTCTGGATCCGGACGCGATACTCACCACAACGGAAGCCGCAAAATAGAGCACCAAAAGGATCACAAATACGCTTGTTGGCGCCTTTGTGCGATTCGACAGGCTCTCCAATGTTTTTTCCCGAATTCTTTTTTCGTTTTCGTTCGCCTTATGATCCATAACCGTCCTCACACCCGCATTTTCATTTATTGTATCACAACAACACGCGTCAGGCAAACAAACGGTTAAAAAAATTTCATCTTTGGCATATTATATAATAATATCCGTACATTCAGGTGATCTATCGTGAAAAAAAGACCTTCTCTCTCTCCGGGGCAGATCTTTCTCTATATCATTCTGCTCCTTTTCTTTATCCTGCTAACACTCTCCCTGTTCTTCAAGGGACACGACCAAAAGAAATTTACCGCCCTCACCCACGATCTATTCGTGTCCGAGATGACGGCAAACACGCTGAATCTGCACTACACCCTGGCTTCGCCGGAAAATTTCGGCATCTATGGCTATGAGGCCGTTCTGCCCTCCTATCGCGCGGGCAGTGAAGCGGAGGCGGCCGTATCCATCGACCAAACTCTGCAGGCTCTGTCTAAGCTTCATCCCCAGGCGCTCACCGACCGAGACGCCTACACCTACGGACTCCTTGTGAAAAAACTGGAGAATTCCAGGACACTGAACAGCTTTCCCTACTATCAGGAGCCTCTGTCGCCTGCTTCCGGCGTACAGTCCCAGCTGCCGGTCCTGCTGGCGGAATACACGTTTCGGAGCCGCAGAGATGTGGAGGACTATCTGGCACTGTTAGACCAGACCGACGAATACTTTGCCTCCCTCCTCACCTACGAGCAGGAGAAAGCCGCCGCAGGCCTTTCCCAGTCCGCCCACTCGCTTCGTCAGGTAAAGGAGCAGTGTGACACCATTGTCACAAAAGAGGCTCTGGACGCCGGAACTCATTTTTTGCAGACTACCTTTTCGGAGCGGCTCTCTGTTCTGCTCTCAGAACAAAAGATCACAGAGGAGGAAGCCGCAAAATACATCTCCCGGAATAACCGCCTGCTGCGCACAGTTCTGCAGCCTGCCTACGAGGCGCTGGCGGACGGCTTATTCTTACTGGAAGATGCCGAGAGGGTGCCGGAAAGTCCCCGCGGACTCGCCTCCCTGCCGAACGGCAAAGCCTACTATGAAGCGCTTTTGATCTCCAACACCGGCTCCTACCGCTCCGTGGATGAAATCCGGACAATGTTAAATGAGGATCTGACGGAAAACTATCACAACATGCATACCCTCCTGCAGAACGATCCGGATCTGAAGACCTACTACGCAGAGGATCTCTACTCGCAGCTTCCCCTGACCACCACCACGGAAATGCTGCGAGACCTGCAGGCCCGCATGGACACTGCATTTCCCACCCTGTATCCTCACCTGCCCTCCGTGACGGTGAAAAGTGTCTCCCCGGATCTGCAGGAATACACCGCTCCTGCTTTCTATCTGACCACACCGCTGGACGCCAGTGACGTAAATGTCATATACATGAACCCCAGGAACTCCCCCTCCGGGCTGGAACTCTACACCACCCTTGCCCACGAGGGCTTTCCCGGGCACCTGTACCAGACGGTCTACAACAACCGCCGCTTCTTAAAGCGCGGGGAAAACAATGTAAGACAGCTGCTCTGGTACGGCGGCTATCTGGAAGGTTGGGCGCTGTATGTGGAATTTTTAAGTTACGGCTATGCCTCCGATCTGATGCAGGAACAGGGACGCCCGGAGGACGCCCTCTGCGTGGAACTGGAGAAATACAACCGCCGCATTCTCCTGAACCTCTATTCCCAAATGGACCTTATGATCCACTATGACAATGCCACCAGAGAAGAGATTGCCGAGTTTCTCTCCGGTTACGGCATAAAAAATGACAGCGTTGTCAATGCCGTATACAATTACATAGCCGATGAACCCTGCAATTATCCCAAATACTATCTGGGCTGCCTGGAAATTCAAAAACTGCGGGAGACCGCCGGAGAGCTTTGGGGTGACGCCTACAACGACTATACTTTTCACAGCTTTTATTTAAACGCGGGGCCTTCCGATTTTTCCTCGCTGAACGACCTGCTGCGCCAATAGCTGCCAAGCGACCTGCTGAACAGATTGACAAATCCGCTGCTGGGGCTCGGCGCCGGTTTCGAAGGCAGAAAAGCCTTAAAACTCCTGGCACCCAGGAAAAACTGGCGGCGATCCTCATCATGCTGGCGTCTCCCACCACGGCAAGCTGTTATATCATGGCCAAAAACATGGGGCGTGAGGGCGTGCTCACCTCCAGCGTAGTCGTGGCAACCACCTTTTTGAGCTCCGTCACCCTGACCGCCTGGGTATTTCTCCTGCGCAGCATGGGACTGATCTGAGTTCTTAATCTGACACTTGTATCATAAATTCTAAATAGAAATCCTTTTGGGGAGCTACTATGAAGACATTTATAAATCTGTTCCTCCATCTTTCCGACATCATCATTCCTGCGACCATCTTTTTCATTGTAGGCTATGGACTGGTTTCCCGGGTCAAGGTCTATGAGAGTTTTCTCATCGGCGCCAAAGACGGGCTAAAAATTGTGGTGGATATCATTCCCACTCTGATCGGGCTGATGGTGGCGGTGGGCGTGCTGCGTGCCTCCGGATTCTTTGAGCTGCTGGGCGTCATTCTCGCCCCCATCACGGAAAAAGCCGGGCTCCCTGCCCAGCTTATCCCTCTCCTCATCGTAAAATTGTTTTCCTCCTCCGCCGCCACCGGACTGGTACTGGATATTTTCAAAACAAACGGTCCCGACTCCTACGCCGGAACCCTCACCTCCATTCTCATGAGCTGCACGGAAACCGTTTTCTACACCATGAGTGTCTATTTTCTGGCGGCAAAAGTCACCAAGACCCGCTACACCCTGAGCGGCGCGCTGCTTGCCACATTTGCCGGCACCGTTGCCAGCATTGTGCTGGCGGGAATGCTGCACTGACCTTAAAATCCGCATGCTATTTTCTTGCCCGCGCTTTCCACTTACAATACACAATTGCCGAGAGTGTGCTGATCCCTGTGGCCAGGATCGCCGGCGCGATGATCCCCGCCGGATTGCCGCTGCCGTACTGGCTGCGGTAAGCGATCATATTCACCGGGATCAACTGCAGGGAGGAAATGTTCAGGATCAGAAAATTGCACATCTCCGGGCTGGCAACACGCGCCTTTTCCTCCCCTCCTGTGATTTTTTCATAATTTCCCCTCTCTTCCTCCAGTTTCCCCAGCGCCTCCATCGCTTTCAGCCCCGCCGGGGTACACGCCCACCCCAGCCCCAGGATATTTGCGATCAGATTGGTAGCAATGTACTCCCTCGCCGGATGTCCTTTGGGGATCCCGGGAAACATAAAATTCAGAAAAGGCTCGATCCCCCGCGTCATCTTCGCAATCAATCCTGCCTCTTTCGCAATCTCCATCAATCCCATCCACAGCGCCACCACACCTGCCATGGTAATGCACAGTTCGATCGCCTCGCCCGCACTGTCTAACGCCGCATTCGTCACCACATCCATCCGCCCTGTTAACGCCGCAAACACCACGCCCAGCAGGATCATGCCCGCCCAGATACCGTTTAACATAAAAACCTCTTTCCGCTATCCATGTTCCCTACATTTTATGCCCCTTTGTGGAAATTTTTTCGAAAAATTGCATAATTTTCCCTGCCGCGGGCAAGCTATGTCCTGTAAGAAAATTTCTATATTTCAATTTAGGAGGTACGTTATGAGCAACATTTCAGAACTGGATCTGCAGAACATCCGCCATCTGATCGGCGGATTCGACACCACACACTGCAAGCTTTCCGATTATGCGCAGGAGGCGCAGGACAGCCAGATAAAGCAGTTCTTCACCAAGGGCGCCAAATCCGCTATGGAGAACAAGCAGCAGCTGATGAAATTCCTGTCCTAAAACCCGGAAACAAGCGTAAGAAACTCAAACTATGATCAAAAAGGAGAATGAAACATGCAGGAAAAAATGATGGTAGCAGATACCCTCGCCGGTATCAACGGCGAACTCACCCGCTATGCGGGAATGATCGCACAGTCCGAGAATAAAGAGTTGAAAAGCACCTTAAAGCAGATGCGAAATGCCTGCGAGCAGTCCCAGGAGGAGCTTTACCAGATCGCCAGAGAAAAATCCTACTACGTGCCCGCTGCAAAGGCCACCGACGAGGAAGTTGCCCACGTGAGAAGTCTCTTTACAGAGAGCAGCCTGTAAGTACAACCGTCCGCAAAACAAAACAACAATGGCAGAAGGCGCACAGGAGTAATTCCTATGCGCCTTTTTTTCGCACCACGTAAATATATCCTGCCGTGAGCATAGCAGTCATCACAGTCCAGCTGATCGGCTCTGTCAATGCAATCCCCAGATATGCAAGTCTGGGCACCAGGAAAAATACCGATCCCACCTTGATACAAAACTCCATCACAGAAGATGCTAACGGCACTACTTTATGCCCCATTCCCTGCAAGGTGCAGCGCAGGATAAAGAGCGGCCCCAGCACCGGGAAAAAGCAAACGCCCACCCGACAGTACATCACCGCATTTTCCTCGATCAGCGGAATATCCGTAGACGCGATCCAGGATACGATAGGCCGCGCAGCCAAAAAGACAAACACAATACTCAGAAGCGAAATGACCGTTACAATGCAGGTGGCGGCGCGGACCCCCTGCCGCACCCGCTCAAATTTTCCGGCACCGATATTCTGGCTGGTGTACGTCGTCATCGTAAAACCGTAAGTGTACGTCAGCGCCATCAGGATCTCCAGCAGTCTTCGGCCCGCCGTATGGGCCGCCACGATATCCGCCCCCAGCCCATTGATCGCGCTCTGCAGGATGATCGTTCCGATATTGACGATACAGCCCATCAGCCCCATGGAAAGTCCCATGAAAAAGAGCTCCCTGTATTCCCCTTCCTTCGGTTTCCAGTCCTCCCACCCGGGCAGATATTCCCTATAGCGGATCACACCGTACAGAAAGCATGCCCCGCCGCAGACCGCCTGGGAGATCACAGTGGCCACAGCCGCTCCCTCTATGTCCATATGCACCACGCCGATCAAAAACAGATCCAACGCAATATTCAGAAAAATAGAGCTGAGCAGACAATAAAGCGGCGTCTTGCTGTTTCCCAGAGAACGCAGCAGATTCGCCGACAGATTATACAAAGCCGAAAACGGAATACCCATCAGGATGATCCGCACATACCGAAGCGCCGGATCCATCAGCTCCGCCGGTGTATGCAATAACACCAGGACCCGCTCGATGAGTGCAAACGCCAGAACCGACAGCACCAAAGTAAGCGCCACCGCCAACACCGCCGAACCTGCCACATTCCGTCTGATCCGCCTGACATCCTTCGCCCCGAACGCATGAGCCACCTGAATCCCAAAGCCCTGTGTAAACCCGTTGATCAGTCCGATCAGCATATTCGACACCACCGCCGTCATTCCCACCGCCGCAAAGGCATGTTCATCCAGAAAAAAACTTACCACCTTGGCGTCGCCGATATTGTACAGCTGTTGAAAAATATTGCCCAGAATGATGGGCACCGTGAAAAGAAGGATAATCCGCGCCGGACTTCCCTCTGTCATATCCATGGTCTTCTTTTCCCGTTTTTCTGCTGTCTGTGCCAACCGTTCCACTCCGAACCCTTCTTCCCGCTACATCTGATGCCGCACCACGGCATACTCATCATCTGCCCTGAAATACGGACACTCTTTCTGCGTCCCTGTCAGGAAACGATACATCTCGTCCTCATCCAGATCCACATCACAGTAATAGTATTCTTCATCCTCGTCATATACATAATTGACACATGCGTCACAATTACTCATCTCAGTCCTCCCCATGCAGGTACGCGTAAATCTCCCGCTTTCCCACGCCTCTGTCCTTCGCCACCTGCTTCATCGCCGCCTTCTGATCCATTCCCTGTTGCTCATAATAGGCCATATGCTCCTCAATGGTCATGCTCTCCCAGCCGGCAATCTCCTCCTGCCGTTTCTCGGCAAAGCTTTTGCCCTCGATCACCAGCACATACTCTCCCTTCGGCTCCTCGGTCTTATAATACTCCAATGCCTCGGCCAGGGTTGTGGGAAACACCGTCTCGAATTTTTTGGTCAGTTCCCTGCACAGCGTGATCCTGCGCTGTCCCAGAACCTCATACAACTCCTCCAGCGTCCGCACCAGATGATGGGGCGCTTCATACAGGATCATGGTGCGGCTCTCATTCATAAGCTCGTCCAGCACCAGCTTTTTTTCCTTTTTATCCGCAGGCAGAAATCCTTCAAAACAAAACCGTCTTGTGGACAGTCCCGACAATGTGAGCGCCGTAATGCATGCCGCCGGTCCCGGCAGCGAGGTCACAGACACTCCGCTCTCCAGGCACATCCGAACCAGCACTTCCCCTGGGTCAGAGATCGCGGGCGTTCCCGCGTCCGTGATCAGTGCAATGTTCTGCCCGTTCAGAAGCTGCCCGATGAGCTGCTTTGCTTTCTCCACCTTGTTGTACTCATGATAACTGGTCATGGGCGTATGAATATCAAAATGATTCAAAAGTTTGATACTGTTCCTGGTGTCTTCCGCCGCAATCACATCCACACTGCGCAGAGTCTCCACCACCCGCGGCGACATATCCCCCAGATTTCCAATGGGGGTAGCACACAAAAACAAGGTTCCCGCCATACGGTCTCCTCCTCTCCCTTATTTACAGGACTTAATACCCGTATTTCTCCCGCAGCTCCGGCATATAGACCCCCGGTTTTTCAAAAATAATCAGCGGTTTCTCCACCGTCATGCGCGGTCTGCCGCCCCGCACCGCCTCCAAAAGCACCATGTTGGGCTCTTTGTCCACATAAGGATATACCAGCTGCATCCGCTTCGGCTCCAATTTGTATTGCGACAGAGTTGTCATAATCTCTGCCAATCGAAACGGCCGATGTACCAGAAAAAAATGTCCACCCGTTTTTACCAGCTTCGCCGTCACCCGCACCACATCCTCAAATGTACAGAGGATCTCATGTCTGGCGATGGCTTTCGCATCCTCCGGATTGGTCAGACCATGCTGTCCTATCATATAGGGTGGATTACAGGTGATACAATCAAAAGAAGCGGCCTCAAACAACCGATCCGCTTCCCTGATATCTCCCGTCACAATGTCAATTTTGCCGGAGAGATCGTTCAATGCCACGCTCCTGCGCGCCATATCCGCGCTCTCCTCCTGAATCTCCAGTCCCGTCAGATGACTGCAATGATATTTGGCCTCCATCAAAAGCGGAATGATACCGGTACCTGTGCCCAGATCCAGGAGTCTGTCCTGCTCCTTTGCCGCAGCAAATCCGGTGAGCAATACCGCATCCATGCCAAAACAGAATCGGTTCGGATCCTGAATGATCCGGTAGCCGTTCCGCTGCAGATCATCAATCCTCTCATTCTCCTTCAGGTCTACTGTTCTCACCGTTCTCCGATTTCCTTCCTGAGCGATATCTTCTGTCCCGCCTATTTTCGCGCCTGTTCTCTCTGCGTTCCCGGTTTTCGCCACGATTTTCTCCACGGTTTTCGCTACGGCCCTCTCCGCGGTTTCCGTCACGGTTGTCCCGCCTGTTCTCCCTGCGTTCCCGGTTTTCGCCGCGATTCTCACCACGGCCCTCTCCACGGTTCTCCCCGCGGTTTTTGCCGCGGCCCTCCCCGCGTTCCTCGCGTTCTCCGTTCCGATCCCCGCTGCGGTTTCCGCGTTCTCCGCCGCGCCTTTCTCTCTGTCCCTCCTGCCTGTTCGGACGCTCGGAGCGGGAAGATCTCTCCCCTTTCTCTGCATCGTCGCGGCTTTCTTTCATTTCCTTGATTTCCTCGATCTCTTCCTTTTCCAGGCGCTCCAACTCAGCCAGCTCCTCCGGCGAAAGCTCCATACGCTCCTTCTTGGTATGCTTCCGCTTGAAATGAAGCTGCCCCACTTCATATTCCTTGATCTCCTTGGTGTCGCCTTCCTCGATCACGACCTTCACCCGCTGTCTGAGCACATTGACACTCTGCACTTCACCCTTTGTGCCATCCTCTGCCGTCACGGTATCGCCCACATTGGGCAGTCTGCGATTCAATTCCTCATAGGTCTCCTCTTCATTTTTCAGGCAGCACATCAGTCTGCCGCACACACCGGAAATCTTCGTCGGATTTAAGGACAAATTCTGCTCTTTTGCCATCTTAATGGAAACCGGAACAAAGTCTGCCAGATAGCTGTGACAGCAGAGCGGTCTGCCACAGATACCGATCCCGCCCAAAAGCTTGGTCTCATCTCTCACGCCGATCTGCCGCAGCTCAATCCGTGTCTTGAATACGCTGGCCAGATCCTTCACCAGTTCGCGGAAATCAATTCGTCCATCCGCCGTAAAATAAAACAGAACCTTGTTGTTATCAAACGTGTATTCCGCATCGATCAGTTTCATCTCCAGACCGTGCTCCCGTATTTTATCCAGACAGATCTTAAAAGCCTCTTTTTCCTTCTGTCGATTTGACTTCTCCTGCTCCGCATCCCGCTCATTTGCAATACGGATCACCGGCTTCAGGGGCTGTACCACCTTATCCTCCGAAACCTCTCTGGCTTCCGACATGACCGTCCCGTACTCAATTCCCCTGGCGGTCTCCACGATCACATGGTCCCCGCGCTTTATCTCAAAATGCAGGGGATCAAAAAAATAAATCTTCCCTGCTGTCCGAAATCTGACTCCTATCACTTTTACCATAATCTATATACCTCACTGTTTCTCATGGACCCGTAGCCTGTTGCTACCCGGTCACTTGTCTTATTCTATCATATCCTGTTATAAAAAACTACTTCTAAATTTTATCTTTTCTTCCACATACTATAGCTTTTTTGGCAAAATTGATGTAAAATATAAACATATATTATGCCATTGTTAGAACTTTGCATTTCAGGGAAAAGGAGGTGTATAAATTGCATATCGATTCTCCGAATCCGCCTCAGCCAAACGAGGAGCAGGAACAGGCGATCAATCAGCCCTATGACCGCAGCGATCTGTATTTATATACCTTGCGTAAGATGGCAGAAAGCAATTTAGAAACCAATCTGACCAATTTGACCCGACTGCTGAACCGACGTGCCTTTTTTTACAAGAGCGCGGAGGTCATGCGGGAAAACCCGGATAAAAAATTTGCGATCTTGGTCATGGACATTGCCAATTTTAAAATGCTGAATGAATTCTGCAGTCATCAGGCCGGAGATGATATCCTGGTCTATATTGCGGATATCTACAGGGATTATTGGAAGCGCAGTCTCACGGTGGTATCTCATTTCCGTGCCGATATTTTTGCCATGCTGACGCCTTTTGAGTCCAAAGAGGATCTGATTGAGATTGCCATAGATATCCATAACCGGATCGACGCCTTTAAGCTGCCGTATAAAGTGTTGGCTTCCGTCGGCATCTGTATGGCTTCCTCTTCGGATATGGCGACCAGCAATCTGTTTGATTACGCCTCGATTGCCAAACAGTCTATCAAAGGAAAGTTTTATGCAAAATACGCTTTCTTTGACGATAAAATGTATCGGAACATGCTGGCGGAGAAACAGATTGAAAATGATATCGTAAACGCCCTGGAGTCCGGACAGCTGCAGGCATACATTCAGCCGAAGATAGATATGTCCACAAAGGAAATTGTAGGTGGGGAAGCCCTTGTACGCTGGATCCACCCTACGGAAGGAATCATCAGTCCCGGCAGGTTCATTCCTGTACTGGAAAAAAACGGTCTGATCATCGACGTGGATTTCTGCATATGGACTCAGGTTTTTGCCTGGATCCAGGAGCGACTGGCCGCAGGCAAAAAAGTTGTGCCGGTTTCCATCAATATTTCCCGCATGCACGCGCATGACACGGCCTTTACCCAGCGTCTGATCCAGCTTGCCGAGGAGTACAATGTTCCGACCTCTCTGGTGGTGTTGGAACTCACCGAAAGTTCTTTCCTGACTAACACGGACGGCATGTTTGCGAGTATGCTGGAATTGAAGAAACACGGTTTCATGCTCTCCATGGATGATTTCGGTACCGGCTACTCCACCATGACAATGCTGAAGAATCATCCTGTGGATGAAGTGAAGATCGATAAGGGATTTATCGACGATATTGAGAATGAAAATGTACAGATCATTCTGGAACACATGATAGATATGCTGAAGGCACTGAAGAAAAAGATCATTGTGGAGGGCGTCGAGCTTCCCTCCCAACAGAATTTTCTTTTGAATCACGGTTGTCGCCACGCCCAAGGCTTCCTGTATCATAAGCCTATGCCCGTACCGGCATTTGAAGCTCTGCTCGATGGGGAATAACTCATCGCCATCATATGTAAAAGGAGGTGAAAATCCATGCAGCCAATCGAACTGATCCCGGAAAACAATCCGACCCGACTGACCGGACTTTTGACACGACATGATTTTCACCATATGGGAACCAAGATCATAAGTTCCTGCCCGGAACAGACTTTTGCCATTCTTGTTTTGGATATCTCCAATTTTAAGTCGGTGAATGTATTCTGCAGCAGGGAAAAGGGAAATGAACTTTTGATCTATATTGCTGACTTTTTCCGCAGTTACTGGAAGGATCTGACCCTTGTATCCCATTTTCGTGCGGACACTTTCGCCATGCTGATGCCCTTTACGGATCAGCAGGAGCTGATCGATATGGCTCTAAAGATCCATTCCCACATTGAAGCTTTTGATCTTCCTTTTAAGATTTTGCCCGCTGTGGGCATCTGCATCGCACCCTCACCGGATACACCGGCCAACAATATGTGCGATTATGCCACAATGGCAATGAAGTCCATAAAGGGAAAATTCTACGCCAAATACGCATTTTTTGATCAGCGCATGTTTGAACAGCTCCTTATGGAAAAGCAGATTGAAAACGACATCGTAAAGGGTATGGAAACAGGACAGCTGCAGGCGTACATTCAGCCCAAGGTAGATATGCGCACCAAAGAAATCGTGGGCGGTGAAGCGTTGGTTCGCTGGATCCATCCCACAATGGGTACCATCAGTCCCGGCAAATTTATTCCTGTTTTGGAGAAAAACGGATTGATCATCGATGTGGATTTTGTGGTATGGAAACAGGTTTTTTCCTGGATCAGCAACCGTCTGAAAGCCGGGCAGAAAGCACTTCCTATTTCCATCAATATTTCCCGGATGCATTCCTATGATCCTATTTTTAAGCAGCGGCTCATCGACCTGTCCGGCAAGTATGAGGTACCGCCTTCCCTTGTAGTCCTGGAATTAACGGAAAGTACTTTCCTGAACAATACCACGATCATGTATCAAAGTATGCAGGAACTCAAAGACTACGGATTTTCTATTTCCATGGATGATTTCGGCACCGGCTATTCGACTATGACCATGCTGAAGGATCAGCCCGTGAATGAGGTAAAGATCGATAAGGGGTTCATTGACAATATCGAGGATATTCATGCTCAGATCATTTTGAACAATATCACTCGTATGCTGAAACAATTGGAGAAAAAAATAATAGTGGAAGGGGTAGAGACCCCCTTCCAGGAGGATTTTCTTGTACAACATGAATGTTTTGACGCGCAGGGATTTTTATATTACAAGCCCATGCCGATCACGGAATATGAAAACTTGCTTGACCAGTGAAGGTTCCGTCAGCCGTTTTCCTGAATGGTCAGAAGCAGCAGTTCCATTACCAGTTCAAAATTAACATTCGCATCCAGACGATGCTTCGCTGTGTCCAGTGCCTTTACGATGGTTTCGATTCCCTCGTAACTGCTGCGCTGGGCACATTTGCGTATGGCGGTAAGCTCTTCCCGAAACACCAGATGATTCACATCCTTGGTTGCCTTGAACAGTAGCACATCCCGATACCAGATCGCCATAATATCAAAGTAATCATTGATCTCCAGCTTATATTCGCCGATCTTCTTGATCGCCGCCATGATCTCATGAAGTTCCATATCTTTGATATATTTTACCAGAGACAGTGCCTCATTCTTTACATTTTCAAATTCCTCACTGGAGGCAAGGGCTTTCGCCTTTCCCACATTTCCCCGGGCAAAAGCGACGCACACGTCCGCCTTATAATCGGGGATCTGCAATTCCTCCATCAGAAACTTGCGGACTTTCTCATCCGCCACAGGTTTCATATTGAGTACCACGCAGCGGCTTACAATGGTCGGAAGAAGTGCATTTATGTTTGCGGTAAGCAAAAGGATCACCGCGTACTCGGGCGGCTCCTCCAGCGTTTTCAGCAGGGCATTCTGTGCCTGCGTATTCATCTTCTCCGCCTCATTGATGATATAAATCTTGTAAGGACTGCTATACGGCTTGATGGCCACATCCCCGTTGATCTGTTTCCGAATATCATCTACACTGATCGTATTGGGTTTCTCATGATTCAGTCGAATGATATCCGGCTGATTTCCGGACAGGGCCTGCTTACAGGAACGGCATTCCTGACAGGGTTCCGTTCCGCCTTTTTCACATTGCAGCGCCATCGCGAACACCTTCGCAATATATTCCTTACCGGAAGATTTTTCGCCGTTGATGATATAGGCATGCGAAATCTTTTTTGACGCCAGCGCATTCTGGAGATGCTCCTTCATCTGTTCCTGTCCTACGATATCCGCAAACTTTGCCATATGTATCCCCTCTTTCCCCTGTCATCAGGTGAAAATATCCAGAAGCAATCCCCTGATCTCCCCGATCTTCCCGAGGATTGCCAGATTGTCCTTCTCGTCCTTCATCAATTCCTGTGCAAGCTGATCCAGATTCTCATCCACCAGCCGGATGATACCGTACACCCGATGTCTTCCTCTTCGATCCAGGAAATTTTCCCTGGAAAAGGAGTGCGAATGCGTCACCACTTCGTTCAAAAAATCTTTGACAAGCCCTCTGTAATGCCGCATATCTTTGACATCCCTTTTTTTAGCCAGCCGCTCTCCCTGCATGGTAATCTCCTCCATCAGAGAGTTCAGTTTATTTTGAAGCTCTGCTTCCTCGATATTGCTGGCAAGCATAAACTTGAACGTACCGTCCGTGGATGTGGTATTTTGTGTCTGTTCCACGGGAACTGTCTGCTGTATTTGATTTACCCGAATCTCCAAACACCCACCCCCTGCGTCATCCGTTCCTGTTCAAAAACCTTCCATTTTATTATTTCGGCATATTTTATGCAAAAATATAGTCTGTGATCTCCGAAAGACATTGTTTCAGATTTTCATTCTGAAATCTTCTCCCGATTCCGGCCGCCTGTATCTTCTCCTCCGAAAAGTCCTCACTGTCCGCCAGAAATCTTCTGCACATTTCCTGATACTTGGGCTGCGCCTGCTTTTTCTCCCGATTCAAAGCCCGCTGCAGACGAATTCCGTCATCCAGTTCAATCAACACAGGCACCACCGACGCATCACCGAAATAATTCCGCATACTGGTATACCCTTCCAGCGTGCCGATCATAATATAGTTTTTCGAGCTATCTAACGAAAACTGCCCGTCATCCACGGTAAAATAACGCCAGATCCCATGGAATGTCTGATATGCCCTTTGCTCGATCACTTTTCCTCCGTCCATCAGCCTTTGAAATTCCGCCTCGTCCACAAAGTGATACTCTCTGCCTTCCTGCTCCCCTGCGCGGATCGGCCTCGTGGTGTATGGCACGATGGCATGCAGGACATCCCCTTTTTTCTTCATCAGTTCTCTGTATATGGTATCTTTCCCGGAGGAACTTTTGCCCATCAGATAAAAAATTTTTCCCATGATCTTATTGCCTCAATACCCTGATGTAGTATTCTCCCTCTTCCTGTATCAATCCCTGCAAATTCAGCTTCTGCGTCAGATATTCCAGAATCTGTTCATATATTTCCTGCGTTAATACCTCCCCGGGTACAAGGATCGGAGTCCCCGGCGGATATAAATTGACAAATTCGCCTACCGCACATCCCACCGCGTCGCCAAGCCGCTCCCGTTTCCACGTCAGATCCCATGCCGCACTGAACGGATAGCAAACCTCCGGTAAAACAATCTTCCCCCTGCTCTCATCCATGGTTCCGCTCATTGCACGCTCTTCGTCTCTCACATTTTCCGCTCCGGATTCAGTAAATAGCTCCTCGTCAATGCAGAGCAAAGCCTGTTCCATCCGTTCATAAGCCTCCGAAGAATCGGCCACAGTAAACATCGCCAGACAATATCTGCCTGCCGCCATCTCACACTGCAAATGGTACCTTTCCCGGAGCTGATCATACAGCCATTGTCCGGAAATATCTCTTCTGTTTCCCGCGCCAATGACCAGCTTCCCGATGTCCTGTCTGCCGTCGAAAATATCTTCCGCCGGAACAAACTGCAGCACTTTGCATACTCCTAATCTATCCAGCAGCCGAAGATAATGATCGCGAAAATCTGCAAAATATCTCTTCCCATCTATTTTTAAAAACTCCATGGCATCCGAAATACTCGCCATCAAAACATACGACGGACTGCTGGTCTGATAGATACGCAGAAATCTCTTTAGCCTGTCCCGGTCAACTCGTGTGCCATTCACATGCAGAAGGGCTGTCTGCGTCATCGCAGGCAACGTCTTGTGCACACTGTGGATCACGATATCCGCACCAGCCATACAGGCTCCCGGCGCAAAGCCCTCCGCAAACCCCAGATGCGCTCCGTGCGCCTCGTCCACGATCAAAGGAATTCCCTTCTCATGCACAATCTCTGCAATTTTTTTCACATCGGCGATACGACCTTCATAGGTAGGCGAAACGATCAAAACAGCCCCTATATCCGGCTCGCTGCGCAATGCCTCCTGTACCTGCCCTGCAGTCACAGCCTCGCTGAACTCAAATCCCTTCACATTTTTCGGATAGAGATAGCTGAACTTTAGTTTTCGTAAATATGCCGCATGATACACCGACTTATGACAACCTCTGGTGATCAGCAGATGACCGCCCTCCGGCAGCGCTGCACTGATTGCACTCAATATACCGGCGGTGCTTCCGTTGACCAGATAAAAGGTCTCCTCCGCTCCATACAGCCTATTCGCCAAATCCTGTGCTTCCCGCAGGATTCCTTCCGCCTGATGCAGATTATCAAATCCGTCTATCTCTGTAATATCCGTTTTTAAAATCCGCTCCGGGATGTCGCCGAGCTGTCTCCTCTTATGCCCCGGCATGTGATATGGGTAGAAATCCGAATTTCCGTATTGTTCCAGCTCTTTATACAGCGGCATCCATTCCGTCATCTTTTTTCGCTCCGTGTCCTTTGTGAATGTGGAAAGTCTCCAATAAGGAACACCACTTGTCCGCAAATGTCACGATCCACGCCTCCCTGCAGGTAGGCGGAACCACCGTCAGCGGCCACATATGCTTTTTGATAATTTCCTGCTCCCGCTTTGTCAGATCATATTCCTTGGAGGCATTTTTTAATGCAATCCCCGGATGATAGAATCCGTGCAGTTTCCGCGGAGATATATGATCTTTGTCATGCCAGTCGTATAAAAAATAATCGTGCAATAAAGCTCCTCTGATGAGCTCCTTCTCATTGCAGCGAATATGCAGCTTATCGCGGATCATCAGGCTGTATTTCGCCACATTCTGGCAATGAGCATTTACCGTCATATTCCCGTGCTGAATATAACTTTTCGTATGTTGAAAATTGTCTGAACTCAAAATATCAGGCGCAGCATTCTTGATCCGATTGTGCAAAACACGATGTCTGTCCAGCTTTGCGCTCCAACGCAAAGCATCCTTTTCCGTCCTGCTCTTATAAGGCTGTCTGCCCCTTTTTTTGTCCATCTTTATCCCCTCGATCCAATCTCTCTGATCTAATCTCTCTTACTCAGGTGTTGTCGCCGCTTCCAGAATCACTGCCTTCCGCCCCTTCACCACCGGAGTCTTCACTTCCGCCCTCGGTATCCCCATCCCCGATATCAGCACTCTGACTCTCGTCAATTCCGCCGCTTTCTTCGGTACCGGCTGACTGATCATCCTGCGTCACATTTTCACTTCCGCTGTTGTCATCATCATCGTCGTCATCGTCGTCATCGTCATCATCATTGTTTTCCCAAACTGTCACCGGACCTTCGTTTGTCCCTTCCTGCTCTACCACACCAACCGTTGCGGCTGAAGAAGCTGCCAATATTGTCATATCCGCCTCGGACAGGACTCCATCCGGGTAATAATAGCAGATGATCGGGAATCCCTGCGACATATACGGATAAATTTCCGCCGCTTTGCTCAGCGGAAGATTGATGCAGCCATGGGAACCGCTGGTCTTGTAGATGTCTCCGCCAAATACGCTTCGCCAGGTAGCATCATGCATACCTACATTTCCGTTAAAGGGCATCCAGTAATGCACGAAAGACGCATAATTGGCCCCACGCAGCGTCGCATTTCTGGTTTTATAAGTGAGCCCAAATACACCCTGCGGTGTCTTATTTCCGTTGCTCATGTTTCCGGACACAAAATCCGTTTCCAATACGATCTCGCCTTTTTGATAAAGATACAGATGCTGAAATGTCATATCGGCTTCCACATAAGAACTTCCGATATCATTCATCCCCTTAACCGGTGCTTTACTCTGATATATGGGCTCTCTGTCACATACACTGCCCTTTTCGATCAACCCAAGCAGCTCCTCTGTTTCCGCATCTTGGTCCGTCAGCCAGCCAAACGCCCCGCCCGGAAGTTCCAGGTCATATCCCCGTGTTGTATGAAACGTACGCGTTTTGCGATAAGTGTCATACGCCTTTGCATTTTCGGCAACAAAAGCTGCAACTTTTTCCTTATCCAGCTTTGCAGTACCGTCTTCTAAATAAATCCAATCTTTGAGCTGATCACTGTTCAGTAAAACCTCCGTTCCGTTCCAGTCATAACGGATCTGGGTTCCCAGCCATTTGTTCGCTTCCTGCAATTTTCTTTGAAGTGCTGCATTCTCTGTTGTAACGGATGCGGAGAGATAACACTCTGCTTCCTCCAGATCAATCGTATCCTGAACCGAAGAAAGTGCTTCGCCCACTTTCTCATAGACCTTTTTCAGATTTAACTGTGTACCGGGTGTCTCCGGCACCAGTACAAACTTTTTTTCAACTTCAGAGTATCCCTGTAAATATGCGTCCTTGGGAGCGATCATCGCCTTCTCCTGAAAAGCCTGTGCATTTTCAAGAATCTGCTGTAGTTTTTCCTCACTCCATGTAACTTTCCCCGACAAAGTATACTGGTTGCCGGAGTTTAAAAAGGAACCCAGCCATAACCAGGGATTCTGACTCTCCAATAAACCGGCTACCCCAGTCATCTCCACTTCATTTACGTAGCCGATCTCTTTTCCTGATATCGTAAGCAGCTGATCTTTTTCCGCTGTTTCGCTGCCTCTCCCCGTGATGACCAGCTGATAATCATCCGAATACTGTTTTAAGCGCTCCATGACAGACGTCATGTCCGCATTCTGGCAATCGATCCCATTCACAACCGTACCGGGTAAAAAATGGGAACTGTAATAATGCACTGCAAATATATATCCGCCTATCAGGATTGCCCCGATCAAGGCACACGTAATCAAACTTATCTTCTTTTTGCTGCCCTTTGCAGCCTGCACTTCCGACATAATTCTCTAAACCTCTTCTCTATACACACTTGATTATAACATGAAAAAATTAAAAAAAATAGCACAAAAGGCTTTATTTTTGCCAATTGCACTAATTTTCCAGTGAAGCATGGGGGATTC
>DFDT01000059.1:5724-8887 GCA_002368865.1 Lachnospiraceae bacterium UBA3821 | reverse complement strand
ATAGGACTTTTTTCACAGCCCCTATTTTAATGATCAGTTTACTTTAAGCAGGTATAGGAAGTACAAAATCTGTCATTTCGCCAGTTCTTCTAAAAAGTGGGAATTCTACTCCCGGTGGCCATGGAAGTCCTTCTCCTTCTACCGTGGCGTAATAGCAGAAAATATCATCTTTCTCATCTTCCGCCCTCAACCAAAACCAATCTGATACTTTTGCTTCTTTACCTGACTCTCTTAAAATTTCATTTGCTTTTTCGAGTGCAGTTTCATCTGTTAGTAACATGTCAACCACCTCTATTCATAATAAAAAGGTCGATGATGTCTTCGTTAACAGGAAGATTGTCTATCCTTACAAACATTGTACATCCATTTTTGACATTAGTAAAGTAGTCTGAACAATCTTCCTTTCCATTTTGCGGATCAACAAATCTGATTATTCCATTATTGTTTTCCGCAACAAAAGTATGAGATCTAGGTAATTCAATAACTTTACCATTTCTAACGTATTTTTCAGTTCCTTCCTTCCATGTTACGATTACTTGCGCTCTCGCACCGTCTTTAAATTCGAGCATTCGTTTTTCTACTTTGACGAGGGGCGGAAATTGGAGTATCGTAAAACCATCCAGCTCCGAAGTATCAAAATCAAGCTGTATAGTCTTTTCGTCCATAGTATTTCCCTTTTCTGGCATAGAAAAAGCACCGCCGAAGCGATGCTGGTGCGCGCTGGACGCAGTGTTCTTGTCTTAATACCATGCTACGGTTCCGCTTTTTTCTTTTCTGTCAATCCCGGTTATTGCATGGTAAGCGTACCGCCCGCCGCAGTCCTCTGCAGATTCTGTAATCACTTTTCCCCCGTTTTTGTCCAATAGGATAACCCCGGGGGCAGTCTTTTTTCCCTCTGGGTAGTATTCGTAATATACCCCGTTTTGGTCTTTTTTTATCAATTCGTATCTGAGCATTTTCTTACTCCAACCCGTTTTCTCTAAGGTACTTTTTTAAGGCGACGCTATAATTGTAAATTTTTTCCGCTGCCTCGTGGCACGGTTCGTATGGGATGTCTGTCCCTTCTCCCATCATATTAGCTTCATAAAGCTCATGAAGCAAGAGAATTCTATCGTGCTCTTGAATATTTTTCCCTTCTCGGAGTCTCTGCCATGATTCCGCCATGTCGTAGTCCGGGTCGAACTTTTCTATTCTTCCATCCTCGAAAAGATGAGGGCGTTCGAACACGTGAGCAAACACTTTCCCGATATCTGCCTCTGCCATTCCGCTGTTTCGGGCGACGGCTTTTACTTCTTTGTCGCGGTTTCTCCCGAGGAGTTCCCTGTAATAAGATTTTGCGTGCGCGTCCCTCTTTTTGAAGTCCGGATCATTTTTTGAAGTAAGTGCGCCAGAAACGGCCCCGCTTGCCCTCAAGCCCGCTTTGACGAGGGGCGGAAATTGGAGTATCGTAAAACGATAATCGTCAGTTCCTGTGTAAACTGATCAGGAACATGTGGGAAGAGCTGCCGGAAAAGAAAAAGAAGAAATAGTATTGTCGAAATGAAAGATTTGAGCTCACCACCGCGGGTGGTGGGCTTTCTTTATTTGTGGTACAATGAAGAGCGGATTGTCTTCTTAATGGGGACAGTTCACAGAAGTAATGAAAGCTGTCGAATAAGGCAGCATAAAATAGAAAGGAGCAATTGATGAAAGCACCATTTTCTCTTTGACGAGGGGCGGAAATTGGAGTATCGTAAAACACCGTTGGCGGCGAAAATGTGAAAGGAAGCAGCAATGAAAAGAAGAGCAACAAAACAGTTACTATGTATTATTATGGCAATCGTAATGGCGGGGTCGATTTTTGGATTCTCCGTCATGGCAGACGAGCTCACGGATGAGACCTTATACCAAACAGGGGAAATAACGTCAGAGGAAGAACAGGAACCGCAGATGGAAGTACGTGTGGAGACAGGCCTTGTCTCATACGAATCAACAGAGGAAGCCGAACCGGATATGTCGGAAGACAACCAGTTCCCCGCTGATGACAGTACGATAGCTGCCATCGAAACGGAAGACACCGAGACAGAAGAAATCATCTCAGAGGAAGATGATGAAGAAGTCCTGTACGCAACGGATGAATCCGAATCTTCCATTTCAGCTATGAGCGAAGAACCGGCGCCAGAAGAACTTGGGGGGGAATCCGAATCTTCCATTTCAGCTATGAGCGAAGAACCGACGTCAGAAGAACTTGTGGGGGCATCGTCAGACACACCGAAAATGCTCAAAGGAAAGCTGCAGATCCAGTGGCAGGACGGTTACGTACAGACCATCGCCTTGAACGCCAACAACCTGTCCACGCAGGGCGTGACCGACCAGAGCAAAAATATCTTGAAAACAATGGGACTGCCGAAGGACACATACAGACTCACTGTTGTAGATAAAGGCGCGACTGCCGTCATCAGGAGCAGGAATTTCTATAACGGCGATAATGAAGTCCGAGTCCTGGCGCATATGGGCTATCACAAGACAGCGACCCGCAATACCCTGTCCTCATACCGTGTGGCGCGTGCCCTCGGCTTCCATTACGTAGGGGGTGACATCCGTTTCACAAGGGACAACATCCCTGTCGTCGTACACGACGCAACCATCAACGCGACGGCGAGGAATGCGGACGGCAGCAAGATCAGCCAGCCGGTCGTCGTCAGGGAGCATACATATAAGGAGCTTCTGAAATACGATTTCGGATTGTCCACCAACGCCGTATGGAAAGGGGAGAAGATCCCCACACTGGAAGAGTATATGGTGACCTGCCGCGAGCTGGGGGTCAAGCCAAATATCCATATCAAGACGGACAAGGGCCTGACGGTCTCTAACTTCGAATCAGTCGCCGATATCGTATTGCAGGCAGGCATGCAGGGAAAAGTCACATATGCTGCCAATGTCGCTTACTATCTGAGGCCAATCATCAAAAAGGACCCCATTTCCCTTATAGATATCGTCATAACGGATAAATGGACGCATAAATACCTCACGGACGCGCTTTCCCTTAAGACAGGCCGCAATAAAGTGGAACTCGCCCTGTCCAAGAAGCTCTACACTCATGATATTGCTGCCACTTGCAGGTTCAATAAAGTGCTGATCACATGCCTGGCGAACTCTGAGGCGGAAGCAGCCGCCCTGGATG
>DFDT01000059.1:0-5637 GCA_002368865.1 Lachnospiraceae bacterium UBA3821 | reverse complement strand
TGTCGATGAAATATCGACAGACGGCGCGTTACCTGACGTGATCATACGGGGTGCGCGGAAAAGGAAGCTCCATGGCGGGTATTACACAAAGTCCGACCCGAAAGCCGGAACAGATTACCAGATACGCGCACATGCGGACGCAGGCGTCCTCATCCGCACACTGGCGAGCATGCCGTGCGACCCGATCCGCCTGAACCATATTAATAATGCTCATGAAGTGACAAGGTTCCGGTTCGTTAAGCGGTCCGACGGATATTACAATATCATATCCAGCAGAAACTGCTTTTCAGTCGGCGTGAAAAAGGGCTGGACAGGGAACGGTGTGCCCGTATACATGACGAACTGGAACATGAACTATAACGCGCAGAAATGGCGGATTGTACACAATGACGACGGCTCGGTTTCCTTCATCAACAAGCATTCGGGGAAAGCCCTGCACGTTGCTGGTGATAAAGAAAGCGGCGGTTCCTATTTCAACCAGAGTACGTTCGACGGCAGAAGTTCACAGAGATTCTGGCTGATAAAATCGCCGTCCCAGACAAACATCAAATACATGGGGAACAAAGTCTTCCTGCAGACGGCATACCACAACATCGTCGTTTCCACAAAGAACGGTTCTACTGCTAAAGGTGCCAATGTCACGACAGCGAAGAAGACGAACGCCGATATACAGAAGTACAGGCTCCTGTACAGCGGTGACGGATATTACCGCATTGAAAATGTGAAGACCGGCTACTGCCTTACGATAGAGGGCTCAGGAACAGCAGGGAACATAGTTGCAAAGCCATGGGCAAATACGTCGAGCCAAAGATGGAAACTGGTATGGACTGGGAGAATCCCCGGCACATACTGCCTGATGAGCAAGAAAGGCGGGACATGCGTAACGATCGGCGGAGCTATAGGGAACTCGACAAACATCATTGCGGACTGGTGGCATGCGCGCGAACAGCAGCAGTGGAAAATCGTGTACGACAAGTAATGCCGAAAGAAATCAACATCGTTCGGAATAAAACAGAATGGACATTCTTCCAAAAAGTCTGAATCACAAAATAGTGGGCAGCCCAGTTATGCGACTGACCTTGAAAATCATTATTCTTGCAGGTATCGCATGGCTCGTTTGCAGTTACATGATCGGGTTCTACCGTATGCCGTCCAATGCCATGTTCCCGGGAGTAAGGGACGGGGATCTCTGCATATATTACCGGAGGCAGAGCCTTTCGGTCAGTGATGTGGTCGTTTACCGTGACCCGGATGGACAGTTACGCGCCGGACGGGTCGCAGGCATCCCCGGACAGGTCATTGATTTTCCGGAAGGCTTTAAGGGGTATACCGTCAATGACTATTCGCAGTTCGAGGACATCCCTTATGAAACAATACTGCCGGAGACTTCAAAAGAGTTGTTCCCTATGGAACTTGGCACCAATGAGTATTTTATCCTGAATGATTATCGCGTGAATGCGAACGACAGCCGCACGTACGGTGCGGTAAAAGAAGATGCGATATGCGGAAAATCATATTCCTGTTCCGGGCACGGGGGTTCTGATGAAGGTCATAAAAAAAGCGGCGCAAGTGGTCAGTGACCTTATTGACTTCATGTTCATCCTGTTCTTCCTTTTGGTCATGGCACTGGGCATTTACATGGTCTATGACATCCATATGGTATACAAGGCTGCCGATAATGACGCGCTTTTGAAGTTCAAGCCCGGAAACGAACGACATGAAGAAGAGGATAAGCGCCTTCTTGATGCGTATGTGGCATGGCTGTCGGTAGAAGGGACTTCGATTGAATTCCCGGTCATGCAGGGCAGTGACAATGATGAATTCCTGAATAAGAATCCCTTTGGGGAATATTCCCTTGCGGGGAGTATATTCCTTGACTGCCGGAACGACGCGCGGTTCGGGGACGAATACTCGGTGTTGTACGGGCACCACATGTCCGGGGACGCCATGTTCGGGAAGCTGGACGCCTACCTTGATGCGGGGTATCTGGAAACACACGCATACGGTACTTTGACGGAAACAGACGGCACAGAGCACCCTTTCCGCCTGTTTGCTTTGACGAGGGGCGGAAATTGGAGTATCGTAAAACGGATTTCGGGCTCATCAACGTAAATCCCGGCTATGAAGAGGTGAGGGTGACCCTTCCCGCGGAGAAAGATGAGACGGCAAGTGCCGCCGAGACGGGAGGAACGGCGACCGGAAAGGCGGCAGACAGCCAGACTGCAGAAAGTGTGGCGACGGACAGCACCGTGGAGACGGGAGCAGAAGTGGACAGTCAGAATGCGGATGGAACGTCGACTGAAAGTGGTGTCGAGCCGGCTGATGCCCAGGCAGCCGGCAGCGAATCAACGGACAGTCAGGTGACGGAAAGCGGCGACGCTGCGGACGCTAAGGCGGACGGCAATGAAGACGCCGGCGAAGAAACTGCGGACCAGGAAAAGGTACGTCCTGCAAATGAAATCGAATTCGAGACCATCCTCGGCCGCAACCCGGACTATATCTTTTTGATATATGAGGGGAAGGAGCGGGACGCTGAGAAAACTTATAAGGCGATCTGTGAGTCGAAGGATTTCTGGAACGATATGACAGCTGTGCGGAACAGGCATGTGTATACACTGCCGCAGAGTACATTTGCATATCCCCCCAATGACCAGTGGGACCTAGCTTATGAATATTTGTTCCAGATGACTTTGACGAGGGGCGGAAATTGGAGTATCGTAAAACATCATGACATCCGCGATCTCTTCCGTTAAGGCCCCTATGCATTCCATCTCTGATTTAGGGGTCGGATTCTCTCCCCTGTATTTCCGGGCAAGCTTCAGAGCTGCATGTGACAGCTCTGAGCCTTCCTCTGCCAGCATTTCGAGCATTGCCGGCCTGCCGATCAAATCAATCATCATCCTGCGTCCTCGACATTCTCACAGACGACACCATCCACGGCCTTCGCGACTTCGTAGGCGTCTTTGCTATTCCTCCACGATCCCCAGTACCACAGTTCTCCTTTGTCGACCCTGGCTACCACATACCGTTCGCACGGACCTGCCGGCATATTATGCACGAACACCTTTAAGCCTCTCATATAAACCTCACTTTCCGTCTGCCATATGTGACAGACCATTTTGCACTAACCATTCTTTTGACCGCTCGTAATGCTCCTTTTTGACATAACGTCCACCGCACTTGTAGATCTCAATGATCGACATGTGCACGCTGGCCCAGAACACCTTCCTGTCATCCGGATAAGGAACCCCCCATTTACGGAACAGCTTCTTTATCCGTTTCTCATTCAGGCTGACAAGGGCTGAATTCCTCTCATTGATGAACATTGCCAATTGTTTGTTCAGATCCACTTTTGCTTTGACGAGGGGCGGAAATTGGAGTATCGTAAAACTACAGTGAGGCGTGCCTGTACATGCTCCTGAAGTAACCCCGGTTCTTATCTTCCTCCTCAATCCACGCCTTGCATTCAACAGGATCATATGTTGGCTCATCGTCATAATCGATATGCCTGTCTTCGGTATCGAAGTTCTCAGAGACATAGTTGCGGTATACCTTGAAGATTTCACTCAGTTGTATCTTCCGGGTGCCTGTATCCGGGATGTCCGTATCCGTCATGAATACTCGGAAGTTCTTGAGTAGCCTTTTCTTCTCCACTACGACTGTCTGGCTCATGATTTCTGTGAGGACTATCTCCAATTTCGGGATGTATTCAGGCGCAAAGTTCGCCACCGTCTTTTCGACGGAACCCTCGACAACCTCTTTGATCTTCTTGTATCCGACGCCTCCGTAAGAGAACTGGTCATTGACCTCCTTTTCTTTGACGAGGGGCGGAAATTGGAGTATCGTAAAACGAATGCTGCAACAAGTATGAAGGAACGTGTATTAGATAAACTCGATAATAGTCTTATTGAGCTTTTGAAAAGCAGGTGATTAAGATGACGGATGCCCAGATAAAAGCAGAGTTAAAGCATTTTGAAGATAAAATATTTGATATGAAAGCTTCAGAAGCCTATGAAGTGAAAGAAGAATTGGATGCATTCGTAGAGAAATACAAGGTAACTGCCGAACAGATGATGGACTTCGCTATTTCTGGAGCCGGGGAACTCTTATATATGATGACTTGCTAAGAAAATAAAGGAATCCTAACGTCCAGACATAATCGACACTTAAGCTAACAGATTCAGATTGGCACAGCACCGTTCCGGCGGTGCTTTTTTGATGGAGGAAAATCCATGGGCAAGAAGTGGGAACATTTCAAAACAATTACCAGACACAAGGCAGTCGTGTTCCATGAGTGTAAGGCTTGCGGCCTGATATGGCAGGGAATTACACACGATCTGTCAAAGTACAGCCTGACGGAATTCAAATCATCGGCAGAATATTTCCAGGGAGACAGGAGCCCGATAGAAGCTGAAAAAGAGTGCTGTGGCTACAGCCTGGCGTGGCAGCACCACATGGGACACAATCCCCATCACTGGGAATACTGGATCGATTACGGTGAGAATGGAGAAATTCTCGCAAGGAAGATGCCGTGGAAGTATGTCATTGAAATGATCTGCGACTGGATCGGCTTTGACGAGGGGCGGAAATTGGAGTATCGTAAAATCAGCAGGCACCGATTTTAGAGATCCTGCCGGATGGGGACCTCTCTGCTGGGCTTCCCTTGGGTGGGAAGTTGTCTGATGAAGAACGCATGAAAACAAATTCGAGAGCAGTAGATGATACCGCCCTCTGTTTTTATTGATTTTCAACTTTCTTTACTATCCATGCCGTAAGACTCATGCCTTCGGACTTAGCCAGTTCGGTCCATTCGGACTTTTTGCCCTTTGGAACCAGAACGGTTATCCTGTCATATCTGTTTTTGTTGAACTCATTTTGATATTTGATTTGATCGAACGCTTTTTTCTCTTCCGCCATAAATCCACCTGCCTGACTTGATTCGTTTCCTGCCGTTCCCTTGCTACGATTATATATTAGCACATATTTACAAATATGTCAACAGGATATTTATAAATATGTTTGATACTTTTTTGGATTTTAGGAATGCCTCATGGGTGGCACTGCCACCATCAATTTGACAAGGAGTGAGAATTAAGGTATCGTAAAGCAGTGAAATATAGAAGGGAGTTCGCTTCATTTGAATCAAGAAAGACGTGAGAAAAGACAAATCAGAAAATTGAACCGGCGCATGCGGCGGAAAAGCTTCTTTGAAGAAGTAAGAAAACAGCTTACTGAACACAGACGGTCGTTTATTGTATTCTCCATCCTGCGTATACTCGTCATAGCGACTATGATTCGTCAGTTCATGCTGGGCAATTTCGAATCCTTTATGCTCTGCATACTCACTCTGATTCTTCTCTTTTTGCCAAGCGTGATCGAAGTCAGGTTCAGGGTTGCCCTTCCTCAGTCCCTGCAGATTATCATTTATTGTTTTATATATGCTGCGGAAATTCTCGGGGAAGTCAACAGTTATTATACCGCAATCCCCATTTGGGATACGATGCTTCACACGCTCAACGGATTTCTTGCCGCCGCGGTTGGCTTTTCAATGGTCATGCTGCTCGATAAAAACGACAGCATTATCTTCGACCTTGCCCCGGGCTATCTGGCTCTTGTCGCTTTCTGCTTCTCTATGAC
>DFDT01000002.1:1300-3614 GCA_002368865.1 Lachnospiraceae bacterium UBA3821 | reverse complement strand
TAACCACCTGCCATGGTATTTGACGCATTTTGTAAAAAAATAAAAAGATCCGCAGGTGATATACTTGATTTACAAGATAAGATGGTTGGCAAAAAAGACTTTAAAATTGTAATAGGATGTAGAGAGGTGGAGATCATATGAAAATTTGCAGTAACTGTGGTGCTTCCAATACAGATTGGGCACATATTTGTTTGAAATGCAATCAGCCTTTCCGGGCTGCGGATCAGTACAATTATCCGACAGCTATAAACGGTTCGAACAGCCGGCATGATGGAAACGGCAACCTGCAGGGAATGGGCGGCAGCAATGGTTTTCAGGAAGTGGATCCTTCCGAATTCTATACCGAGGTACGGGATACCAGAAATCAGGATGCTGCAGGCAGCTATTCCGGCCAGGCAAGACCCGGACAAGGACCGCAGAATCACTATGGCATGCAGGATGGCAGTCAGAACGCCGGTAAAAGATGCCGCTTCTGCGGGACGATGAATGAAAGTGTTGCCGCTTTTTGTGAATACTGCGGAAAGCCGCTGAATGAAAGCCGCACCGACCGGAATGCGCAGCCTTTCGGCGGAGACCAGGGCTATGGCGGCAGGGAGTCTTATCAGGCTTATCAAGGGGGTACAGCGTCTGCGCTTCTGGACAAGTTTGCCTCAAAAATGAAAATAAGTTCGACCATCTGGCTGATCCTTGGTATTTATCAGTGCGTCATCGGACTTCCTTTGATTATGTTCTTTGGCTATGGCCTTACGACCATTGGCCTGGGAATCTGGAATATTATCCAGAGCATGAAGAAGAAAAAAATGGCGGAACAGTATTATCGGGATCCTACAGGAATCGTTGCGGCGATGGAAAGCAGCCAGACCCTTGTTATCGTCTTTCTGATCCTGAATGTATTATTCGGCGGACTTCTGGGCGTCGCTGGTGCTGTCTATGATCTGACGATTATCAGTTTTGTCACCGGCAACAGGCAGGCTTTTGAAGCCATGGGAAGACAGAATTACACGACCAGAGGATTTAGTGCCTATAGTTACAAATAACAGAAGGGCAGGCACAGGAAAAGATACCGGCGGAAGAATACACTGCTTATTACACGGTGAACGGCAGGAAGACTGCAATGAACAAAAGCAGCCGGCCGGCTGCTGATCAGGCAGTAAAAAAAGGGATTTTGCCGGGTATGGAGAGTATGGAAAGGAGGAGTATTAGTATGGCGGATTATTATCAGGAACAGAATTATCATAAAAACGGCGTAATATACTGTTCCCGCTGCGGGCGGCAGAACAAGGCGGATAACCGGTTCTGTATCTACTGCGGGAATCCTATGGAGGAAGAACCTGGAAATCCCAAGGAGGAAGGACCCGGAAATTCCATGAACAGAGGCCCCGGAAATTTCGTGCATGAAGGACCTGGAAATTTCATGCATGAAGGACCCGGAAATTTCTTTCATGCAGGGCCGGAACCCGGATTTGGGGCGAAGACGGCATTCGGGCAGGGCGGTGTAATAGAAGAAATCACGGAATTCTGCAGAAGTATTCCCGCATTGGTCTTTTATATTATTTTCTCCCTTTATGTGCTGCTGAATCTGATCTTCAACTTTGGTATTGGCACATTTTTTGCATCCATTCCCCTTGTTATGTTTGTGATCGCTGTATGGCTTATTTTCTACTCGAGTTATCAGCGCAATCTGACGGATGGGGGATTCAGGCTGATCAGTATAACGCTGATTATTGAACTGGTCGGAGCCATACTGTCTGCGATCGTTGGGTTTGGCGGAGTAGCTGTACTCTTTTTCATTGCAGGCAGTGCAGCGGATGATGGATCGATCACTGTTCTGGGCGTCATCACATTATTGACAGGTATTGTCGTATGTGTATGGAACTGGTTCTACTGGATGGGCCTGCGGATCCTTCCGGAAACGATCTCCCATGTCCTGCAGGGGAGAGAAACATCCTATCGGACATCCCTGTTTTCCATTATCATGCTGATTATTGGCGGCGTTTTCCAGTTCTTTGGACTGATTCTTACGCTCTCATTACAAAGTGTCTACAGCGCCCTGTATGATGAGCTGTATTCTCTTATGAGCTATGGCAGTTATGGTTATGGCTATGGTTATGGCGGTTATTCGGAAATGGAATACATAATGCCCATCATACAGGCCCTGCTTCCCAAGACCGGTCCCATGGTAGTTTTTACCGCTTTACTGGGATTTGCGGTAACGGTCTACAGCATTGTGATCATGTTTATCCTCAGAAGCAGAAATCCTTATTCCGACTAAATGGTCCCGGCCCCGGTCCAACGGCCTGGGGGCGGCTGACCG
>DFDT01000002.1:0-1172 GCA_002368865.1 Lachnospiraceae bacterium UBA3821 | reverse complement strand
TGGACCATGTCTGGGGTCGTGGACCGTGTGGGGTCATGGACCTCTGGGGTCGTGGACCAAAGTCTGCGCTAAAAGTCTGCAGCAGGCAGACATTCCGTGATTTCATTGGCCAAATTCCTCAAAATCAATGGCAGAATATTGCCTGTTTTTGTGGAAGAGACTGAAAAAGTCATTTAGTGATTGACATTTTACGAATAAAGAGACTATTCTTTGAAATGTGATTTAGAAAAGACTAAACATTTTCTAAATATTTTGAAGTGAAAAACTATTTAGTTAATTAAAAAAATAGGAGGAAAACAACATGCCCGCAAAGAAAAAAGCAGCTGAAACTGCAGCACCTGCAAAGACAACCACTCGTAAGACAACCAGAAAGCCCGCAGTTAAGTCTGTCGTTACCATTCAGTACGCAGGCAAGGAAATGACCGCTGCATCTCTGGTAGATCAGGTCAAGGCAGCAGTTCCCGCTGATACAGTAGTCAAGACTGTTAATGTTTATGTAAAGCCCGAAGAGAACAAGGCTTACTATGTTGTTAACGGCGAGATCACAGGCGACATCGATCTTTGATCACCACTGATTACACATAAGTACATATAATTACACGTTGACAGAAAGGCAGCCCTGAGAGACTGCTTAAGAGAATCCGTCACACAGACTCCTGGATAAAGAGGAGTTCCGTGCGGCGGATTTTTGTTATATGATAGTAACAGTAATACAGGCAATACAGTGAGAAACAGCAGGATACAGTTGACGGAGCCGGGACGCGTACAGAAGAAAACGTCAACGGTTCGGGAAAAGGAGGAAACAGCATGAAATTGGAACTTTTTATGGGAGATACATGCCCTTACTGCCGTCTGGTCAAAAAGGAGATTGAGAAGCAGGGCCGTACAGATGTTGCCTACTGCAATATCGACCGGAGCGAGGCGGAACTGCAGCGCCTGGTGGAAGTGGGCGGTAAAAGACAGATTCCCTGCCTGTTCATTGATGGCAAGCCCCTTTATGAGAGCAAAGACATCGTTGAATGGCTCCGGGCCAATCCCCAGTAAGAACAATCCCGATCAAAACAGAATCTTCGCAGCTATTCCGCAGTCATAAAAAGCAGTCATAAAAAACAGCAGTTATCAAAAGCAGCAGTAAAAAAATAGCAGTAAAAAAGCAGCAGTCATAAAAAAAC
>DFDT01000120.1 GCA_002368865.1 Lachnospiraceae bacterium UBA3821 | reverse complement strand
ATCTTATTGTTACGGATCATATTCTTCACTGCATCGTTACCAACCAGAATCTCCATTGCTGCGGTTCGGCCACCCTTTTCATCGCATCTGGGAACCAGCGTCTGTGCAATAATACCCTGGATCAGGTTTGCCACCTGTCCACGCACCTGATCTCTCACTTCCACAGGACACTCATCAATGATACGGTCAATGGTCTGTGCCGCACTGGCGGTATGCAAAGTAGCAAACACCAGATGTCCGGTCTCGGCAGCGGTCAGCGCCAACGAGATTGTCTCAAAGTCTCTCATCTCTCCAATCAGAATCACATCCGGGTCCTCACGAAGGACACTCTTCAATGCCGCTCGGAAGGAAGGCACGTCACGGCCCAGTTCTCTCTGGTGAATAATTGCCTTTCTGCGCTCATAGCGATACTCGATGGGGTCCTCAATCGTTACAATATGGCAGGCCCTGCGCTTATTGATCTCGTCGATCATAGCTGCAAGCGTGGTCGTCTTACCGCTTCCGGTTGCCCCTGTTACCAGCACCAGACCTTTTCTCTTGGTCGCCAGTTCGTTTAAAATGGGCGGCATCTCCAGTTCTTCCAAAGAAGGAACCGTAGTATTCAGCAAACGGATTGCCGCTGCCGCTCTGCCGTTCTGGTGGAATACGTTCACACGCTGTACCGACCCGTCAGTGGTCTCAAAACTGAAGTCCAGATCCAGACCTTCCGTGCTGAACTGTCTCTCCTGCTCCGCGGTCAAAAAGGAGTGAATCAGACGGTTTACGCCTACATCATCTCTCTCACCGTATTTTACCAGTTCACCGTTAATACGGATCATTGTAATATCTCCCACTGTAAGGTGAATATCCGATGCCATCAGTTTTCTCGCTCCGTTGATCCATTCTTCAATATCCATTATCGCCCCATCCTTTCCGCCGTAGGCAGTAAATTTGCAATTTGTAAAATTTATTTGATCCGAAACTGAATTCCACTCGCAGAAAGATAAACGTCCGTGGATTCATTTGCAATACGCTGATTGATCATACCGAGAATGTTCCGCTTCGCCAAAAGGAACGGATCTTCAGGAATATTGGAGAAACCGGTCTCCAGTGTGATAATCACCACATCTCCTTCTATCAGGCGGGCTTCCGTGTGCAGATTCATGATATCTTCAATGATCCGCTTTTCGATCGCCTTTTCCATCTCCCAGTCCAGATCTTCAATATTCGGACACATCTCCTCAATAACTACATCCACATACAGATCCAAACTGTCAAATACTGTAAATTTGTGTTTGTCGCACAGGGAACTCGGCTCAGAAGTTACATTTTCATGAATCTCCCACTCTACCAGATTCTTCTTATTGCTGTATTCAATCCGGTTTTTGGTATCGCTGTCCAACTCCTTCGGACAGATATAGAGGACATTGTCACAAGCCGCAAATTGCGATACAGCCCATCTTGATTTACCGCTGGCGCCACCGCCAGTTACAAGAATTGTTCTTGCCATAGTACCTTCTCCCTTCTCCTTTCGAAAACTCCCACATATAATTAATTTACCATTATTTAGTGTCAATGTAAATAAAAAATTGTGTTATTATTTTCACGCAACAGTTCAGCCATGCAAAGAAATGTTCACAAAAAGACTGCTTGCAGGCTTTTTTGTGCATTTCTTTGCATGAGATGAGCGCGCGGGCGCGGGATCACGTCCCCTTCCTTACTTTTCGATATGTCCAAGCCAGATACAGATTCCCCGCGATCGCCGTGATCACCCAGGAACATACAAACAGCAGGTACAGCGACGTAGTGGTCCGAAAATAGGCGAACACCGTGTAAATCCACGTCACCCGGAACACACATGCCCCAAAGATCACGATCACCATGGGCACAAAGCTCTTCCCCAGGCTCCTTGCCGCCGCTATGGAACAATCCATAAAAGCGGAAACACAATAGGAAAGTCCCATGATCATAAGTCTCTCCATCCCGGCTTCCATCACTGCTTCCTCCGCTGTGAAAAGCCCCAGAAAATGCCGCCCAGCGGTCACCAATCCCAACCCCAGGATCAAACCGCAGGCAAAGGCATAAAACATACTTAAAAAAAAGCTTCTCTCAACCCGCTTCCACTTCTTCGCCCCATAATTCTGCCCCATAAAACTGCCGCAGGCCGTATAAAATGCCGCCATCATGTCATAGACCAGATTGTCTGCATTGGCAGCTGCCGCATTTCCCGCCACCACCGTAGCATCAAAGGAATTCACCCCCATCTGTACAAACAGGTTCGCCAGATAAAAGATACCGTTCTGTAAGCCGGATGGCACGCCAAGCTGTAGGAGCCGCACGGCCTTGTCTCTGCTCACCCGTATCTTATCCCGCTTCAATCCGTAAATCTCCCTGCACCGGAACAGATGCCGCAGGATCAGAACCGCGCTGGTATACTGTGAAAGGATGCTGGCAATCGCCACTCCCTCCACATCCATATGACACACGATCACAAAGAACAGATTCAGGATCACATTCATCACGCCCGACACAGACAGATACAGCAGCGGCCGCTTCGTATCCCCTGCCGCACTCAGGACCGCATTGCCGAAATTATAGACCGCCAGGGCCGGGAGCCCCAGCAGATAAATATGCAGATATTTCGCCGCCCCTTGGATCAATTCCGCTTTCGTATGCAGAAGCTCCAGCACCGCCCCGGTCGAACCCACTCCGATGAACATCAGGAATATTCCTGCCATACCGCTGATGATCAACGCAGTGTGAACCGTCTCCTCTGTATCTTTCCCGTGTTTCGCACCAACCGTCAGCGCCACCAGCACATTGACTCCACTGGACAACCCGATCAACAGTCCGGTATACAACGCCACCAGCGTTGTGGTAGACCCTACCGCTCCCAGCGCCATCGGTCCGGCAAACCGTCCCACTACCGCCACGTCCGCCATGTTGAACAATACCTGCAGCATGTTCGACGCCATAAGCGGCAGACTGAAAAACAGGATCTGCACCGAAAGATTCCCATCGGTGAGATCTTTTGTGTTTCTGCCTGCCGCCTTATGCTGTTGCTTTTTATTTTGCTCTGTTTTCTGATCCATCTGTATTTTACCGGTATCTATTCGCTGTTACGCTCAGGGACACCTGTCCATTCTCGATTCGATAATACACTTTTCCCTCTCTGGACAAAGTACCTGTGTG
>DFDT01000149.1:2683-5594 GCA_002368865.1 Lachnospiraceae bacterium UBA3821 | reverse complement strand
TTGCAGTTCTCCACCGCCTTCAAAAGGGCCTCGTTCTCAAAGAAGGTTCCATCCTGGATTTCTTTGGTAATGCGGGTCAGCTCCTGATATACGATACGTCCTGCTCCCATGTTCAGATGCCCCACCTCGGAATTTCCCATCTGTCCATCCGGTAATCCCACTGCCATACCGCTGGCATTGCCTCTCACAAAGGGATAATTCTTCATTAAAGAATCCATAACCGGCGTATTGGCTAATGCAACCGCATTGCCTTCCGTCTTTTCGTTCAATCCGTATCCGTCCAGGATCAATAACACAACTGGCTTCTTGCTCATTTTATGTCCTCCGCTTTCTATTCCTTTTCATTTCTTTCCTTATCGATTCTCGTTGATGTAGAGCTGTACTCTGTTCTGGATCAGTTTTGATACATCCTCCGCGCTCTTCTGATTCTTGAAGTATGCTCCCAATTCCTCTTCCATGATGTTGGTCACTGCTGTATTGTAATATGCCCTGTGCGATACGGACGAAATGTATTTTACGATCTCATCCACCTGTGCCTGCGTGAGCGGCTCGATGGTTACCAGCTCATCATTGATCCAATAGCGGTAATCTTCCTCTATTTCCTTGCCATCCATCATGTAACTGGGTTTCTTTGTTGCTTTCTGCGCATTTTTCTCCAGCGCAGCCTTTTTCACCGGCAGCTGATAGCTGATGGCATCCTGATACTCATCTGTGAGATAATACCTTACAAACTGCCATGCAGCGTCCAGATTCGCAGAACGTGCCGCCAATGCATAAGATGTATTGGTGTTGATCACCGATCCCTGTGTCGAATTATCCGTCTCCGGGAATCCCACAAAAGCTACCTCCTCGCCGAACGCTCCGTTGATGCTGTAGACAAGATCAGAAATCTCGCTGATATACGCACTGGAAAGAATTGTATACCCCTTTCTGTACTGAGATTCATAGCGCACCATATACAAAGCGTCATTATAATAATCATCATCAAAAACATCCGGCAGAGTTTTTGCATACGCCATATAATCCCTAAACTGCTGCGTGTCAAAATTGCACTTTCCGGTGGACACATCCACAAACTGCGTGCCGCACATCTGCATCATCGTCGAGATGAACTGGCTCTTAGTCATGTCGCTGAACAGATTCGTCCCTGCGGGCTGGCTGTCAAGAAGCTTCATCGCCTCTTCCATGGTCCATGCATTTCTGTCGCCCACGATGGACTTCTTACCCATATATCCCTGAACGGAAAAAGACGGTATCACCTCGTAAAGCTTTCCGTTTAACTTGCAGGCATCGAATACATTCTGCATATAATCAACCTTGGACAGCTCGTCATCCTTTTTGATGAGCTCGCCGATATCCGCCAACAGCCCCTTGTTCGCATAATTTTCCAGAGAGAGATTATAAGCATCCACCACCAGGATATCCGGCATCTGCCCGGAAATAATATCATTGTTCAATTGGGTATAACAAGCCGAATAATCGTCATAAGTATTATATTGGCTATAATCCTTCATAACGATCCGATATTCACTGTTTGACTTGTTATAATCCACAACCCGCTTCTGCAGATCACCATACAAATATGCCCCTCCCAACACAAGCACCTTTTTGTCCGGAATGTCCGAAGCATTCACTTTGTGGAAAATACCACCCTTTAATGTTCTGCTGTAGTCCGTTGTATCATATTCGCTGTAAATTGCCGCAAAACTCGTATCATCCAGAGGAAGAAGCGCATCAAACCCGGTAATATACAGATCCGAGTTCACAAAGCTCATCACGGTCTCCTCATTCTCTGCTCCGATCTTATATCGATACACACCGGATGAGGTGCTGTACACCAACGCACCGTTTGCGTCCACCCCGATCCTTCCGGACAGGCCGCCTGCCACAGAAGCCGGAAGCTTCACAGCTTCTCCCGCCTGATCTGATGTAAAATCATAGGTGTTGACATACATATTCTGCCAGTTTGAATCATAGTAGGAAACCAGAAGTTTTCCATCCGGCAGAGCTGTAAGCCCCGAATAATTCTCCAGCATATCCTGCATATTTCCTGCGGAAAGCATTTCCCCAGCCGTACCATCCCCGGCAAGCTTGACAAATCCGCATTCCGAACCGCCGAACAGCACCATCACAGATCCATCCTTCTGTCCGACCAATGTATTGACATAATGCCAGTTGTCAGGGTCACCACTCAGACCATCCAAAGATGCCTCCCACAAAAGCTGCCCGGCCATATCCCAACAGCAGACGGACTCATTGTGCTCATTCACATAATTCTGCGGATCAGAATAATCACTGTAATCATAAGTTCTGCAGGCATAAATATAACCGCTCTCCGATATCTGAAAATTACCGTAATAAGTGTTTTCATAGATATCCGTATTCTGCTCATCTGTCTGCGGCACGGCTGCCTCGGCTTCCTCCCGAAGTTCTGCAGGCATATCCAATGAAATATTCTCCGTATTTTTACTGTTCGGGTCGATTCCGACAACTATGATCTCGTTGGATACAGAACCATCTTCCTGATAATCATACATCTGCAGCACAGCATACAGCTTATCCTTGATCTTCTGAAAGCTCTGTACACTGATATCCCCGCTGTCTGTCTGAAGCTTGTCAAAATCAAACGGATCCATCCGGTAAACGTACTGCTTCGCCAATTCCGGCGAAGCACTGACCAGTTTCCCCGCATCCCCGCTTCCGTTTCCCTTTTTGCTGCACCCGCACGCACCGACCGTCAGGGCAACCACAAGACCTATGCTCAAGAATCTCTTCCAAGCCTTCATTACTTATTCCCTCGTTTCTGATAATATTGTTTTTCCTGAAACCGTTCAAACCTATCCTTTATCTTAATCCATAAATCTTTAAATGTCCAGCCTTTATGCTTCCAAAAATACAGAAATGCCCACAG
>DFDT01000149.1:0-2525 GCA_002368865.1 Lachnospiraceae bacterium UBA3821 | reverse complement strand
GGATAAATAATGGCTCTGCCGTTCATGGAGCGGGTGCCGAATGCACCTATCTGCTTCAGACAACCAAGCAGTCCAAAACGGGTGGAATTCTCCACCACCTCTGTCTCCCGCTCGTCCGCGCCCAGCTGTTCCTTCACATATTTGTATGCAAACTGTTTCACCGGATTGGGCATCACGATTTCGTAATGATTGATCCCATTCGCCGCCCCATACTGTTCCAGCGTCCGGTAGGACACATACACCCGGGTGCTGTCCAATCCCGCAGCCTTGACCAGTCTGCTGTCCGGACGTCTGATCACCCCCTGCACGATATAAGGAACCCCGCCGATGGTCACTGACATTCCCGCCACATTATTGGAGCCAAACAACTGCCATGCTGCATCTTCATCGATCACGCAATAGTCCTGATTCAGATCGTTTCCCGAGAAATAACTGCCATACAACAGTTCCTGCGGGTGAAAAAGGAAAAAGTCTCCGCCGATCCCCGTGGCATCCGCTTCTACCGAAGCCTTCCCGCCAGTCAGCGTGATCTTTCCCTCCCCGCTGTATGCATCCGCCCATAGTCTGGCCCCGGGATTGGGGGACTGTATCTCAATGGAATTCTCTGTCAGGTAATCATCCAGTGCATGTTCAAACTCCTCCAGCCTTTCTTCCGTCACTCCTGCATTGACAGAGAAAAAGCAGCTGATCTGCGACACACCGCCTTCTTTGCTCCAGCGCTCTGCCATCGTCTGTTCCGGAAGTTTCCGCAGCATATGGCATAGGATACCAAACAGACATCCCGCTGCCACCACGCACACAACGGCTGTGACCAAACGTGTTATGGATTTTTTATTTTTCCTGCCGTTTGCCGTCTTCACTGTTTTCCAACCTCTAATACCTCTAATTATTGTTTGCCAGCCGCACCTGCTTGCCGGCTTCCACCGGAGCCGTGGCGGTGGTGATCACATATTCCCAGCCATAGAGCGGCGCATTGATGGCGGAGCGGGTATCGTCGCTTGCCAGCACCTCTACATCCACTCTGGTGGCAATATATCGGTTACTCAGGGGCGTGCTCTTCGTGGTGACCGTCAGGATAAACTTCCCGTTATTGTCCTCCCTGATTGCAGAGTTGGGAACGGTCAGGTCATATTGAGCACTCCGCTGCCCTACCGAGATTGTCAGACTCTGCCCTGCCGTCACACTGCCGGACACATCAAAGGTCAAGAGTTTTTCCTGTCCCGGATTGGTGGGATTAGGCTTGATGCCGGAAAGGACCACTTCCGCATCGTCATACCGCCACGCATTCACCAGATCTGCGTGATCCCCCACGGAAAGCCGTTTTGCCTGTTCGTTGGTGACGGTGATCTGCATGGTGTAGCCTTTGCCTTCCGGCTGGATCGTAAACAGGATCCCATCCCCCGGCGTGTCCTGTCCGGATTTTACATTCACGCTGATGATATCGCCGGAGATCGGCGCCGTGATCTCACCGACCACATTCTCGCCCTGCAGCTTAGCAATATTCTCCCGCAGATCCGACAGGGTATCTTTCCAGTTTAACTCATTCACAATGTCGGACACCAGCTTGTTCTTTTCCTCATTTGCCTTGTCCAGTTTCTTCTGTCGGTTTTCCACTTCCTTGGTCCAATCATCGACAGAATCAGAGACATCGTCCTTCTTTTCGCTCAATTTATCCTGATAGGCTTTCTCCGCCTTCTCCACTGCCTCATCCAAGGATTTCTGTTTTGCCGTTGCCTCTTTATAAGCAGATTCTGCCTTTAATTCAGCAATCTGATCCAGCCATCCATTGATCTTGGTCTTCACCTCCTGCGTTTTCAGGCCGTCTCCGTCTGATACCGTGATCTGGATTTCTGATACTCTGCCGTTCTCATCATACACGATCGTATTCGGATGATCGGTCTCCCACAAAGCGGTTGTATTATCGATATTCTTTTGCAGAATTGCAATTTTTTGTTCCACCGCATCAATGATCAGCTGGTTGTCTGCCGCTGCTGCCTGTGCCTTCTCCCACGCTTTTTTTTCATCCTCGGCACTGACATCATAGGTGGCTTGCTTCGTCCACGCATTCAGTGTATCTTTTGCGTCCTCCAGCTCCTGCTCCAGCTGTTTGATCTCGTTCTCCTTTGCCAGGACCCTTGCCTGGTAAGCGCTCATGGAGGAAGTATTGCCCGTCTTGGCATGATCCAGCACCGAATTGGACGCCTCCCCCTGCAGGATCTGAATCTCATAATTCAGGATCTGCTTGTTCAGTGCGTCCCGCGCCTCCTCCAGTTCCTTGCTCTCGCCGGCTTTCAGATGGCACAATACATCCCCTTTCTGAACCCGGTCACCGGCCCGCACTTCCACGGAATCCACCTCATACACTCCGAATGCATTTGTGGAACCGTCCGTGGTCTTTAATCTCACACTGTAGGGATCACCGCTCTCCACCACACCTGTACCGCGCACCTTCGCCGTGATGTTTCCCGATTCCACATATTGCGTCGCCACCTCCGGCAGAGAATAATTCATGATCGTATTGGAGA
>DFDT01000006.1 GCA_002368865.1 Lachnospiraceae bacterium UBA3821 | reverse complement strand
TACCGCAAAGGAAATGGGTACTACTGCATAAATCAGAATAGTGAAAACTTCGGGAGAGATGTGAAAGAACTGTCCGGCTGCGCTGGTTACGACCGATTCAACCCGATGCCAGACATGCCATTTAAAGACGCACTCGATCAGCTTGTGATGTGTCCGAAATGTGCTTATCCGAGTTGGTTCTTTTTGTACGGTAGAGAAGGCGAATTACACCGGCCGTTCATGTGCATCACGTTTGTCGACAACAAACAGATGCTGGAATACAGGGACGCGCTCGACAGGTGCTTTGACGAGCTGATGAAGCTGAAAAGTGAAGCCGGAGATTTTTCGGAGGAGGAATGATGGAAGCACAAATAGAAAAGGTAATTTCGTGGTTTAAATTCAAAGCGAAAACGACGACGATGCCAGGTGCCAAGAAGATGTACCAGATGGCAGTTGCAGCAATGGAAAAGCAGCAGAAAGAAGATTGGATTCCGGTTTCAAAAGGTCTGCCGAAGACAACCGACCCTGTAAACGTCACCTGGACGAACAATGATCCAGCTCCATATTACGCGGACATAAAAGGGAAGCGGTTCACAGCCTGTGCGCACTATCACAGATGGAAATGGTGGTGGTATTCATCGGTTTGTCAGGACCTTTTAGATGAATACGGCGAAAGCTGCATGGATGATGAAGTGGATGGTGCAATCGAGATAATTGCCTGGAAGCCGATCGGAGAACCATATAAGGGGGAGAAATGAGCAGCTTAACAGATATATACGTCCGCGATAAGTGGAGCGGCGAAATCCACCGAGTAGGCGACGATCAGCACGATCAGCTCACAATCGGGGAAGACGGACATCTTCACTATTACAACCTGCAAAACGGAGATGGTTGCAGCACCGGAGACACGCGGCGCGATGGATGCTTTTATGAGTTTGTACCGAACGTCGACGTGTACGGATATAACTGCGACCCGCGGGAGGAAGAACATGAGCAAAGAAACAGCGAGTAAGCAACACTTCAGGAATCTTTACAGGTTCGTTTCCGTTTGCCTGCAGTTGGCGGACATGGCCGACGAGAAGCAAGAGAGTCCCCTGAACATGGGATACAGGGTTTTCAGCGGATACATGCGCGGCGGAGCGAAAGAGATTATTGACCTGCAGAACGATTATTACGGCATGGTGTTCAAAGCGGAGTTTGCACAAAGGGATGCGGACGATGCCAGGAACTTTCTGCAGGAGTGCTTTGGAGATCGGGAAATCGACTCAATCAACGAGGATGATAGAAAAAGGATCCTCTTCCTCTGCGACAAGATCAGACGGGAATGGGAAGCGAACGGAGCAGAACAATGAAAGCAAAGTTAAAGGTTGACCCGAGTAAACTACCAAAGCCACCGTACCCCCCCACAAGATCAACCAGGGTACCAGAGAAGGTTGATATTCCAAAGGAGGCGCTTGATTTTAGAGTTGACCCCCAAAAAGCTGCAGAGAGCAGACGCAGAGGGGGCGCCAGCAAAGCAAAATCAAGAGGATATACTACGGAACAAGAGCAACGGATTATAGAGCTGTATAAGCAAGGCATGACATATGCGGATATTGGAAAAATCGTGGGAAAATCCAAAAGCGCAATGAAGCAGAAATTGGATAAGTTACGAAAAGAACAGGACTTTCGACGTGAATTCCCTCTAAGACAGGAATACACGTACTACACAGCGGCCCAGGACGCAGTTATCAGAGAGATGCGGGCGCATGGAAAGAGCTTCAAGGCGATCGGTGAGCAGATCGGCAAAAGTAAAGAAGCGGTCCGGAAACGGTACAACATGATAGGAGGATGATATGGGTGAAAAAAGAGAAAAGGAATTTGCACCAGTCAAATATTATAGATTTCCTGCCGGAGTGTGCGGCGGGGAAATCAGGGTAAACATTCCTGCAACAGCATCAAAATCAGACGTATTGCAGATGGCAAAGATGCTGATGATTGTCGCAGAGGACTGGAAAGGACTTGATGAAGAGTGAATACGGATATGAAACCCATAAAAGTACAACTTGATAAAGGTGCATATATGCCGGTCAGGGAACACAAGGATGATGCTGGTGCTGATCTTCGGACGCCCCACGGAGTGGTTCTCTGGCCCGGAGAGTATAGAGGTATCGACACCGGTGTACATATCGAAGTTCCGGAAGGGTACATGCTGGAAGTTAGAAGTAAATCCGGCCTGATGCGGGATTACGGAATATTCACTGATGGGACAATAGACCGTGGATACAGCGGAAGTATGAGAGTGTTCCTTTTCAACCACTCAAACCAGATCGTGAAGTTTTCTGCCGGCGACAAAATCGCACAGATTGTCTTTACAAAGATAGATACACCGGAATTTGAACAGGTGGACCGGATCACCGGAGGCGAGCGCGGTGACGCTGGATTCGGCAGCACTGGGAGGTGAGAGGAATGGGAAAGAAATACATTATCGAGGTACTTGATGATTGCCCGAACGAGTTCAAAGGCATCATTGTTTTTGGCATGACGCCTGATGGTCAGATTTCGATAGAACCGATTGGGGTCGAAAACCTCACGCCATACACCGAACCCGATCTTGAGCAGGTCAGGAAAGAGGGGTATGAGAAGGGATACAGGAGAGCGCTTGCAGATGTGCGGGAGGAGCATGTTTGCCAGACATGCGTATACTTTGAGCAGGACGAAAATGAAGAACCATGTGTCAGGTGTCCTCGCAATTTCCTTGACCAGTATACGCCGAAGCAGGAGCAGGATGCGGAAATTAAGGTCGGTGATGAGGTCACAACGGACGCCGGTAATCGTGCAATTGTTTTGTACGAGAATCCAGACGGAACGCAGGTTTTTGTTTTTAAATCTGACGGGACAGCCGCATGGTGGACTAAAAGCGCACTGCATCGCACGGGTAGGAATTTACTCGAAATCGCCAAAGTCCTGCAAAAGATGAAGGAATCCTAATCAGTCACCAATGCCGCCATAACATATAAACCAAATCACCACACAGAAAGGAGAAACTCCCTCACTGTATTACCCGATAATGTGGTTTTTTACGTGTATAACATATCGTACCAGTTACCGTTAACCATATGGAGCGCTTGGCGGCGGCGCTCCGGAAAGGAGAAACATGAAAGTCATTGTCAGGGCAATCACCATATTGGCTCTAATAGCAATTGCACTCGGGGGATCGGCCCTGGACAGCGATAACATAATAATACCGACCATGATGATCCTGCCGGCACTGGCATGGATGGTGCTTCTGATCTGGGTGAATAAGGAGAATTTGATATGAGGACAATTCAAATGAGAAAGGCGTCTTTTATCATTGCAACGGTTATGGCGTTTGTTATGGCTGTGCTGCTGGTTTGTATGATTGCAGAGGCCAGCACGCCCCGCAACGGCAGGACACGAGATGCACAGGGGAATATTTATATTTACAAACACGGCCGCCTGCAGACCGGCTGGTTTAAGTATCACGGGAAGTGGTATTACGGCCACAAATCAAAATCTGTGATGTACCCCAAGGGAGCGGTTGCAAGAAACACTTACAGAGTGCGCAACGGGAGAATGTACTACTTCACGGATTCCGGAGCAAAACTTACAAAGAGCACCAAATTTATAAAGCTGTTCCGCGGAAGGACATCAGTGCATTATATCCAGATACCATGGAGTGATGATCGATTCAACGCAAGAACGCAGCGGTGGCAGAGGCTTGTTAACGGCAAATGGAAGGACACCGGAATGCAGTGCTGGCCATACGGTTGGATTGACTGGCAGGAGTGATGGAGGCCGAAAATGACAAACCTCGAGATGGCTAAAGAACTGCGCGAAGCAATGATGCTATATACAGCTGTACACGGAAAAGAAGTTGGCGGCAAATCAAAGGAAATATACGAAAAGTGCATTCAGCTTTTGGAAGCGGTGGACCGTGGTGAGCTGATCAGTAAACAGTATACAGTCGATAAAATTACAAAGATGATGGATTATGACGGATTTCGGGACGGCGACTGTGTCAGCCGCAGGGCCGTGATAGGAATAATAAATGCGATTTAAGAGAGGTAGAACCATGGATGAACGTGTGAAAACAATGAAGGAAGTGATAGCAGAGCGTATCAAACCGGAAGTGATCCAGGAAGAGAATGAAGCATTGAAAGCCCAATACATGGAAGTTAAAGCCAGTGCAGAACATTTTGAAGCAATGGTCAAACAACTTGAATTTGAAAAAGAAAAAGCATACTTACAAGGCCGCATTGATGGCTTGGAGTTCTCGATCCGGTGCAACGGAGTGTCAGGAGATATTGCAATTAAAGCGAGTTGTTCGGAAATCCCGAACAGTTGAGGGAGCAGTTGAGGGAATCCACAACTTAGCATCAACTTTGCAATATTGACATGGCGGTATGCCCATCACGGAAACAGCCGCCATGATGGAGGAATAGGAATGAAGTGCATAGACTGCGAACACTTCAACATACGATGCGAATATGAGTCAGAGTACAATTGGGGGCTTGCTGAGTGCAAAAAGTATAATCTTGTGACTGACTTTCGAAGCCACAGCAAACTCAAAAAGCTAACGTGCGTAGTGATAAAAGGAAAATCGGAGGAAAACAATGACCAACCGTGAAAAACTGGCACAAATGACCAATGAGGAACTGGCAGAGTTTATATGCTGTCAGCATACCATGTGCATTAACTGCATCGGACAGACTGAGTGTTGTACTGGTGGAAACGGTGTGAAGGTATGGCTTGAGAGTGAAGCGGAGGAAGAAGAATGAGATATAACGACCTTCCAGAGCAGTGCAAGACTTGCCAGAACATCAAAGTGTGGGCACTTGATATGGGTGGGAATCATGGGGTGGCTTGTAAAAAAGGATCGTGGAATCTGGAAAAGGAAGAATGCGAGGAATACGAAGCGGAGGAAGAATCATGAAAATCACAATCACCGAAATCGAAGCAACAGCAGAAGACCTGCGTGCAAGTCGTACACTATCGGACGCTCTAACAATGGCGTTCTCAAGGATCGCCAACTCAATCTGCTATCCGAAATACGATACAGAGGAAGAAGATGAAGCGGAGGAAGAATAATGACAACAGTTAATTGTTATCTGGAAAAGTGCATTTACAACAAAGATTGCATCTGCACCAAGGACACGATTACGCTTGATGACGAGCATTACTGCATCGGCGGATGTGACGATGGGTGGGAATTTCCGCCGGAAGAGGATGAGGATGAAGCGGAGGAAGACAATGACTGAGTATATCAAAAGACAGGTGGCGATTGATGCAGTCAATCGTGCACTTGACAGAGAGACAATTCTT
>DFDT01000012.1:5386-5704 GCA_002368865.1 Lachnospiraceae bacterium UBA3821 | reverse complement strand
CTGACTGGGTCATTCCCTTCAAGAGTGACAAGAAGGACGCTGTCAATGCGCTTAAGAGTTATTACAAAGGTAAAGTCCTGCTTCCCGGAACCTTCAGCAACAACAATCATCTGGAGGAGATCAAGGGTGTCTACGTCCCCTTCTGGCTCTACAGCGGAGATGTGGAGGCACAGGGAAGATATGAGGCGAAGAAAGACCAGGTCTTCCGCCAGGGCGAATATCAGATTACCCGTTCCGAGCACTATGCGGTCGAGCGCGAGGGCACGATCAGCTTTTCCCGCATACCGGTGGACGCGTCCACCAAAATGCCCGATGACC
>DFDT01000012.1:0-5230 GCA_002368865.1 Lachnospiraceae bacterium UBA3821 | reverse complement strand
TTGACTACAGGACGATCACGGAGTTCTCCCTGTCCTATATGCCGGGATTTCTTGCAAATAAATATGATGTCAGCCAGAAAGAATGCGGAAAACATGCGGGAGAACGCGCCCGCAGGACCGCGGAGGATGCCCTCAGAGGCACTGTACAGGGCTACACCAGCGTCTCGACATCGGCCCATAAAGAAACGATCTGCAACGAGAAAACGGAGTACGCAGTACTCCCTGTCTGGCTGCTCAGCACCAAATGGGAGGGACAGAATTTCCTCTTCGCCATGAACGGGCAGACAGGAAAAATGATCGGCAATCTCCCGATCGCCAAGGGCAGGCAGATGCTCATCTCCATCCTTGTCTTTATACTCTCCATGCTGGTCTTCGGATCATTTATGATCGCCGGAGAAGATGTGGATTCCACATCCTACCTGATCACGGCGGTCTTTGCCATCGTCATGACGGCCATTGTCAACATGGTACTGGTCTCACAGATGAAACCGGTTGCCCGGGAGAGCCACGCGGCAGCCTACGTCGTACACGGAGGCATTAAGCTCAGCCACCACAGCGACCAATACCTGAGGACGACAGAGTCCAGGGTGAGGATCCAGAACAGCCAGCTCCCCGGAGGAGGAATGGAACACGGCGGCCCCCCGCTCTGAACCTGACAGCAGGATCAGTCTATTCTTCATCGCGCCGGATTCAAGGGTCAGTCCTGGGTGAGTCTTGATTTTACAGTAACGGTAAGCGGCCATGTGCAAAGCTTTGCGCATGGCCGCTTATAGTTCAATCAGGATTTTTGCGCGAAATCACTTGAAAAAACCTGTTATTCAGGAGATTTGCCTGGTCAGATCCGGAAAATTGGTTTTTGTATTTTTAAATGTTTTTAATGATCTCCCTAAACAGGGCGAAGTCCCAGAATCTTTTCGATCACTTCTACAGGGACTTTCTGAATTCTTGCAATGACATCCGGAGCGATTCCCTCTTCATACATGGCTTTTGCGTCCTGTTCCATGCATTCGGCAAATCCTTCCTGCCTTCCTTCCTGCCTTCCTTCCGCTCTCATCTCATTTTTCCATACTGATAGCAACATATATTCCAGCCTCCTCTCCTCATTGGACTTGACCGCTTTTACAGCTTCATCCAGTTTTCTGCTGTAGTCTCCGGTCACGGTTCCGTCATCCAGATATTTTAAAAGCTCTTTCAGATCGTCACTGGCCTCGTCTCTGTTTCCTTTTGTATTGATCAGGATTTTGAAAGATTCATCGCCGAATTTGAGATCTGTTTCTTCACAGCAGGTGTTTTCGAATGTGTAGATACAGCGTCCGCGACCATATTCATCATAATTACAGATAAAAATGATAAAGGATTTTCTCAGTTCTTTGTAATCCATACCCGGAGACAGAAAACTGATATCAATAATAGACTGATAATACCTCATCCGTTTGGGAAGATTTTTCTTATCACTTGTCTGAACCTCCACGTTGTAGATTACACCGCTCTCATCTGCCACATACAGATCCAGACGGACTCCCTTCGAATCATATCCTTCTTTTTCGGTCTTCTGGATTTCAATCAGTTCAATTTTTGAAACCTTCATCCGAAGAGCAGATTCCAGAAGCGGTTTTAAGTAATCTGTCTGCCGCATCACCTGCGCAAACATATAATCATCCATGAGGGTCAGCTCATCAATGGTTTTTCTATGTGTATCATATGACGTCATTTTAGTCATTCCTCTCTTCATTTTCTTTGAATGACATACTTGGCGCCAAATACATGATCTGTTTTTACAGATAGAGGTGAGAAAAACATCTTCAGCCAGTCAGAATCCTACAGGCTGTCACACTTTGTTTTTTATATTTTACCCTCGATCAGGTTCTCTATCAATAGCCGGCTCCCTGGCTTCAGGGTTTTAAAATTTAGATAAAAGATATACAATAGGGTACAGACAAAAAAGAAATGATATTGGTAATGCAAAAATTTTGCTCCGCCATTTGCAGCCGTTTTCCATGCTGCTTTTATTGGCTGATGATTAAAGTTATGCACTGTTTCGTGAGCTTCCGCGCTCGTGCAGTGTTCCACACATAAAAGGAATCGGTATGAAGAGAGAAAACACAGGGAGACAGAGAGCAGTCATCGGCGCAGGAGCGCTGACTGTGTTCCTGCTCTGCCTTCTCCTATTTTTCTACATAAAATATGAGAGAAGCAGGACTCTGCGAGCGGCTCTGCAGGATTTGAGCGGAGACCCGCTTGTTTTCAGTGAAGAGAGCGGTTTTTTCAGGGAGGGCTTTACCCTGTACCTGGGCAGAAATCCCGATATTCCCGAAGATGTTGAGATCAGATATACCCTGAACGGAGACGAACCAACCGCGGACAGTTTTTTGTATAAGGACGGGATCGACCTGAAAAAGGCGGTTCTGCAGGCGAAGGAAGAGGCCGCTGCCAAAGAAACGAAGAAAGCAAAGGTCATCCGGGAAGCCGATGCGGAAGCAAAGGCAAAGGCGGCTGAGCAGGCCCGCCTGGCTCAGGAGCAGGCAAAAGAAGAATCTAAAGAAGAGACCAAAGAGCAAGCAGAAAAAGAGAATAAAGAAGAGAATAAAGAAGAGACCAGAGACGAAACCAAAGAAGAGACGGCCGGGAAGGCGGAGGCTTCAGGGGAGGCTGTAAGACCCACGATTGAAGATGGAAGAGAGACCTGGGAACGGGCGAAATGGACCGTTGCGGCAGATTCAGGTCTGCGTCCGGAGCGGACTGAAGACGGGATCTGCGTGCTGCCGGTCCGGGCCTGCCTTATACAGGGCGAAGACAAAAGTCCGATCGCGACCAAAACGTTTGTGATCGGGGAGAACGTGGACGAGCGCTATGACGTCTACGTGGCCAGCCTGGTGACAGACTCCTATAACCTCTTTGACTATGACAACGGGATCATGATTCCAGGCAGCCATTACGAGTCAGACGTCGCCGACGGTGTGCGCGAGGACCGCGCTGGCAATTTCTATCAGCGGGGTGACGAGTGGATCAAGAGCGGCCACGTGACTCTTTTCTCTCCCCGCGGAGAGGTACTTCTGGAGGAGGAGGCGGGAATCGCGGTGGCAGGCTACAGCTCCCGGATCATCCCGACCCGAACCCTGCGCATTGAGGCTTCAAAGGCATACGGAACGTCAGATGACTATTTCCATCTGGGGATCTTTTCCGACTCGGAAAAAAAACAGGGAGCGAACCCGGAAAACACATCTGTAAAGGATTCGGAAAAAAAGCAGGGAGACAACCCGGAAAACGGATCTGTAAAGGATTCGGAAAAAGGATCGGGAGACAACCCGGAAAACTCATCTGTAAAGGATTCGGAAAAGAATTCGGGAAAAGCGTCGGGAAAGGATTCGGAGAAGAGCTCTGAAAAAGACAAAGAGAAGGACTCCGGAACGGATTCAGGAGAAGATATAGTAAAGGGATCCCGGAAATATTCAAATCCGGAAATGGAGATTTTTCAAAAGATTAAATTCCGCACACACGGCGTCCCGGGATACCATATCCGCAGTGTGCGCAATCAGTACGCCAAGGAGCTCACGGACGAGTGCGGTTTTCCGGGACTCACCGAGAACAGGCTGGGGGTTGTTTTCCTGAACGGAGAGTTCTATACAGTCTGTGATATCACGCCCAGTACGACATCTGATTATGTCTGCAGGCTTTTCGGTCTGAACGTTCCCGACGGGATCGAAAAATACAGCAACAGCGACGTAGACGTTTATACCAGGAGCAAGATCATCAAACTTTTCACCGCGGACCTCACACAGGAAGCCAATCAGCAGGCTCTTGAGGCAAAAGTGGATATGGATAATTACCTGTTCTATTTTGCTCTCGAAGTGCTGTTCAACAATGCGGACTGGCCCTTCAATAATGTGACCGTCTGGCGCTATCTGGGAGAGGAGGATCCTGATAATCCTTATACCGACGGGCGTATACGTTTCCTGATCGAGGATATGGACCAGATACTTTCCAACGGTCTGCACGGGGATCCTACCCGGTGGTCAAACGAACTGATCGATTATCTGATGAAGGAGAAGGGAAACACCTTTTACCATGTCATGCAGTGCACCAGGTACAGGGATAAGTTCCTCACCTATGTCGATGACCTGCTGCGCACATCCTTTGAACCCGAACATGCCTGTGCGGTTCTGGACAGACTCTATGCGGAGATGAAAAGGGAATACATCCTCGACTACGGAGATGCTTTCTGGAAGGAGATGGAGGACACGGCAGAGACGACTAAGCAGAATGTGCGTGAAAAAGAGAAACTCTACCGCGAGAACATCACCAAATATATGGAACTGACTGACCGCTACAGCGTCGAAATTGAGGCGGGTGAAGGAGTTTCTGTAACCTGGAACAACATGAACGTTTCTCCCGGCGGAACATGGACCAATGACTATTACTGCGGCACCTCCTTTACCGTGACAGCTCATCCGGCTGAGGGATACCGCCTTGCCGGCTGGGAGGTCAACGGAAAAGCGGTGGAAGGCGAAGGTGCGGACGGATCTTCCCTTACCATCAGCGATGCCCTGAGCGGGAAGGGACAGGACGCAGTGACCGTGCGCGTGTCAGCGCAGAAGGAAGATAAGGCAGAACAGTGACCGTGCGCGTCTCGGCTCAGAAAGAAGACCAGGCAGAACAGTGACCGTGCGCGTGCCGGCACAGAAGGAAGACCGGACAGAACAGTAGATATGCAGAACAGCAAAGTAAACACAGGAATTTGACAGGACCGGCTTTATGGAGAGAATGCTCCATAGAGCCGGTTTATTGTAAGCGTAAATTGTGTGTATAGTAATGGAGACTTAGATGTACTGCACTGTGTGCAGTGATCTTTTCTGATTCAGGAAGCCGCCGGCAAAAGACTAAGAAGTAAATGCGGGTGATGCAAATATGTATGATGTAAAGACTGGCGGCTTTTTACATGGTGAGACAAAAGTGATATTCTATAAAGTAAAGCAGCAGAGTACCACATCCACAGGAGCCGCTGTACCGCATGGCTGCGGGTGAATGCCAATAGAAAACCGGCATAGAATGAGTGAATACACAAAACGTCTATAATTAAGTGCAAATACAAAAAAACGGTCATAGAATGGGCGGATACCAAAAACGTCCATAAGAAGTGCAAATACAAAAAACCAGTCATAGAATAGGTGAATTGAAATGGCAACAACACCGTTTACACTGTATGAATATCCTGATCAGATTACGAGGCAGG
>DFDT01000181.1 GCA_002368865.1 Lachnospiraceae bacterium UBA3821 | reverse complement strand
AGCACAGCGGGCAGAGGAAACAGTATGAAGGCAGAGATCAAGATACTTAGGCGCAAGAGTGCGTTTTCGGACAATTATTGGCAGGGCATTCCCTTTGAAACCACCGACGAGAATGCTACGGTTGCCTATGCGTTGAATCAGATGAACCGGACGAAAAGTCTGACTGACACAGAGGGCAGGGAAGTGGAACTCCCTATCCGCTGGGAGTGCAGCTGTCTGCAAAAAAAGTGCGGTGCTTGCGCCATGGTCATTAACGGCAGACCGCGCCTGGCCTGCGACACAGAGTTGAGGGAATTTGGGAAAAAAAGAAAAGGCAATTCGGGTGATCAGATAGGTGAAATCCGTCTGGAGCCGCTGCACAAGTTTCCGGTTGTGGCAGATCTGATCGTGGACAGGAGTATTTTGTTTGAAAACTTGCGGATCATGCAGACCTGGGTAAACGGTTCCGGAAAGGTGGCTGAAAAGCGAAGCGACCAGGCTTACGAGGCATCCCGGTGTCTGCAGTGCGGTTGTTGTCTGGAAATCTGCCCCAATTTTTATCCGGGAGGAGAGTTCTTTGGCGCGGCGGCATTTGTGCCTGCGGCGAGGCTTTTATCCACGCTTTCGGTGGAGGAACAGCGGGCGATCAGAGAGCAGTATGAGGCGCATGTGTATGCGGGCTGCGGCAAGTCGCTGGCGTGCAGGGATGTCTGTCCGGCCGGAATCGATGTTGACCATCTTCTGAGCAGCTCCAATGGAATTGCAGTATGGAGGCAGCATGGATAGAAAGCAGAGACGGGCAGCGGTTATATTCGGAATATCGGCCGTGTTTTTGGCAGCCTGTGTGTCAGGCTTACTGCTGTATCATAGGATTTCCGTTCCGAAGTATCACTATGAGCTCAGCGAGAAGTTACGGCTGAATTTTACCAATGCGGATTATGTCATTGAACAGATCAGAGAGGGGCTGCAGAACCGTAACCAACATATCATGATTGATTTTACCACGGACAATGATCATATGGGGGATATCAGCGCGCTGGTACATGAGCTGATGGAATGTGCGCTTTGCGAGACGGATGATCCCCGGCAGGGAGATTATCTGCGCTATCAGTACGGAGGATACGAACTGGAATATGGTTACACGGAACTGGATGGGATTTATCAATATCATTTAACCATCACGCCGAATTACTATACCACACTGAAACAGGAGGAAACGGTGGATGATATGATAAATACGATTCTTACTGACATGCATTTTCACCGGCACACCTCCGATGGGGAAAAGGTACATCGAATTTATGAATACGTATATGATACGGTGGAATATGATATGGTCCATCGCAACAACAGGCAATACCACCTGAAAACCACAGCATATGCGGCGTTGGTGAACAAGCGGGCTGTATGTCAGGGGTATTCTGTGCTGATGTACCGGCTTTTGCGGGAGGCGGGCGTGAATGCCCGTGTGATCACAGGAACGTTAAAGGACGGTAACGGGACGGAGTATCATGCATGGAATCTCGTGGAGATTGACGGTGCGTGGTACAATCTGGATGTGACCTGGGATAAAATGATGGGAAGCAATGCCTATTATCTGAAAACAGACGGAAATATGGCGGATCACGTGCGGGATGAGGCGTTTGCAACAGAACCCTTTTATGCTCAGTATCCAATGGCGCAGCGGGACTATAAATAATGCAGGATCAATGGGACAGTTCGCCGTTTTTCATTTGATACAAATGATCCGCGTAGGAATCAATGTCTTTTTCATGGGTAACCATGAGGATGGATTTCCCCTCTTTTGTACAGGTCTTAAACAGATTCAAAATAATCTCTGTATTTTCTTCATCCAAATCCCCGGTGGGCTCGTCTGCCAACAGGATCCTGGGATTTTTGATCAATGCCCGCGCAATGCAGACACGGCGCAGTTCGCCGCCGGAAAGTTCTGATGGCATGACATCTTTTAAGTCCGAGATGCCCAGTCGGTCTAACAGAGTGAGGGCATGTCCGGTTTCTTTTGCGGTAATTTTTTCCCCGTAAATGGTATAGGGCAACAGGACATTTTCCAATACATTAAAGCTGTGCAGCGCGGTCTGTCCCTGAGGCATAATGCCGAAATAAGTGTTGCGCAGCTTTGAGCGGTCTGCGTCATTCAGGGCGTAGAGATCCGTGCCGTCCAGGGTGATGCTGCCGGTTGTGGGGCTAAGGAGTCCCGCCAGCATATTGAGTAATGTACTTTTACCGCTGCCGGAGGCACCCCGCAGGATAGTCAGTGCATTCTCTGCAAGTGTGAGGTCGAGGGGCTTTACCGCCCGGAACACATTGCTTTCCCCACGCTTTCTTATAAATTCTTTGCTGATCTGTTCGGCTTTCAGTAACATTCAGTTGTCCTCCCTCAAAATCAGTGCGGGATCGATCCGGCTGATGCGCAGCGCGGCATAGGATGCAGCCAGAGAACCGGCGATGGTGGATGCGATGATGGCTGCGACAAACAGAATGGCAAGTCCGGGGACGGAAGGCAGCAGAAACGGCAGATTCAGGCTGTCCTCAATCATACCGGAGAACAGGGATATCACCAAAAGCCCTAAAGCCGCACCCGGCAGACTGCCGGCAGCACTTACGGTAAAAGCCTCTTTCATCACCATCCGGGTCAGCATCTTCTCTGAGGCGCCGATGACACGGATGACTGCAAATTCCTTTTTTCGCTCGTTGATCATCATGGTAAAGGAAATCACCATGATAATGAGAGATAAAATCCAGACTACGACCACCAATGCGCTGATGATGCCGGAAACATTGGAGAGTCCTTCTGCCACATTGGAGATCAGACTCTTGGATTGGATCGCTACTACCTTTTTTACATGGATGTTGATGTCGTTCAGAACCTCCTCCACGGTGTATCCTTCTGCTACATTGATCAACACGCAGGAGGCATGGGTGGAAGGTGAGGTGTTGCCGGTGTAAGCAGCAAGCTGCTTGGACTGTGCATTTTCAATTAATTTTTCAATGGTTGCATGACTGGTGTAGACAGAGGTGTCCAGATAAGTCCCTGTTTTGTCCATCCGCGCAGCCACTGTGCATTCTACGCCGTAGAAGACCAGGGTGTCGCCCGGAAAAGCGTTGATATCATTTCCTACCACGATTTCACAGTCCTGCAGCTCTTTTTTGTAAGAGACATTGATCCAGGGCTTAATGGTAAAATCCGTCTCGGGGTCAAAGGCAATGAGTTGTAAAGCTGCGGAACAGCAACCGGAACTGGCGGTGGCAAAATAATACTGCTCGGAAATCTGGCCGATTCCCGCAATACTGCCGTCATAGAGCTTGTTCAGATACTGTCTGTCTACGTAATAATAGCCGTTATTTCCCTGGAGGATCAGGTTGTTTAAGTTGGTTTTGGTCCGTACTTCATAGGGCACTACCATAATATCAGCCCCCAGTCTGGTCTCCAGAGAGTCCAGACCGCTTTTCAGTCCGGAGACGATAAGTGTCCCGCCCATGATCGACAGGGACAGCAGCATGGTCAGAAGGATCAGCGCCGTCGTCCGCGCCGGTCGGCGGGATAATTGTTTTAATGTAAATGATTCAATAGCAGGCATGAATCTAGTTTTCCTTTCTTGAAAGCGCCAGGATAAATCCTGCAATGGATACGAGCAAAATAACAATGCCCATCCCTGTCGTAAAAGGCTTCATTTTGGCAAGACAGCTCATGGTTGCCATCATACAGAGCGGAATGACAGTACCCGGGATTAACAGTGTAAACACAGCCTCACAGGCGGTGATCACGGATACGGCGAGCATCACTTCTCTGGTTCGCAAAAAGATGGTGCACAGCGCTCCGGCAGTCATCAGCAGGCCTATGCAGACTATGACAAGCTGTGCATAATGACACCGCCCATAGCTGCCGTCCTCGTGCATGCCGCATGCGTGAAAGACAAACTGTGTGCCGGCGGCAAGGCAGATGCCCAACAAGAGCAGGACAATGCCGTATATGGTATTTTGAGTTGCTGTTTCTTTCGTAGATTGTGCCATGTGATAATCTCCTCCGTTTTCAATTATCTGCAGATCAAATTATATAAATGGTAACAGCGCATTCTTATGCGCATTGGTTAGATATAACTAACATAAATATTTATGAATTATAGCACCGCCATAGAGAATTGGCAAGAGGAATTAGAAAACTTCTTATCTGGATCTTCTTATCTGGAATGGATCTGATCGAGACCATTGATCCGACTGATCTTTCATGGAAACAATGAGGTGACCTAACATCAACGAGCGCTGATCTTTCCCACATCATAGCGTATGAAACTGCGCTGAAACTCTGTCCATTTTCGACGGGATACCGGCAGACGCAGGGAAGAGTCTATGAGGACAGTGTGGTGGTTTGGCAGGATGTCCGTTATGTGAGCCATGTTGACAAGGTAACTCTTGTGGATGCGAAAGAAAGGCGGACTCTGCAACTGTTCCGCCCACCATGTCAGATTTTCTTCGCAGTGATATAACTTGTCTCCGGTCAAATGAAGCGTACTTCCCCCAATATAGGCTTCCAGATAGACTATGCTGTTAGCAGGCAGAAGCAACTCGGTATTTTTTTGCCGTACGGCGATCGTGCTGAATGCTTCCAGTTCCATCATGCAGTCATCCAGGTTTTCCTCCAGTTCTTTTGCAAGCAGGGGCTTGGTCATAAAGCGGAAAGCGCGTGCCCGATAGCCCTCTTTATAGCGATGTTCGTGGGCTGTCAGGATCAGAACCAATGTGTTCGGAAAGGTATCGTTGATAATCCTGGTCCAGTGGATGCCGTCCTCTTTGTCATTGCCAAACTCCAGATCCATAAACAGAATGTGTATGGGGTGTTGTTCCATATAGTGAAATGCGCCGGATGGGGTGGTAAAGGTATGGAAGGCATATTCTACATTTTTCCGCGCAAAGTACTCCTGCAGGCCTTTTTCCAGATCACCTGCGTCAGCCTGATAATCATCACAAAATGCAATTTCAATACAAGTATTGTTCATAGCATATCCTTTCTCATAAATTGCGGTCCATCTTATATCGGCAGATAGACCTGCATGGCAAAAAGTCCGTTCTCATCCGGTTCCTCGTTCTGCTCAAAGATTCCGTTATATTTCTCTACAATTTCCAGGATATTGCTCACTCCGTATCCGTGGGCGCGGCTGTCCTCAATACCATGGGCATGGGTACTTTTTGGATCACGGGAATCACTGTCCTTCGCTGAAGTCATTTTTTCATTGACGACGCAGATAGAAAAATAATGTTCGCCATTCCGGAACTTTATGGAGAGCTCATTTTCCGCCCGGTTACCGTTTGCGCCTTTAATGGCGTTGGACAGCATATTGGAAAACACCGTACACAGATCCATGGAGGAAACGGCAGTAATCTCAGGGAGCCTGCCGTAGATTACCGGTTTCACATTTGGCTGACATAAATGGATCAGGTCGTAATTCAGGATAGAGTCAATGATAGCATTGCCGGAGAAATACAACTGACTGTTCTCAGGATAGCTGTTTGTCAGAGCTGTAAAATATTTCTTCAACTCCGGGATGTCGCCGCGGTTCAGCAGATCATTCATGCAAAGAAAATGGTTGATGATGTCATGCCGAAATTTGCGCAGCTCTTTATCCATAAGATCAAGGTTTTGGTAATAGGTCAGTTGTTTCAGAGCAAGCTCCCGGCTCTCATTTTCATCCAACTGGATCCTCCTGAGAAACTTTTCCACAAAATAAGTGATAGCGGCGGACAGAAAACTATAGAGCAGATATACGATCAGGCGAAAGCATAAGGCTTCTCTGGGATCCCCGGCATTATTATACAAATGCTGTGCGGGAAAGAGTATATGCGCAGCCACTGCCACAAGAAAATAGCTGATCTGATTCAGCACCATTAAACGAAAGTCAAAGGAAAACATAATAAAAACCAAAAATAAAAAAGAGCAGCCCCAGGTATGGCTGGCAGGAAACAACAGCATGATGAAAGCATATTGGAGCAATAAACAGACCGTGACATAACATTTGATTGAGCGGATATAAAGACCGACAGCAATATGGTTCCGCTGCAGCAGCAATAGGATCGCGATAACCAGATAAAGAATCTGGCTGCAATCAAAGAGTATTACGTATGGCCAGGGCGCCTGGATATATTGACCATACAGGCGGCACAAGGTATAATAAATTCCTGCGCACAGACAGGATAACGGCGCCAAAAGCAATTGACACAAATATACTGTGTCCCAATATTTCTTCATTACATTCATCGTGTCACATCCCTTGCATGATATATCAGAAATTTTCTCATAATCATGATCTCTTTTCAAGAGCTGCTTCATTTTTTGCCGACCGATAAATTGAAAAAATGACCGATAAAAATCTTTTGAATGAAAACATAGATACGCCTTGTTATACTTGGGATAAAAGGGAGTATGGAGGGCGGTAATTATGAATACGAATGTTGTCGAGGAGTACATGAATAAGGTTTTTACAATTGTTATGCTCACGATCACAGGAGCAGCTACCAGTGCGGGAGTTATAATCGGCAGTTTAAAACTGTTGGGATTTTATGGGGAGGTGAGCTGGATCGCAATTCTTATCTTTGTGTTAAGCTGTCTGTTGTATCTGGCAATTGGTATCTGGTTTGTGCACAATTCTTATGAAGCGGTGGACGGCGTGAGAAGGCTGCGGGGCGACAGGCTGAGAAACGGAAAGATTTTTATTTTTTTGGTGGAGGCAGTCCAGTGGAATTTCCTGACTTATCTGGTTCCTACGAGACAATTGTGGGGATATGCCTTTTTTTTCCTTATTTTGGTGGCTTTTTTTCTGGATATTCGGATGACGGCGGTGACTACAGGCATGATTCTGTTTTCCGTGCTTGTGTCCTGTCTGATAAAGGGAGAGGTGATTCTGCCTGTAAAGGATGAAATGTTTATACCGGAGATGGTATTGCGGATCGCGGCGCTTATGTTAGCATCAGGAGCGATCCTCTTATTCAATTATCTGGTCAGTGTCAATCTCATCAATATGAAAAAAGAGCAGATGGAGGCAAATACTGCCCGCACGGAGAAGGTGCTGAAGACGGCGGAAGAGATCGCGAAGAATTTAAGCGAGGCGGGAAGTGTATTTGCGGAGGTGGCGCAGAGTGAGAGCGCTTCAACGGAGGAACTGGCCGCCACAGGGGATGAATTGTTAAAAGAGAGCGGCAGACTGCTGGCGGACACGGAACGGAGCAGGGAAAATATCAGAAATCTGGAGAAGAGTACACAGAAGCTGGATCAGAATATTAACGCAGTGGAAAATGTGTCAAGACAATTACTGACGCATTCCGAGGAGAGCGGAAGGCTGTTGGGCGAATTGCAGGAGAAAAACGGTGAGGTATCCGAGAATTCGAAACAGACAAAGGAGTATACACAACCGCTGCTGCATTCCGTCGATCAGATCACAGAGGCATTACAGTTGATCGAGAGCATATCTTCACAGACCTCATTGTTGGCGCTAAATGCATCCATTGAGGCTGCAAGAGCAGGCGAGGCAGGCAGGGGCTTTGCCGTAGTGGCAGAGTCGGTGGGAAGTTTGGCCTCCGATACCAAAAATTCTCTGTCAGACATACGGGAGATCATTCACAATCTTCAGGAGCAGGTACACAGGATCACGGAGTTGATCGAAAATAACGCGCAGGAATTGGAAAGCCAGAACGAAGTGTTTGACCGTACTGTTGCAGGGATCAGAGAGATGATGCGCATCATAAGAGAGTCTCTTCGATCCATAGAGGCAATGGATGCCGTGCGGAAGGAGCAGAATGATATGATTGGCAGGACAGTGGAGATCAACGAGCATGTCATGGAGGCCATTCACCTGGAAAATGAGAAATTTACAAACATTAATCAAATGATCGAGGAAAATAAGCAGGATATCCTGCGCATGACCGAACAGGCAGAACGCATCAACAGGATGATCGTAGAATAAAAATGAGGGCCTTTCC
>DFDT01000208.1:2042-2845 GCA_002368865.1 Lachnospiraceae bacterium UBA3821 | reverse complement strand
CCCAGAAGACCGTAGAGTTCATTGAAGCCGCTGCCGTTCACAGGTGCAGTCATGATCTCATCGAGGCTGCAGACAACTTTTGCGCCCGCTGCCATAAGGATCCTCTTAGTGCGCCTGCGGGTGTGGATATCGCAATTAATAATATGATCCGCATACTGCAGAATAGCCTTGGGCTGATTGGCGAAAATGATCTCTGCTTCCGCGCCGCAGGAACGAATCAGGTCCCCGTAGTATGCAACATAGTCAACACCGGTAAATTCGTGGCAGTTGACACCGAAAAGTTCTCTGTATTTTTCCAGAGTCAGAACATCGCTGTAGGGATTGATCCCTGCTTCATCGATCTTATCCAGGCTGACCAGTTCGTTACCGACTTCGTCAGAAGGATAACTCAGCATCAGAACCACCTTTTTTACACCCTTGGCGATTCCCCTGAGGCAGATGGCAAAACGGTTGCGGGAAAGGATGGGGAAGATCACACCGATCGTTTCGCCGCCCAGTTTGGCTTTGACATCGTCGGCTATATCATCCACGCTGCAATAGTTTCCCTGTGCACGTGCTACAATAGATTCTGTGACTGCGATGACATCTCTGTCACGAATAGAAAACCCTTCATATTCAGCTGCTTCCAGCACACTGTTTGTGACGATCTCGCTCAGATCATCTCCCTGACGAATGATAGGGCAGCGGATGCCTCTGGATACTGTACCGACTCTGCGCTCTTTATTGTTCATATTATGTTCTCCTGTCCTTGATTGCAGAAACCAATGATAAGGTTTCCCTGTCACATGTTTTACATGCACTTT
>DFDT01000208.1:0-1886 GCA_002368865.1 Lachnospiraceae bacterium UBA3821 | reverse complement strand
TGCCTTCACGAGATACTATTTCGACTGCCAATTTAGTATTGTAGCAGAATAAAGTGCTTCTGAAAAGGAAATACTGCTTTTCAGACAATATATTTTCCAATTAAGCGGCAGGAGCATGACATGGACCTATCCGAAGATAAAGGATAAAACAATCAATCGCGCAGGCGATTTCTATGTGACATCAGAGGAGATTTGTATTCCAGCACAAATCTCTCGAGTAAAAAAATGCTATCGAGCGGTTATTTCAGTTTGCAATAGTCTTCATCCGAGACAGCTTCCAGCCACTCGTTACTCGTCTCTTCTCCGTCGACTTCAATTGCCAGGTGTGAGAACCACGAATCCGGCGCCGCACCATGCCAGTGTTTTACTTCCGCAGGAATGTTGATAACAGTTCCCGGTGTCATTTCCACCGCTTCTTTACCCCACTCCTGATAATATCCTCTGCCGCCTACGCAGATCAGCATCTGTCCGCCGCCCTTCTTTGCGTGATGGATATGCCAGTTGTTGCGGCAGGCAGGTTCAAAAGTCACATTAAACACGGGCACCTGCTCTGATGATACCGGAGCAAGATAGCTCTGTCCCACAAAGAACTCCCCATAAGGATTAGGATCACCGATCGGGAAGAAAATGGTATTCTGGTAGCTGTCTTTTTCTGTCCGGACAGGAGTCTCATCATTCCATACCTCCTTTGCCAGACGGAAGACCGCCCAGCCCTTGGGCCATCCTACATACATCGTTGCATGAGTAATGATCGCAGCAATCTCCTCTTTAGTTACACCGTGCGCTTTTGCGTTCTGCAGGTGATATGTCAGAGAAGAATCGGTAATACCCGATGCCATCAGGGATACCACTGTAATAATGCATTTTGTCTTGACATCGATGGCTTCCTCATTCCAGACTTCACCAAAAAGCACATCGTCATTCAGATGCGCAAACATGGGCGCAAATTCTCCCAGCTGATTTCTTCCTGCCGTCTGCACTATCTTTTCACTCATATCACTTTGCCTCCCTTTTGATTTTCTGCTTACACTGATTGCCGGCAGACCTCTGTATACTTCACGGTTTTTCATGCTTCTCTAATAATAAGCACTTATAAAGCTGCATCCAGCATTTTTTGAATCGCTCTTTCATTCGGGCGGTTGATCTGTACACCCTTTTTCCACTTTACATCACCGCTGACATTTTTGTGAAGTGCCGTATCGCTCCTGCCGACGCCACTGCCTCCCGAAGTGCAGAAAGGAACGATGGTCTTCCCGCTGAAATCATAGCTTTCCAGAAAAGTCTCGATAATCCTCGGAGCAACTCCCCACCAGATCGGGAAGCCAATGATCACCGTGTCATAGCTTTCCATATCCTGAACGGCATTTACAATCTCCGGCCTTGCGGACGGATCATTCATTTCCAAACTGCTGCGGCTGTTCTTGTTGCTCCAGTTCAGGTCGTCCGAGGTATAAATCTCCCTGGGTATGATCTCAAAAAAATCACCACCGCTGATTCTGGCGATTTCTTTACCAACACGCTTTGTTACGCCGCTTGCGGAAAATACCGCAACCAATGTCTTCTTTGCTATATTACTTCCTCTCCTTTTCCAATAACGAATCACATTAACAATAATGCTGTCAGCTGCTTATTTGTCACAGCCGTGTATGGGAATAGTTTTAGATTGATGCTCTCATAAAAGTTGTCACTTTCCCTATTTCCTAAAGCGTTATACATCAACGTCATCATTCTGACTTCGTGTCAAAACGTATTATATTCCTGATTTGACACGGTGTCAACAATGAGAGCCGTTTTGTCAGTAAGTCGTTGTTGGCTGTTGGCTATAATTTTAAAAGCTTAACTGCAAAGTTTTGTATCATAGTACGGCGAGGTGAGCTGATGGCAAA
>DFDT01000104.1 GCA_002368865.1 Lachnospiraceae bacterium UBA3821 | reverse complement strand
CTTCATGTAGGACATCCCCGTCCTTACACGGCATTGGATATTGTAGCCAGAAAGCGCAGAATGCAGGGATATAATGTACTGTATCCCATGGGATGGGACGCGTTCGGACTTCCCACGGAGAATTATGCGATCAAGAATCATATTCATCCGAAGATCGTGACCAAGAATAATGTGCAGCGCTTCAAGAGTCAGCTGCATGCTTTGGGCTATTCCTTTGACTGGGACAGAGAGATCAATACCACAGATCCCGACTACTATAAATGGACCCAGTGGATCTTTTTAAAACTGTTTAAAGACGGACTGGCCTACAAGACAGAGATGCCCATCAACTGGTGTACCTCCTGTAAGGTCGGACTTGCCAATGAGGAAGTGGTGAATGGTGTCTGCGAGCGCTGTGGTTCCGAGGTGGTCCGCAAGGTAAAGAGCCAGTGGATGTTAAAGATCACAGAGTATGCGGATAAGCTGCTGCAGGGGCTGGACACGGTGGATTATATTGAGCGTGTTAAGGTTTCCCAGAAGAACTGGATCGGGAAATCCCAGGGTGCGGAGGTTGATTTTGCGCTTACCGGTAAGGCGGATAAGCTGCGTGTCTATACTACCAGACCGGATACGCTGTTCGGTGCAACCTATATGGTAATCTCGCCGGAGCATCCGCTTTTGGAGAAATATAAAGATGAGATCAGGAATTATGACGAGCTGATGGCGTACAGGGAGCAGGCGGCGAAAAAGTCAGATTTTGAACGCACGGAGCTTGCAAAGGATAAGACCGGTGTGCAGATCGACGGATTGACTGCGACCAATCCGGTCAATGGCAAGGAGATTCCCATCTGGATTTCCGATTATGTACTGATGACATACGGTACTGGCGCCATCATGGCTGTGCCGGCGCATGATGAGAGAGACTGGGATTTTGCAAAGAAATTTAATCTGCCGATCATTGAAGTTGTGGCAGGCAGTCCTGTCAGTGTGCAGGAACAGGTATACACCGATGTGGCTACCGGTACGTTGGTGAATTCCGAGTTCTTGAACGGATTATCTGTTGCGGATGCCAAGAAGAAGATCATTGCGTATCTGGAGGAGAAGGGCATCGGCACCAGCAAGACCAATTTCAAGCTGCGTGACTGGGTATTCTCCAGACAGCGCTACTGGGGTGAGCCGATTCCCATCATTCAGTGTGATCACTGCGGCTATGTGCCTTTGGAGGAGAGCGAGCTTCCTTTGGAACTTCCTGAGGTGGAGAGTTATATGCCTACGGATAACGGTGAGTCGCCGTTGGCTGCCATGACGGATTGGGTGAATGTGACCTGTCCGCACTGCGGCGGTCCAGCCAAGCGTGAGACGGATACCATGCCCCAATGGGCTGGTTCTTCCTGGTATTTCCTGCGCTACACCGATCCGGAGAACAAAGAGGCACTTGCAAGCAAAGAGGCCCTGGAGTACTGGATGCCCGTTGACTGGTATAACGGCGGTATGGAGCACACTACGCTGCATTTGCTGTATTCCAGATTCTGGCACAGATTCTTGTATGACGAGAAGGTGGTTCCCTGCCCGGAGCCTTATCAGAAACGTACCAGCCATGGTATGATCCTGGGATCCAATGGTGAAAAGATGTCCAAATCCCGCGGAAACGTGGTGAATCCGGATGATATTGTACAGGATTATGGTGCAGACACGCTGCGTACCTATGAGATGTTCATTGGTGCGTTTGATCTGGCGGCTGCATGGAGCGAGGACGGCGTGAAGGGGTGCCGCAGATTTCTGGAGAGAGTATGGAAATTACAGGATATTCTGGTGGACGGTGACGGTTATAGCGCGGATCTGGAGACCAAAATGCACCAGACGATCAAGAAGGTATCGAGTGATTTTGAGAATCTGAAATATAACACTGCCATTGCATCTATGATGTCCCTGATCAATGAGTTTTACAAGAAGAACACGGTGACGAAGGGCGAGTATAAGACTTTGCTGACCCTGTTAAATCCTGTGGCGCCTCATATCACAGAGGAACTGTGGTCTGTGGCAGGGTACGAAGGCAGAGTGTATCAGACCACATGGCCGGAATACGACGAAGCGAAGACGGTGGAGAGCAGCGTGGAGGTCGGCGTACAGCTCAACGGCAAGATCCGTGCGACAATCCAGGTATCCAAGGATGCGGATCAGGCCAGCGTGATCGCTGCTGCCAAAGAAGCGTTGGGAGATAAACTCACCGGCAATATTGTAAAAGAGATCTATGTGCCCGGGCGGCTGGTGAACATCGTAATGAAGTAATGAAATAATGAAAAGCTGCGGCGACCGTACGGTAAAAGCAAGGTACGATGCCGCAGCTTCTTTTATTGCCTTGTGTTTTCTACTTTGTTATAGATCCGATCGATCTGATCCAATTCCTCCGGCGAACTGTATTTGCGGATTGCGGTGACGGCGGCCTGCATTTCTTTCGGAGAGAAACTTAAGTGTTGTTCTTTGGCCTTTTTCAACAGCGGCATCAGGGTCATAAGCATCTCTTTCTGACTTTTGCCGGAACCGGCATTTTTCACGCGGAGATCTGCTTCCGCAAACATTTCCTGTAAAAGCTGTAGCTTTTCCCGGGGAATCTCGCGTACAAGTTCGTCCTTCATCCAGGCGGGTGTTTCATAATCTGACATTTGCATTCCTCTTTTCTTTCTTTTATTTTTTCAATTCCTGTATCATGTCCATCATCTGGGAAAGCTCCGACAGATCAAAGGGAAAAGGATTACCTTCGGAACTGCCCGTGGAACTGCTCTCAGAATTACCCTCGGAAGCATTTTGCGCAAAGAAATCCGGCATGAGTTCCTGCATCATCTGAAACATTTCCATGGTTTGCTGCAAATTTTCCACACTTTGAAAGGTGTTCTTCAGAGATTGGATATCTTCCCGCTCGGCAAAGTCGCAGAAAGGCAGGATCTCGTCCAGAAGATCAGAAAGCTCCGAAAAAGATAACGTATCAGATGCGGAGGCGGCAAACAGGGACAGCCCGGAGGGGGACCATCCGGCGTATGGATTCTGCGAAAAAAATCTCATGATATAGGACAATTCCAGGAAACGGATATAAACGGCCATTTTCCCCTGCAGAGGAGGCTTCATATAGCTCAAAAGGATCTTCAGCATCCGGATATGGTCAGTGGTGAACAGGGAATCAAAGGAATTGATCTTGTTTGTTTCCATAAAGTACCTCCTAATCCTGACCATGATCTGTTGTAGTATTTTATGTGGACACATCCGAAAATATGGCTGAATTTTTATCGGCGGGAAGGCTGGAGCGATGGAGCTTTACAGCAAAGCAGGCTCCCGTAGGAGCCTGCCAGGTATCCTGTCTGTCGGAAGAAGCTTAGCAGCCGCAGCCGTTGTTGCAGGAATCGCAGTTGTTGTTGCCGTTGCCGCAGAATGCGCTGAACAGAAGGATCAGGATCAGCCAGTCGCAGGAATTGCTGTTGCTGCCAAGCAAGCCGTTGTTGCCGCAGCCACAGCCGTTGTTATTGTTGCAGAAGAGCAGTAACAGGATGATCCAGGTACAGCAATTGTTATTGCCGAGCAGACCATTGTTGTTGCCGCAGCCGCAATTTCCGGATGTCAAACTACTCATAGTCATTGCCTCCAAGATTGTATTTTGATTATGCTGTATTGTATGCGGCGCTGCATGTCTATGTTTCATGTTTTTCGGAAAAAACCATGGACGGCATGTACAAGATATGGAAAAAAGCTTGCATAAATTTCAAGATATAGTAAAATAAAATCATGGGTGTTTGTGACTTGGAATGGGAAAAAGGATGTTGTTATGGCGCAGAAGGAATATCGCGTAGGAAGCAGGAGCTTTCGTACGGAGAGCGACTATAAACTGGCATTGCGGGATCAGGAGACCATAGAGAAACTTCGTGCGAGATCTGTGGGCTATGATAAAGAGCAGCTGGAAAAGCTGCAGCAGGAGCTTGCGGCGGGAAAATACCGTTTTTATACCTTGTTGGGTCAAGATTTTGCGGATGAAGTTGCGGAACGGATCAGACAGTATGGCAAAAAGGAAAAGAAGACTGCGCCCAAGGTTTCTGACGAAGCTGTCCGTGCGGAATTGAAGGCGCGGGAGAAGCGAAGGAAATGGATGATCGGCGTTTGCGCCTTGGTTGCAACGGCGTGTCTGGGGTACTTTGTGGTTTACACCTATTACATACGGCGTACGGAGACCAATTATGACAAATTGATCGCATTGAAAGAAAAGTCGGCGGCCGGCGGGGAATCCGAAGCGGCCGGGAATGAGACGGTGGTGATCCATTATACGGATGAGTCGGAAGGCGTGATCCCGGATGTGCTGGACGAGTACAAGGAATTGCTCAACAAAAACCGGAAACTGATCGGCTGGCTGAAGATCGACGATACGGTGATCGATTATCCGGTCATGCAGACATCGGATAATGAATACTATCTGGATCATAATCTGAGTCAGGAATATGATAAAAATGGTTCCATTTTTATGGATAAGGACTGTGATGTGCTGAAACCCAGCACCAATCTGATCCTGTACGGACATCATATGCAGAGCGGTAAGATGTTTGGCGGTCTGCCCAAGTACAGCAGCAAGGACTATTATGAAAAACACAAATACATTTATTTTGACACGATCTATGAAAAAGGGGTCTATGAGGTCATGTATGTGTTCCGCTCCAGGGTGTACAGCGAGCAGGAGGTTGTCTTTAAGTACTATCAGTTTATTGATGCGGTCAGTGAATTGGAGTTTGATTCCAACATGCGGGAGATGGCCAAGGACTCGTTGTATGACACCGGTGTTACGGCCAGCTATGGAGACCGTCTGCTGACGCTTTCTACCTGTGACTATCAGGAAAAGAACGGCAGGTTTGTGGTCGTGGCGAAAAAGATCCAATAAAAGAGCAGGAAAGCCCGGGAATGGCTAAATTATTGTCCGGGAAAATCCGATAAATAATACGATGCAGTGTTTTTATGCAGAGAATCCGGAGTAAGAGAATCTGTATTACGAATCTGTGTTACATAGAGAGGATACAAAATGGCGAAGAAGAAAGTAAAACGTAGAATGAAAAAGCAGGTGCGCAAGACATTAGGTGCGCTCTTTCTTGCATCCGCAGTGGCAGTCGCTGCGATTCCGACCGGCAGTTATGACGGTGGTATGGCAAATGCGGGAATTACAACGGATGCGGATGGCGTTGAGATATATCAGCACAAAGCGTATTCTAACTGGGCGCTGACCGGGGATACAAGCCAGCATACGGAGGATTATCCGATCGTGAGCAGTACGGCAGAGGGAGAGAGCGGATATACGATCCGCAGTATTTTTGTCAACTCAGCAAAGAAGACGGATTATCCCAGCGAAGTGATTGCGGAGCCCACCAAGATACCGCTGTGTCTGGAGGGTGTGGATGCTGACGGTACGCCCCGTACTACAATCTATACGGATGTCAACGAGTACTATCGGTTTGCTTATGTGGATGATTCTGGCGATCAGAACGGAAGCAGCACCAAATCGGCGGTAATCCTGCAATACACCAATGTGGGTACTTTGGCTGGCGGTGTGCTGGAAATTCCGGAGACCTTGGATGCTTTTCTGAACTTAAATGATAATGCCGGCCGGGGAACCGGTCTGACTGCGGTGGGAAAAGCCGGAAACTATCTGTTTTATGTCACGGACAGTGTGACGGAATACTATACTGTAAAACAAAGTGTTGTAAAAGAACAGGAAAAGGATTCTCTTGGAAACGCTCTTTTTTATATCAGCTTTAACAACGGTGTGAGTTATGAGAGCAATACTTATACGCAGGCACAGATCAATGCGTTTATCGCAGCGGAGGAGGCAAAGCCGGAGGACGAGCGCAGAGTCATTCTGACCAAAGCAGCGGAGAAGGATGTCGTCCAATATGACAGAACTTATTATGCACCTTGTACCAATACGGATTATTCCAAGTGGCAGAATGAGGTGACGTTATATTATTACCCCACCGATGACTTCCGGGCGACCGGCAACCCTACGGTGGCAAATCCCTATGATGATGCGGATGAAAACGGAGTGAAGAGGGTTGCACCGCTTCCTGCAAATACACAGCAATATGAACGGATCCGAAACGTGCCGGTGTATTACATCGGAAACCAGTATCTGGATGATTCCGGAACCTATGTGAAGGATACCATCAGTAAGGCGGAACAGGGGGTTTTCTACGGACAGGGTAATATTACGACGCTGAAGATCAGTCCCAAGCTTGTCGGAATCGGAGACTATGCATTTTACGGGTGCAGTATGTCAGAGATTGCATTCGAGAACGGTCTTACCACCATCGGAAATCATGCGTTTGACAACTGTGCATTTTTGAACCGGGTGGAGATGGAAGATAAGAGTAATATCTCCACGATCGGTGCATACGCATTTAAGAACTGTGCGGCGCTTTCCACTTTCCCAATCCCGGCCACGGTGAAGACCATTGGAGACGGTGCGTTTAAGAACTGTTGGAATCTGAAGTCAGTCACCATGGAGGGAATTACCCATATTGGAGCTTATGTGTTCCAAAACTGTGAATCACTGGAAAGTCTTACATTCCCCAGAGGATTTACGGATACCATCGAATTGTCGGAATTTGAAGGCTGTAAAGCCTTGCAGTATATCCGCGCGGAGAGCGGAGATTTTAAGATCGTAGCTTCCTCCACCTGTGATTATGACTGGGATGCATTCCATGTGGAGTTTAACGACAAAGAAGCTGCGGATATCCTGACAAGAAAGCAGTTTTATATCGAAGCCAGCAATTCCAGCCCTCTGCATAAGATATGCAGAGAGAATGAGCTTTCTTTCAAATACCTGGATCAGGATTCCTATGAGCTGACCAAGGAGGAGACAACTTACAGTGATCTGTCGGATTCGGAGAAGCGGAAAGCGACGGTTACATATACGGTGGACAGCAGCGATACATTGATCTCTGCCGTGCGCAACAACGATGCCAAGATCACGGCGGTGGAATTCCCGGAGTATATCGGTCCCCATACCATTGCAAAGATCGGAGAGGGTGCCTTCAGAGACTGGTGTACACTGACAGAGGTAACGATTGACAGCAAGATCAAGGAGATCGGTGCGTCAGCTTTTCAGGGATGTCATAATCTGCAATATGTATTTTTTGAGGCGACGGACGTAGCCATTGGGGAGAATGCTTTCCTGACACAGAAAGTTTCTTCTCATGCAAACTGTGCCGCTAAGAGTGGTACGGATACCAGAGGCAAGAGTATTCAGCTGTATGATTCTGTAGGCATGACCGATGCAGCCACCAATGAACCTGCCGTAAAACTCGGTTTTGTGGCGATGGGATTCAATAAGGTGGATGATGTGATCCCGAACGCGACGCTGTACAAATATGCCATGAGCTTTGCGGGACGATACAGCAATAATGGGCAGGCTCCCAGCTTTGCGGATTTCTATACCGGATGGCCGACCATGTTGAAAATCCAGTATCACTGCACGGATGTGCTGAACGGAACCGGTTACAGTGAACTGGCGGATTTCCCAACTTATGCAGAGAGAAGTTCGTATATTAACGCGCCGTATCTGACGGATGAGCAGAGAGCGGATGCGTCAAACGGAAAATCCACGGCGGCACAGATCTTTGAGGAATCTACGAAGGCGTTGACCATTCCTTACGCGGTCAATGCGATTGAGGACGGCCTATATTATAAAAAGACGACAGAGAATGGGATCACATCCTTCCCCGTGATCTGCCATGGTCTGGCCAAGATTGAGACAAATTATAAAACGGACAGTGGGACGTCCGACGGAAATATTCTGTATTATAATGTGGACACCGGAGCATCCAGTACAACCCAGGACAGAAATTCCTTCCCGGAAGCGGATCCGGCGAGAAGTGATTTTGCAGGGGCTTCTGCATTGACTTCCATCACCATCGACGGTGATACGACGGAGATTGATGCATATGCGTTCCAGAATGCAAAGGGGCTCACAACCGTCACGATTACGGATTCGGTCAATAAGATAGGGGATCATGCATTTCAGGGAGATACGAGACTGCAGACGGTTGCATTGTCGCAGAATATTGAGGAAATGGGAATTGCACCGTTCAAAGGCTGTACGTCCCTTGAGAACGTTTCTTTGACCGGAAATCCCAACTTTACGTGCTCCAATTCCATTATCTATGCGACGACATCCGATGGTACCAAATATGGTGTGGTGGAGGTCCTTCCCAACCGCAGTGACTCCATCGGAGAGACGGATATGGATTTTGACATTACGGAGCTTCGGGAAGAGGCGTTTGTCACTACACAGGTGGGACCTGTCGATCTGACGAACACCAACATTAAGACCGTGCCGCAGCATGCTTTTTATCAGGCAGAGGCTTTGAGCCGCGTCTTTTTGCCGGATAGTTGTACAAAGATTGAGGGATATGCATTCGAGAAGTGTACCACAAATGAGATCCAGGCAGGCAGTGTGGACAGCGCTGTGCCTACTGCATTGGACGGCATCATTATTTCCGGCAGTACGGTGACGGATCACGAGAACACGGCAAACAACTATAAGGTGACGGTGCGCGCGCCGGAAGAAACCGGATTGTATCGGTATGCGGTTGACTACGACTACAAAAAGGAAAAGTATACACCCATCCGATATTATACCGTAAGCTTTTATGAGAGCGGTTCCGCAGAAACTCCGGTTCGCACGGTACGGTATGTGGAGGATTCTACAATCTCCGAAGCGGATGTTACCACAGCAGAGAAAAAGGTGAGTCAGTATTATGAGGACACGCTGGGCATCTCCTATAAGTTTGACGGTTGGGAGGATGAAAATAGAAAGACCTACTCAGCTGAGGATCTGCAGAATTATGTCGTGACAAAAAATGTTAATTTTTATGCTCATTATGTGCCGGTGGAGAGAGAGACATACACCGTTACGTTCCTGGACTATTATCGGAATACGAATAAGACCTACACGGTGAAAGAGGGCGATACACTGGCAGATGAGGAGAAGGATGTGCCGGTACTTTCCGATGTGACAGACAACGGCGTAACCCTTGCGTTTGGCGGTTGGAATCTTTCCGGAGATACCAGTGTAACGGATCCAATCACGGCAAATGTGACATTTACTCCGATCTACACGCCGAAGGTTTCTGACACCTATACGGTTACGTTCCGATATTATGATCCGGTCAGCGGAAAGGTTGAAATCTGGTGGCAGCTGACAGATGTGGCAAGCGGTACCAATGTCAGCAAGAATGTATCATCGCCCACCATATCCGGCTATACGTTTGACGGGTGGGAAAATGCGACAGCGACACCGTCGGAAGGCGATATCACGAATGTGACCTGTTCGTTTGAACTGATGGGCACCTTCACAAAGCAGGGAAGCAGCTCAGGGGATTCTGGTGATTCCAGTGATTCCAGCAGCTCATCCACTGTAAAGCCCAGCGGCGGCAGCAATGATACGGTGGAGATCAATGGCTTTACGATCCCAGCATACGACACAAATATTTTTGCGGTTGCGTTGTATTATAATGCAGCGGGTGATCCTTACAGCTATCGTCTGATCAATATCGGAAGCAAGGCTCCGGACATTGCAAAACCGGAAGGATACACCAGCGGATATGCATGGTCGCCCACTCCGGCGGAGACAACGGTAAACGACGTTGCGTTCTTTAATCTGGTGCCGTATACGCCGTCCTCCTCGTCCAACGGAAGTTCGAGCAATACAGGTACCTTCTATACATTGACAGTAGTGAACGGTTCCGGTTCGGGAAGTTACAGTTCCGGAAGTACGGTCATCATTGTGGCCAATGATCCGGTCAGCGGGCAGGAATTCAGCAACTGGACCATTGATCCTTCCGAAGCCAAGATTGCCAGCAATGTGATGTCTGCAACGACGATCACCATGCCGGACAGCAATGTTTCCGTGACGGCGCACTACAAGACAAAGACAAGTACTTCCACCGGAAGCGGAGGTTCCACTTCGAACAATTCGGGACGTACCACGAATACCGGAACAGTAAGCAGTGGAACGACGGTAGTGATCGATAAGAACGGATTGTCCAATACGGGTGTGGTTTCTGCAACCGTAAGAGGCTCTTCCGATAACTTTACCATAAAGGTGAGGGAGAGTACCGATGCGTCGACGGCCATCGTAAAGGCGTTACAGGCGGAATACGGCGATATCAGCGGCATTAAGTATTTCCCGATGGATATCAGTCTGTACGATGCGACCGGAACCAAGCTGATCACGGATACGACAGGACTTTCCATCAATATCACGCTGCCTTTGCCGGATTCCCTGATCCCTTATGCGGGAAATAACAAGGTGGCAGGCGTTGTAAACAACCGGTTGGATAAGCTCACACCGAAGTTTACCACAATTGACGGCGTGGCTTGTGTGACATTTACGGCGGAACATTTTTCACCGTATGTGATCTATGTGGATACAAACAATGCATCCGCAGGCAGGGTGATCACGGATAATACACCTAAGACAGGTGACGGAATCCATCCGAAGTGGTTCCTGTCGTTGGGACTTGCTTGTATCTCAGCGGTATTGTTCTTAAAGCGTGACAAAAAAACAACACAGAGAGTGACAACAGCGTAGACGACATAAGTGGCAAAGGAAGGGAAAAGCATGGGCAAAAGTCGGGTCTTAGGTGCTTTCTTGATCATAGTCGCACTGCTTGTTATGCTGATTCCTGCGGCGGAGGCAGATGCAGAGACGTCAGCCTCCGCTTTTCGTATCAAGCGTGGCGAATTAGTAAAGTACACAGGAAAAGATGCAGTGGTCACGGTTCCAGGTACGGTTACCGTGATCGGTAAAAGTGCGTTTGAAAATAATAAATATGTGGAAAAGATCATATTGCCGGATTCTGTGGAACAGATCAAAGCCTACGCTTTCTGGGGTTGTGATAATCTGCGCACGGTAACGCTGGGGAAGGGTCTGGCTTCGATCGGGGATTTCGCGTTTACGAACTGCACTGGCCTGGAGACGATGACCCTTCCTGAAACAGTACACAGTATTGGAATACAGGCTTTTTCGGAATGTAAACGTTTCGAGGATATTACCATTCCGCCGCAGGTTGTGGAGATCAGGGAGGATTCTTTCGACGGAGATTATCTTTTGAATATCCATTGTGAAGAAGGCAGTTATGCGGATAAATATGCAAAGCTGTTTTATGAGCGCCAGAAGAAAATGTCCGTGTACGGGAATACGAACGGAATCGGGAGTTCGGGCACGGAAACCGGTGATCAGATCATAAAACTTCCGTCTACGATCCCGGCAGACGGTGTCTATTCGGGGGCGGACGTGCAGCCGCAGACAGGAGATAACAGCGGTCAGACAGGCTCAGGTTCTGTGCAGGATGTCCCCGGAACATTGGTGGGAAGCAGCCATATTGTGGCGAATCAGGCCTTTGTGTTTGTGCAGAATTCTGATATGTCTGTACGGAACGGCAATGATGGAAAAGAGGATAGTGCTTCTTATACAGCGGGGGATGTGTCTAATATGGCGGAATCGGAAGTACATCAGGGTTTGATCCCTGAGAGAACGCATTATCGGGATGAGACTTGTACCAGCGTGTCGTTTGCTGAGAATGTGAAAGAGATCGGACAGTTTGCTTATGCCAGAAGCGGGCTGCAGGAGGTTCGTTTTTCCGATGGTTTGGAGCGGATCGATTACGCAGCGTTTTATCATTGCGACGGACTGACAGATGTTATGCTCCCGGAAACGGTAACCAGCGTAGAAGCCAAGGCGTTTGCGCATACTGCGTGGGTGGATCGCTTCCTGGCGGGGCAGGATCCGTCGGAGTCTGATTTTCTGATCAGCGGCGGCGTTTTGATCGCTTATCGTGGTTCGGCGCAGGAGGTTCAGGTGCCGGATGGGGTGCGGGTGATCGCAGGAGAGGCGTTTGCGGATCATAAGGAGATCAGCAGGATAGAGCTACCTGCATCTTTGCAGACGATCAACGACAGAGCATTTGCGGGCTGCCATATTATGGATATTCAGTATGAGGGGGATGTATTTTCGGAAGACGCGCTGGAAGAGAGCGTTCAGCTGCAGTCATTGGCTGCAAATTCCGTAGAAACGGAGACGGCAGGGATGACGGACGGGCGAGGTGTGCCGGCTGTTTTCGTGTGGTGTATTTCCGCAGTTTGCTTTTTGGGCGGGGTATTCTGTATTTTCAAAGGAAAAGTATGATTTTATCCAAAGGTATTGACAATGATTGCATAATTGTATACAATTATGCAGATGATAGGAATATACCCTGGAAGGATGGTACTTCACATGAGAGAAGACGAAGATCTGCAGTTTCAGAATCGCCCCGTAACAATGAATCACAAGAATAATCTCCTCGAGATTGAGGAGCATATGTATATTCTGGACGATGTGGAAAAACCGAATGTTTTCCGCAATATGTTCCCTTATTCGGAAATCCCGAAGATTCCCTTTAATGACAGGATTGTGCCTCATAACATGCCTAAGGACATCTGGATCACGGATACCACTTTCCGTGACGGACAGCAGTCCCGTGCGCCTTATACGACGGAACAGATTGTGACCATCTATGACTATTTGCACAAGCTGGGCGGCCCCAACGGGATGATCCGCGCCAGCGAGTTTTTCCTGTACAGCAAGAAAGACAGAGATGCCGTATACAAATGTATGGAGCGGGGCTATGAGTTCCCCGAGGTGACTAGCTGGATCCGGGCAAACAAAGAGGATTTTAAGCTTGTAAAAGAAATCGGTATGAAAGAGACTGGTATTCTGGTCAGCTGCTCCGATTATCATATTTTCCTGAAGTTAAAGATGACCAGACGTCAGGCCATGGATCACTACCTCAGCGTGATCAAGGATTGCCTGGAGGAGGGGATCAGTCCCAGATGTCATCTGGAGGACATCACCAGAGCGGACATCTACGGCTATGTGGTGCCTTTCTGTCTGGAACTGATGAAACTGATGGATCAGTATAAGATTCCCATCAAGATTCGTGCCTGCGATACCATGGGCTATGGTGTGAACTATCCCGGTGCCGTGATCCCCAGAAGCGTACAGGGCATCATCTATGCGATTCACACCCATGCAGGTGTGCCCCACGAACTCATTGAGTGGCACGGACACAACGATTTCTACAAAGCGGTGGTCAATTCCACCACAGCATGGCTGTACGGCTGTTCCAGCGTAAATACTTCCCTGTTCGGCATCGGAGAGAGAACCGGTAACACGCCGTTGGAAGCGATGGTATTTGAATATGCCCAGTTGAAGGGTACATTGAATGGTATGGACACCACAGTGATCACAGAGCTCGCCGAGTACTATGAGAAAGAGATCGGTTATGAGATTCCGCCCAGAACACCTTTTGTGGGCAAGAATTTCAATGTGACCAGAGCCGGTATTCATGCGGACGGATTGCTGAAAAATGAGGAGATTTACAATATTTTCGATACAGAGAAATTCCTGAACAGACCGGTGCTGTGTGCGATTTCCAACACTTCCGGACTGGCGGGCATCGCTCACTGGATCAATACCTATTTCAAGCTGAAAGGCGAAAGCCAAGTGGACAAGACCTCTGAGCTGGTACACAGCATTAAGGAGTGGGTGGATGCGGAATACGCAGGCGGACGTGTGACCGTGCTCACGGACGAGGAGATCCTGGCATGTCTGAACAGAGTGTGCGAGGAGAAGGGGATTGCGCTGCCGAACGCGTAGAAAGGAGATATCGGGATAGGATCCCGATAGGAGACAACAGTGGCGAAGTTTGATGTGAAGCAGGAAGTGACCGATAAATTCTCCCTGCGCGGAAGAGTGTTTCACAAACTGCGGGATGATATTTTAAGCGGAAAATACGCGGAGCATGAGGAGTTAAAGGAAGTTGCCATCGGCGAGGAACTGGGGGTCAGCCGCACGCCGGTGCGTGAGGCCTTTAGACAGCTGGAGTTGGAGGGGCTGATCCAGATCATTCCCAACAAAGGTGCGTATGTCACGGGCATTACGGAAAAGGATGTGCGTGATATCTATATGATTCGGTCGCTGCTGGAGGGCTTATGTGCCCGTTGGGCGACAGAACATATTACCAAAGAGCAGATGGAGGAGATGGAAGAAAATGTTTATCTCGCCAAGTTCCATGCGGATAAGGGACATTGGGAACAGCTGGCAGAGCTGGACAACCGCTTCCACGATATCATGTATGAAGCCTGCGACAGCAAGATGCTGGAGCATCAGCTGAAGGATTTTCACCAATATGTGCTGCGGGTGCGCAAGAAAACGCTGAACAACGCAAACCGCGGATCAAAGTCCAATGAGGAGCACGAGAAGATCATGCTGGCGATCAAAGCAGGGGATGCAGATCTGGCGGAAAAGCTGGCCAATGAGCATATCAGCAACGCCTACGAGAATATGGTGAAGAATGGGTTATACGAGGCGTATCAAAAGTAAAATGACAATAGCTTAAAAATGGATAAACGGAAAGGAAACAAAAACATGGCAAAGATTCAGATGACAACCCCCATTGTGGAGATGGACGGAGACGAGAT
>DFDT01000147.1:79209-82209 GCA_002368865.1 Lachnospiraceae bacterium UBA3821 | reverse complement strand
ATCACAGGCGGCTGTCAGGACATTCCATATCTATGGTCTGAAGTGGAAGGTAGTCCTGCTCCCCAAAAAAGACTCGACTAAAGTCCGCTTATTTGCCATGTTTAAAAACAGACAATCACTCCAGCCAGACACCAGTAATCAAGAATAGTGTAACAGTAATTTCAACTTTTGTATAGCAAAAAAGTGGCATTTCCCCTTTTCTGTATGAGTAAACGCCACTTCTTCAAAGACAGTTTTCAGAGTGGAAATAAACTTTTCACTTCAGCTCCATGTACTATTGCCAAGTTCATAAAGGGCGGTATATAATAATCTATATATTAGAATAAAGGAGAAAGTAATTATGAAGAATTGTCCTCTTTGCGGAGAAATGTTAGGTGATGCTGTAAATAAATGCTTTAACTGTGGTTATGACTATTCTAATCCGAATGCTTTCAAAGAGAAATTAAAGGAGAAACAAGAGACCCATGAAAAGCTAAAAAAGCAAGAAGATGATAGGATTAAAAATTTTATTACGGTTTCTGCACATATATTAGATGGATATAAAATTACTAAATATATGGGAATTGTGCATGGAGAAGCTGCATTAGGAACCGGTGCTTTTTCTGAGATGAATGCTTCTATTAGTGACTTCTTTGGGAGCAATTCTACGGGGTTTCAATCTAAATTAGCTAGTGCACAAAATATGGCAATTAGTGTTATGAAGGAGAATGCAATACGGAATGGTGCGGATGGCATTATTGCAGTTGATATAGATTTGAATGTTTTATCAAATAATATGATACTTGTTTCTGCGAATGGAACAGCTGTTAAATTTGAGAAATTGAATACCTGAAAAGTAATTAATAAGGGGTATTTCTGTAATATTCAAAAGGTTAAAATTTTATGATAATTTTTCTGTTTTTATTAATCTTATTTGCTATTTTGCAATGCCGATACAATCAAAAAAATAAAAGTATTGATCAATCAGAGCTAATAGATTTTCCAGAAAGAGACATTGATACAATGTCGTCGGAACAGTTGGAAAATTTTATGCGGGAATGTATTGGTTATGTTGAACACCAAGAAGAAATGGAAAAATATAAAGACTATCTTGAAGAAATTCAAAAAAATAGTAATTAAGCGATCTGTCATGGATTTCGAAGGAGATATAGAGTCATGCGGTACGAAGAGGTTGTACGGAAAGCAAAAAAAGCGAGAAATATGCCCTATGGCTATGGAAAAGTGAAATATGTTCCTTGTGAAACATGGCAAAAAGGTAATCAAATCAATTTGTGGACTTACTGGCAGGGTTATCAGTTGAAAGACATTGACAAAAAAGGTGTTGACATACTTCTTGTAGGTCAGGATTGGGGAAATCCAGATAGAAATTCTGCAATATGTAAATTCATAGAAGACATAATAGACGGAAGGGCAACAACGACATATGACGCCACGGTCAGTGAGACTGACAGAAACTTGACGGAGATGTTTAAGGTATTTGGCAATAATATTGACATTACAAAGAAAAATCCGGGAATGAGACTATTCTTTACTAATTATTCTTTAGGCTATAGGAAGGATGAACAGACCGGAGGAATGACAAAAACCCTAATGAGAATGGACAAGGAGTTTTTCAAGGATTTAGTCATGGCCGTGAAACCTAAAATCATCATCTGTTTAGGGAAATGTACATATGAGGTTGTTGCGAATAAGGTGACCAAGAGCTTTTGCAAACAATTAAGCAAGGGGATTCCTTTTATGTCTCCATATCCCTTTGATGAGAAAATAACTGTGTACGGAGTAGCTCATTGTGGTTCCAGAGGAAGGCAAAATGTCGGCGGGCTGGAGAATATGCGAAAGGCATGGGAAAAGATTGCCGAAGATTATAAGAGCTATAAAAATTAAGGTTCAAGGATAGGACAGCGTTTGGCATGGGTGCTGCTTCCTATTCTCATTTTCCCATAAGAGAGGCGACTAGGGGTTGACCAAGAGGTTAACGATGCTGCAAAAGTCTTGATTTAATCGTGGAGAAGTGCGGACACCTGAGATAGTTTAATTGTGACTATCCGTTGAATCCCCGGTTGAATCTTAGCAAGGCACCCTCAAACCTCCTTATTTTCTGTACTTTTGAGGACCGCAGGGAATTCAAATCCGGTCTGCGCCTCTCTCAGAGAGCCCTGAAAACCTTGTGTTTTCGGGGTCTTTGTTATTTTAGGCATTTTTTCATGCTACCGTTTCATACCGTTAAAAATCAAAATAAAGTGGTAAAAATCGTTTCATAAGGTGGACATTAAAGTGGAAGGCAATGGTCTTTTCTGATTTTAACAAAGATAGGAAAGGTGTTTTATGACATCAGATTTTCTGCTAAAGTACCGGGGACGAAGGAACCGATAAGATTGATCGTGAACCTGGAGGCGCAGAATAGCGATAAAACACCATATCCCATCATCAAGCGGGCAATCTATTATGTGAGCCGTATGATTTCGGCGCAGAAGATCCAGATGAGTGTTGACGAGGATGTTGCAAATACGATCACGGAGTACAGCATTGAAGAGAAAAACACTGTTGGTAAAGTGAAAGGCGATAAAAAGGATTATGATCTTCTGTCGGTAATTTTGCTCAGACTGGGAAATGCGGATCAGGCGAAAAGTCAGCCGATCCTTCGGCTGCTGGATGTATTGTTATCTTCGGAGAAGCAGCCGGATGAGAAAAAGGATATTTTGGAAAAGGATTTTGATATTCCGATGACGATGACAATGAGTAAGGAGGTGCAGAGCATGTGTAACTTGGGTGAAGGTATATATGAAAGGGCTGAAAAGGAGAAAGCTGTTGCGGTAGCAAAAAAGATGTTGGAGTTAGGTAAGAATACTCCTGAAGAAATCGCCGCAGTTTCCGGACTTTCCATTGAAGAGATTGAGGCAATGAGTAATCTCCAGCCAGTATAAGCAGGGATTGCAGGGCGCATGGTTTATGACTATGCGCCCTTTCCAAAACTGAGATAAACGCCAGTTAAACAAGTAT
>DFDT01000147.1:0-79140 GCA_002368865.1 Lachnospiraceae bacterium UBA3821 | reverse complement strand
CAATGTGGTGCTACTTCGGTTTTTTTATGTATTAGCTTTGGTTTTTGCTTATTAAATGCGTATGTACATAATAGGAACTTAAAAACCAAAATCAACTCTACGAAGGAGGAGAAAATTTATGAGCCAGAGAATGATCGTACCCATCGACCATGGGAACAGGAACATGAAGACAGAGCATGAGGTATTCACATCCGGTTATGTGGAGAGCGACTGCAAGCCCGTCATGGGGGACTATCTGTTTTACAACGGGAAATATTATATCCTGAGTAAACAGCGCATCCTTTACATGAAGGACAAGACGGCAGATGACAGGTTCTTTATCCTGACACTGTTTGCTATCGCAATGGAGGCGAAGCGGAGCATACTTACGCCGGACACCGCACTGCAGGTTGGGCTTCCGGTGGGACTGCCGCCGAAGCACTACGGAGCGCTGTACACCAGATTTGAGGAATATTTCACCCACAGGGGCAGGCAGCTCTTTATCTATAAGGGGACGGAATATAGCGTGGACATCATAAAAGCTGTTGCCTATCCGCAGGACTATGCGGCAGTCATGACGCAGTATGGGACGCTCAGGGGATACGGGAAGCTCGTTTTTGACATACTAGGGAGAACTATCTAAAATGAAAAGAGTTAATCGTTCAAAAAGGCTTTTGGTTTGCCGAAAGATAAAATCATACTGGACATTTATTGGACAAATGATATTAGAATAAAAAACAGGTAGTGTGCGAAAATAGATTCCGGGTAGGAGATTGACATCATGAGAGTGCTATGTGTGGACGATGAAAGAAAGATTGCGGAGTATACTGCTGCTTTATGCCGCAAATTTCCACAGGTTGATGAGGCGGTATATTTCACGCATTCCAGGGATGCGTTGGCTTGGCTTGATGAAAATACCGCAGACGTGGCATTACTTGATATCGACATGCCGGACATAAGCGGTATCGAGCTTGCCAGGGAATTGCAGAAAAGACAGCCCCAAATAGCCATCATATTTTTGACCGGCTATGCACAGTATGCTTTGGAAGCATTTTCGGTCCATGCATCAGGTTATCTCATGAAGCCTGTCACGGAGGATATGCTCTCGGCAGAGATTGCGTATGTGGCTTCTCATAAACACAGTGATACAGATACAAATGAGCATGCGATCTTTGTACAAACCTTTGGTGGATTTGATATATTTGTGGATCATAATTGCGTGGGGTTTAAGTATTCAAAAAGTAAGGAGCTGCTGGCTTATCTGGTGGACAAGAGGGGCAACAGTGTAACTCGCAAAGAGGCGTTCAGTATTCTGTGGGAAGACCGTGTCTATGATCGTCCCATGCAGAAGCAGCTTGATGTGATCATCAGAAGCCTGCGGAGTACTTTGGGGGAATACGGGATAGATTCTATTTTTGAATTAAAAATGGGTGCGATGCGGATCTTGCCGGAGATGATATCCTGCGATGCCTACAATTTTTTTGACGGAAAAGTCGATACACTGGATGCATACCATGGAGAATATATGTCTTCGTATTCCTGGGCTGCCGCGACGGAAGCCTATATGACGTGGAAAGCACGTTTGGAAGGGGCGAAAGATTCTGAAAATCCCTGATACAGAGATTCAGTTTGGAGATATGCAGGATGGAAAAAAATGACGAGATCCTATACGGAAATCTGGTGGAAAATATAACCGACGGAGTGCTTGTGACGGATATTGACGGGACGATCCGCCTTGTCAATCATACGGCGGCTGAAATGCTCGATGTTCAAAGCGGGGAGCAGCTTCCGGGAAGAACCCTCATGGAATTGATGCCGGAAAAAGCAGAGAATGACGAGTTTTTTCAATGTATTCTGGAGGCGATTTATTCCAGGAAGATGAACGCCAAAGTGGTGCCCTATATTCGGGAGGATGGGATCAGGCGCTATCGCGTGGTGGCTTCGCTTTTGACGAGTGGGGAGGAGCGGATCGGACTCATCGTACTGCTGAGTGATCTGACTACCTTGATAGAGCTGGGAGAGAAGAACGAAGCACTGAACCGGAAACTGACCGGATTTGTAGACCGTTTTGTACAGGTCATGATAGGCGCCGTGGAGGATCGGACGCCGTACAACGCCAACCATACGAAGAATATGGTGCGTTATGCCAAGGCTTATCTGGATTGGCTGAAAGCGCAGGGAAGGACAGAATTTGAGGACCACAGGATTCCGTTTTTGGCGAGTGTATGGTTACATGATATCGGTAAGCTGGTCGTGCCTCGGAGCTTGATGGATAAGGCTACCCGTTTAGGTAACAGGGAGAAGGATGTGCTACATCGGATAGAGGTGGCATCTCTCTGCGAAAAGCTCCGGATGGTGCAGGGGACTGCAACAGGGGCAGACACAGCGACAGCAGCGGCTGTTACAGCGAATCTGCGGAAGCTGGCAGACGCACAAGAGCTGATCCTGCGGGTGAACAGGGCAGGATATGTGGATGAGGAAGACCGAAAGAAGCTGGAAGCTCTTGGAGAAGTGCGCTGCCTTACATCAGACGGCAGTTACATACCTCTGTTGGACGAATATGAACTGGAAGCACTCCTGGTACGCAGAGGAACGCTGACAGCGGAGGAGCGCGGCGTGATGGAATCTCACGTGGTACACACCAGAGAGATGTTGGAGAAAATGGGTTTTTCGGATGAATATCAGGACGTCTGCCTTTGGGCGGGCGGACATCATGAGCTGCTGGACGGCTCCGGTTATCCGCAGCACCTGACCAAAGCGCAGATCCCCCGGGAGACCAGACTGCTCACGATCATTGATATTTATGATTCCCTCACAGCGGATGACAGACCTTACAAGCCAGCAATGTCTCCGCAGAAAGCCTTTGGTATCCTAAGGCAGATGTGTGAAGGGGGAAAGCTGGATAGGGAGATATTGGAGGATTTTTATGCCAGCGGAGCATGGAAGAAAGCAGGAGGTGCATAATGCAGACAGACAGAATCAAGATAGAGGATTTTGACAGAGGGGTAGAGGCGGCGCTGCAGGAGGTGGATAAGTTTTCACAGTACATGGCATATGACCGTAAAAGCGTGCTGCGGGTAAAACTGTTAGTCGAAGAAACCTTTGGCATGACCAATGCCATCACGGAGAAATTTCGGGCGGAGTTCTGGCTGGAGGGAGAGAAAGACGGAAGATGCCTGATCCACCTGATGCTCCGCACAAACATGGACATTATGAAAAAACGGGAGCTGATCGATGCCTCGAAGAATAAAAAGAATGCAGCCTATCCCGGACTTGCGGGCAGGATTCGGGAGCTGATCGAGGACAGTATTTATTTGAAGGAGCATCCGGAACAGCAGGAGCAGATCGCCGGAAACGCAAAGCAGTATGCGTGGATTGGTATGGCAGATCCGTCCATGGCGCCTGGGGCGCCCATGCCCATGGGACAGTACATATGGAGTCTGGAAGACTACAGGCAGAGCGTGGAGGAAGCGATGGAATCAGAAGAGAATCCGGAGGCAGAGGGTGCGTGGGATGAGCTGGAGAAGTCTGTGCTCACGCATTTGGCAGACGATATCCGTGTGGCCGTGAAAGGAAATGATGCAGAAATTGTGGTCGAGAAGAAATTCTGACCGTAAAGGAATCCGCGTTGCATCAGATCATGCCAAACAGCCGCAGCAGAAACACCTCGATAAAGAGGAGAACCATAAATACAGGTATCCCCTTGACATAAACCTTGATGTCTTGCGGACTCATGGTCATATGGAAAAACATGGAGATACCGATGTAGCCTGAGAGAATTTTTGCCCACAACGGAGTGGAGGCAAGTAGAATGAAATGGCGGCAGGCGAAGACCACAATGCCGCCGACATACATGGGGGCGGAAGAGATAAAAATGCGCTGCACCGCAACCAGGATCGTGCCTCCCCTGTGTTGGAAATTTACATGTCCCAGCGAATCGCCGTCCCGCTTGAACAGGGTAAGCTCTGTTACCCTGGCGCCGGTGAGCACCGCAAAAAGCGCATGAGCCAGCTCGTGCAGCATTACTCCGGGGAAAAAAAGATAATTGATGACGGCATAGACAACCCAGGAATCGATAAACAGATCCGCGAGCTGTGCAAGGGTCAGTCCCAACATATGGATGGCGTAGCCGGTCAATATCACCGCAAAGGGCAGTATCACAGCCACTGTGAGGGACAGAAGAAAAATGTTGGAATTGATCTGTGCCCAGAGTTCCGGGATATTTAAGTCAGTCATAGAAGGTGCACCCCTTATCTTTCGTTCTTTACATCTTATTTGCATGTTCAAACGCAGACTATTTTATCATATAAAAACTCATATCGCAAATCATTCGAATTCAATTACCGTTTTCATCTATTTCCTGCATCGTTTTCTCTTATGGGATACTGGACATCTATTGGACATGATGCGGTACAATAAAATGTCAAATAATGTCATGGAGGGACGGACTGATGAAAGAACTGGAAGCTATCGTTAAAAAAATCATAACGTACCTGGATGCATCCCGACCAGGAGATCCGAGAAATGCAAATGTGATCAAGGCTCTGGCGCAGTTTGACCCGGATATGGCGAAAGCGTACGCGGAGCGAGAGGTAAAGGTTCAGCGTGCAATGGAAAAGATTCAAAAGGAAAGAAAAGAGCATCGCGAAAACCAGATGGTGATCCTCTACAAAAAGTATGTGGATGCGGCTGCGGCAGCCGAGAAGGCGCGCCGTCTGCGGATAATACAACGTCTGAAAAAACTGGAGCAGGATCTGTTAAGTGCCTTGGAAGTATCGGAGGACGGGAAGAATGCGGCATCGGAGAGCGAGCAGGAACATAGAGAGTGGCTGGATAAGATTGAAAAAGAGTGGGAGATCTGGCCGGATAAGGAAGGGGTTATGGCGGAATTGGAAACGTCAGCTTCTCAGGCAGAGGAAACTGCGGCAGCCAAAACGGATATAGCAAAGCCGGACGAGGCAGAGCCCACGGAGCAGTCAGAAGATGCAGACACGGCTGATCCTGCAGATGACACAAAAGCAGACGACGCCAACACTGCGGGCGCAGCGGAAAAAGAGAAACAGGTATTGACCAACAAGGAGAAACAGATGCAGGTTTACCGAGAGGTAAGCGCGCTATATGAAGCGTTGGACAAGGTCGTAAAAGAAAACGCATCGGATGCCGCCAGCATAGAGAAAGCGGAGATTTTAAGATCCGGTCTCGGGGAGCTGAAGCAGTACATGGACGATATATCGCAGGGATACAAGTCAGGCATCACCGGGAAAGACAGGATCACGCAGGCAGCGTGCTATTACGATAAACAGCGGAAGGTGACGGACGCACTGAGAGGATATCTGGCGAAAGATATACAGACTGAGAAAGAAAGAGCCATTGATCTGTTGGAGAAACTGGAGAAGTTGTGTATATCAGAAGAAGCAGCCATGATCGCGGAAATGCGAGATACGCTGCGTCCACAATTGGAGGAACAGCTGCAAAAGGAGGATGCGATTCGACTGGATCCGAACACGAATTCGGAGGAATACGGCAGATCTGTTTCCAGAAGTGTGGAGTTAATACGCAATTTGAACGGAAAACTGTGGTCGCCCATGGACGGTGAGACGATGACGGAATTTTGCGACAGAGTGCGGGGGTATGCGGCTATTCCAAAACAGGAGACAGTAACACCGGATCAGTCGCAAAAGCGTGTGAAGAAGGCGACCAATGCACAATTGAAGGAAGAGATCATAAGACGGTCCGATCCGAACGATCCCTATATAGAAGCTGTCGACATGAAAAAGTACGATGTAAGCGCAAGGAAAAAAGAGATTGGAACTCAGATCCGGTATTTGCGTGCGAAATTGCTGCCGACAGAGGAGCAGAAATCTCCACAAGAGCAGAAGCCTGCACGGGAACGGAAAGCGGCACAGAAAGAGAAATCGGCACAAAAGCAGAAAACGACTCAGAAACAGAAAGCGACTCAGAAACAACCGGCGGAACAGAAGACCATCGACCAAGGTTGGAATATTGTTTAACAGGAGAGCGGACGAAAATGAAAAAAACAAATATTGCGATATTATGCGTAACGGGGTTGCTTTTGCTATGTGCTGCCTGCGGACGGAATACGGACACGGGGGAGCAATCCGTGATGCAGTCTACAGAGGATTCCAAGGCATCAGCGGAAGCGTCTGTGGAGACCGGGACGACAGAGAGCGCACAGGCAGTGGAGGCTGGGACAACAGAGAACGCTCCGACGGTACAGGTCGGTGCAGGAGGCGTGCCTGTTGTGGGGATTGTCACTTATACAGGCGGAATTGAGGACGAATCCTTTAATCAGAGCGCATGGGAGGGACTTCAGCGGCTCTCCGGTGCGGTGGAGTGCGAGACGGAATTCTATGAATCAGCTTCAGAGGTTGATTTTGAACAAAATATCGATATGTTGGTGGAGAAAGGCGGCACGTTGTGTTGGGGAATCGGATATGACTGTGCGGATGAACTGCTGGGAAAGGCGGGAAAGCATCCGGAGGTTTCCTTTGCCATCGTTGATTATGCTTACGATGAACCGGCCGGCAATGTGACCAGCGTGGTCTTTCGGGCTGAAGAACCCTCTTTTTTGGTCGGATTTGTGGCGGGGAATGTGACGAAGACCGGAAAGGTCGGGTTTGTAGGCGGCGAGTCCAATGCGGTGATCGACCAGTTTGAGTACGGGTACCGCGCGGGAGTCGCCTATGCGGCAAAGGAGTTGGGAAAGCAGATCGAGGTAGAGACCGTCTATGTCGGAACCTTTGACGATTCCTATCGCGGCAAAGAACTGGCCGGCAATCTGTATCAGGACGGCTGTGACATTGTGTTTCAGGCAGCGGGAGAAAGCGGGCTCGGTGTGATCCAAGCGGCACAGGAGACCGAAAATTACGTGATCGGCGTTGATAAGGATCAGTCCTATCTCGCGCCGGAGCATGTTCTGACCAGTGCGTTGAAATATGTGAACAAGGCGGTTTTTCAGGTGTCGATGGACTATCTGGAGGGAGAACAGATCGGCGGGAGAGCGATCAGTCTCGGGCTGGCTGAGGGAGCCATGGGCGTGAGCGAAGGCCATGCGCTGTACTCCGATCAGGTATATGAACAGATGCTGGAACTGCAGCAGGAGATCATGGATGAAAAGCTTGATCCGCCGTCAAACCGGGCGGAGTATGACGCTTTTATAAAGTCATTCTGATAAATTCGGGAAATTCGGGAAATTCGGAGAATTCCGGGAAATTTTTCGTTGACCTGCAACCTATCCCGGCAAAACAGGGTATTACAGGCAGAAGGCTTTGAAGGGAACAAATAAGATTGGAACATTTAAAACAAGCACAAACCAATATACAAGGAGGATCTGAAAATGCCACCGAAGGAAGAACAAACAAAAGCAGACGAACCGAAGAAAGAGAATCAGAAAGTAGAGCAGCCCAAGGCGCAAAAGAGGGATAATCCCCGTCCGTTTGTCCGGTATGAGAAGATCACGCAGGTTGTCATCGACGATAAAACGAAGAAGCCGGTCATCAACCCAAGGACGGGGAAACCGGTAGAGGCGGTGATTGGCTACAAGCCCCTTCTGCGAAAGGGCGGTTTGACCGAAGAGATCCTGAATACCGGAAATCTGGAGACGCTGGAGGAGTTCTGGGAGGACCATGGGGAAGAGCTGAACGAGCCGGAGAAGGAATACATGGAAGCCAGACTGAACACGGCCAGAGAGGTCAAGCGCCTGGGAGACGCATCGAAGGCGGATCTGGCGGAGGGGAAGACTGCGCCCAGACCGGAGCCGGATGAGAAGGACGGCTTTGTCGGCTTCTCCGATCTGAAATATCCGAATCAGCAGACCAGCGGAAACGGGTGCTGGTCCTGCTCCTATTCCCTTTTGTTAAAGAGCAGGGGCATTGATCTGTCCCAGGAGAAGATCCGCGCCTGGAGACCGGACCGCTCCAAGGACAGAACGGTAAAATCAAAGGACAATGGAATTCAGAGAAAGCAGAGCGCGGCTTCCTACCGCATGAATACGGACGGGGTGAACGGCCTGATGGAGAATGCGGATCTGCTGGGACAGGTGCTGCCCAATGAGAGCATGGCGCAGATTACCATGAAGCCATTGGTAAAGGATGAACTGTTCGTGGACGGAGAGCCGGTGGATAACGCACAGTATAAAACCATTCTGGTATACTATAAGGAGCAGATGAAGGCTCAGCTGACGGATCAGATCCGGAAGGCGATCCAGGTGGACAAATCCCCGGTGGCTCTGGCCATAGACGGGCATTTTGTGACCATCACCGGCATCAGCAAGGACGGCAAGAGGATCCGCTACGAGGATTCCCTTCCTGCGAACGGAAAGATCACCGGCACCATGACCATGGATGAGCTGGTACATCGGGCGACAGAGGTGCATAAGAGCTGGGGCGGACGAACTGCGGCTCCAAACGGTCTCTCCCTTACGTGGATTCGGGACATCAACGTGCCGGAGTATGAGAAACGGAAAAAGGAAAAGCCGGTGATCCACGCCGAGGAGCCGGGACTGGTCGAATTGAGCGAAACCGGGAAGGTCACCGTGGACGTACCGACGACGCATGAGTCCGCCAATGCCATGGGAGACATGGCGACGGGACAGATCGAGGGAAAGGGTGTCAGCTATCCCGTGACCCTTAAGCAGGAGGAACTTACGAAGCTCATGGGCGGAAAACCGTTTTTCAGCGTTGGCATTGGCGGCGGTTATACCATGGGATATGCGGATGTCTATTATCCCGGCCGGATCTATTACAAGAAGGATCCCATGCTGACAAATGACAGACTGGCAGGGGATGAGGCGGAGAAGTTGTTCGACAATGTGGAGGACATCTTAGGCGGTATCGTTCGCAATGCGGAAAAGAACGGCAAAGCGGGTGCCTGGACGGAGCAGCTGAAAGAGTATAATAAAGCAATCGGTACGCTCAGAGACTATGCGGGCGACCCGGAGGATGAGAGGGCCCGGGAGGCCATGCAGGAGGCCGTCAAGAAGCTAAAGGAGTTCCCGGATTTCCTGGAATCCAAGGAGGGGGACCGGACGGTTTATGAGCATCTGACGGAGAATATGGTGTCAGTCCATCGCGCTTTCGGCATCAAGACTCTCCTGAAGCTGGATGATATGCTCGAACTAAAGACGGATTTTGGAAAACTGATGGGCGTGGGGAATGGGATCCATCCCAACGACGTGGATTACAGGGAAGACAGAAATCTGGACTGGCTTTCCGCAGCGCAGGGCTCGCAGACAAATGACCGTGATGAGATCACAAGAACGACGACCGCCCTTGCCCTTTCCAGGATCCTTGCAAGGGAAGAACTCTGGGCGGAGAAAATTGCGGCGGGGGATATGCATCCCGAAATCTCAGTGGGGGAATTGAATGCGCGTGCCGCCAAGATCCGCGAGACGGAAAACTTCCGTAAAATGACGGAGGGCGACGCACTTTATGAGCTCGCCGCAAGTAAGGATACGGAGAAGCTGCAGAAGGCCTATGCGGATGGAGGTCTGGTGTTAGAGGCACCGAAGGCGGAGGAGCCCAAGGCAGGCGGACAGCAGGCAGGCCCGAAGGCGGAGGAGCCCAAGTCTGGCATCTCGGTGAGTGCCCTGGATCCTGTGGCTGCACCTTTAAGGGCACCCGAGGAGAAGAAGGATATCAAGGCAAAGCACACGCTGTTTGACATTCAGCAGGGGCAGTGGGTCGGCGGAAGCGCCCTGTTCGGACTTCTGGGCGATACCCTGACACAGAAGGAAATGGGTTCCATCTATAAAAAACTCTCGATTATGAGATTGTTTACAGATGATCCCGACAGCCCGAAGGTCTATGGGGAGAATTATAAGGAAATTGCAGAGGAACTGGGTGAAGGCGGACTGGATCTGATGGAGAGAGAGGAAGGTCCCAAGCGTCAGATCCTCAAAGGAAACGGCATTTATGATCATTACGTGGACGATCGGGTCGACGAGCCCCTGAAGGTATGGCAGGAGGGCATGCGGGAGCTTGGCGCCGCCCTGGAGAAAAAGGCGCAGATGGATAATTTTGCTTCCCCGGCAGAGCGAAATTACTTCTATGTCATGAAGGGCTTTGTGGATGACATCAATAACGGAACTTTCTCCAAGAAATATCTGGAGAATCCGGCCTATGAGTACGCTCATAACATGACGGGTAAGCTCATGAATACCGCGCCGACCGCCAAGATCAAGGAGAAGGACGGGAAATATATCTTTTCCACGCATATTAGTAAGAAAACCGATGATTATAGAAATGTGCGGCTTATACAGGACACCGGCATGATCGATGCCATGGCAGGCGGGATGAAGGTCACCGGAATGCTGGAGGAGCATTTAAGCGGCGGCGACGTGGGCAGGGAGGAGCTGATCGCGGAGTACCGTCTGCAGCAGCAGCGCATGGAGAAGGCACTTTCCATCTCCGAAGAAAAGTTTAATGCACTCAAAGCACAGGGAGTCTTCGATGAAGTCTATAATCAATTTTCGGCTGAAGGTGCCAGAGGCTATGGATACGCGCTTGTAGACGCCCGGTCGAGAGCAGAGTTTTTGGAGGCAGGGTATCCGGCATCGGATCTGGCCGCTGTCAGTCCTTTTATCCGTGAGCTGGTGGCAACTACGCGCAATAATAGTGTGGCTTCGAAAAAGCTGGAGGAGGATCAGGCGAAGCATGAGGCGGATCGGCTGAAGCTGGAAGAGGATCAGAAGAATCTGCCGGAAAACGCTGCGCCGGAGCAGGTAAAGGCGCTGGAGGATCGCAAGGCTAAGCTTGACCAGGAGAAGAAGAATCTGGATCAGAGGAAGGCCGCCCTGGATCAGCAGCTCGAAACCCAGAAGCTGATGGAGGAAACCTGGAAGAAGGTGACGGACACCGCTGGGCATCTGACGGCACAGGAGAGAAGGGAAAAGCTGCAGGAGCTTCATGACAGTACGGTTACGATCTCCGGCAGACTTGCCGCGCACGATCAACTGGACATTGCTACGCACAATTTGGAGCAGCGCATGAACGCACGGCTTACCTATTCCGAGCAGGCGCTCATGGCCAATACGGCGGATGCGCTCTACCGGATCGTCGATGGCCGGAACGTGGATCCGATGCTGATGCGCTCCTCGGATCAGTTTAAGAAATTCAAGGAAGAGTTGAAGAATCTGGCTCAGATGGAAAAGGATCTGGATCCGACGGACGAATGGGAGGTAAAGCAGTATCAGGAGCAGGCGGCAAAGGTAGTGCAGGCCGGCAATGATTACCTGCGGTATAAGACAAAGCAGTTAAATGGTTCGGCGCATGACCGCTCCGGGACAGAGGCACTGCGTGTATCCGTGGTGGACGGTGTCGTGAACAGTCTGAAATCTGCGAAGGTGCCGGGCGCGGAGGCGCCGATGCTGCAAAAGGGAGTGAAACCCATCGGCGTGACCGTACCGGAGACAGGCGGCAGGATTCTAGGCACGCAGCAAAAGAGCGGTCTGCCTGTCGATTACGACAGCTATATCAGACTGCACACCGGTCGTGCGGCGGCTAACGGCACGCGGGAGGAGATGATCGAGGATATCTCCAGGGTGATGGCGGCCTATATGCTGAAGACGGCGAAGGAGCCGGTGAAGTTTGACTTAAACCATATCCATAAATGCGCGGAGCAGCTGAAGAGTAAATTTAATCTGAATGATTTGGATCAGGAGTCTCTCAGCCGGTATCTTGGCAGTCAGGGTAATGTGAAAAATGTGATCAGGGAGATCAGAGGAAAGGTCTATGGTTTCAAGAATGATGTTACCTATGAGAAATATCTGGATCAGATGAGAGAGCTGTACCGTCAGATGGCGGATCCCGCAAAGGATAAGAGATACGCAGGGGATGAAGCCTATAAGAAGCTCTATGAACAGGTGGAAAAGGTGGCGCACCTGCCGGAGAATCTGGATGGCATAGATCAGGAACGTCTCATGGAGATCATCGAGGGCGCCAACTTCGAGATCCTGCGTGCGGCGCAGAAATGTGCTGTGGCACATGCGCTGGATGACGGGAACCGTAAGAATCTGAACGGTCTCGCAGGGGAGGCCATGGATTCACTCTCTGTGATGAGCGACCTGGTGGAGTCCGGAAGCGCCAGATTTAAGGCAACGCTGAAGAAGGTCAATGAAGCACGTGGAACCCTATCCTTTGAGAATGAGTATTTAAGCGTTAAATATGGCGGCATGGCGAAGATCGAGCCGGAGGATTACGGCAACGGACACTTCGGAAGGGAGCTTCGGGATTTGGATGAGAACAGGCTGAAAGCCATGAAGCAGACCGTACAGAAGAGCCTGACGGAGCAACAGAAGGAGCAGCTGAAGGGTGCGCTGGGAGATGCGAAGGAGGCTGTGAGTGCCGCGGAGCAGAAGGCTTTGAAGGGGGCGGCTGCGGACGCCAAGGAGGCATTAAAGTCTGCGAATAAGACGCAGAAGTCGCAGGAGGCACCTGAATCCACGAAGCGGCCGACGCTGGATGGCGCAGAGAAAAAGGCAGACGGCAAGAAGCCCGAAGCGCAGAAAAAGGATGCCGAGAAAAAAGAAGCCGAAAAGCAGGAAAGTAAGATTAAGAGAAGCAATACCCTGCGCAGATGATGAGCAGATAAGTACGATTGTATAGTAGGAGGATTACAAAATGGGTTTTTAACTGATGAAATGACAAAAAAGGAGTTTTTAGACAGGCTTGCCGAGAATAACTGGAACAGACCGGGAGACCAGGCGTTTTTCAGGAAGTTTTATGATTACATGAAGGATTTCGGGGACAGGGAAGATCCTTTGTCTGTAGATACCATGTGGGCTCCGTATACTCTTTTTGATTTAGAGGGAGATAGGCCTTCAGCTCGTGAGAGCGTTGAAGGTTTTATCAGAAGGATGATAAATGACCCGGTATACGATGTTCCGGAAGACTTAAAGGAGAGCTTTCAGAATAATCTCATTGACGGCAATCCGGGGATAGAAGAACCGGAAGAGGAAGATGAGATTGACGGGCCGGAGAATGAAAATGAGATTGATGGGCCTGAGGATGAATATGAGTATGGTGAGCCGGAAGAGGGAGAAGTTGGTCAAGCGGAAGGCGGTGATGCCCCGGAAGAAAATGCAGGTGGTGCCCTGGAAGAAGAGGCCGCACCGCAAATGGACGAGGTGGATAGATATATAAGAATACTTACATCTGATAATGAGCTTCTGCAATATGTGGATGAGAGGATTAAAGCGGAGCGGGAGAATGAGGCCGAGAGAAGAAGAGCAGCAGAAAGAGAAAGAGCAAGGGAAGAAGCTGCCGAAAATGCCGAATTTGCAGGTGATCAGGAAGCCCAAGTTGGTGCACATATTAGACGCAAGAATGACTTAGATCTTGCTAATGATCTTGCTAACAGAGAGGATGAAAGAAGGAGAAAAAGCGACTTCACGAAAAATATGAGCCTTAGGGAATTCGTGACGAAGGCAAGGCAAAACGGCTGGACATCCATGGATGACCTGTCTGTTTTTGTCGGGCTTTATAATCATACTTACCGGAGCATCTTTCAAAAACCCGGGTTTCAGACTTTGATGTGATCCTTGCAGGTAAGGACGGAGAACAGAGACTCAAGTCTCTTTATATGGACAGCATCAAAAAAACGGATATATTCAAGAATATCGTTGCTTCAGAATCCAAAGGCGCACTGATCGATCAGATCATGAAGGCTGACAGAATCGTAGATAAGGGTCTGACATCGATCGAGGGCGTGAAGCTTCCGAACGTAAATAAGGATATCCTTGAAAGACATCAGGAAGAATATGACAGTGGCATGAAGAATTTCGAGGAAGAGATCGTGAAGCATGCTCTTTCTTATGAGGTGCTGACGAATGATACTGCCGAGAAATACGGTTTTGCATCTCTAAAGCCTGATGCAGTCAAGAAAAACGCAGAGAATATCAAAGCGCTGTATGACAAGATTGATGAAGTATGCGGATTATAAGATGCGTTCCGCTGGAGTCAGTATAGCCCTCTTTGCAATGGCTGCTACGGGCCAATATACATTGGACGAGCTGATGGATAACAGCAAGCTCCGGGAGGAGAAGGCTGCCATGTTTGATACGGTAGTTACCCATATGAAGAATGTAGCACCCGGAAATGAGCACAATAAGTGGCTGGCAGAGCAGATCTATAAGGGATCGCGAGCAGATCACAGAGGAAATGGTTGTTGACAAGCTGAAAGAGCCAATCCGGAATATTTTGCCGAAATATCGGGACTATCTGATCCAGAGCAATCAGAAATTATATGGACAGGATCCTGCCACAGCCTCGGATGAGCAGGTGCTGGGATTTCTCTATAATGAGGTGATGGGAGAAAAGGAAGGTCCTGTTGCCGCGTTGAAGAAGTTCGGCGTGGATCTCATGCGGCAGCCGGAGGAGGTTATGGATGAACTGACAGAAGGGCTGAAAAGGGGCGTCACGGAGGGGTTGTCAGACGTCGTGAACGGTCGTGATCTGGGACTTCGCGACGGAGACCGTGTGGATCAGCGAAACAGCGCTATGAGTGCGATGGCAGGAGTACTTGGCTTAAACAGTCTCTGCGCCAGGTCTGTGAATATGAAATATCTCGATGAAGAGGGGATAGAACACGAGGGTACCTTTATGGAATTTGCAGAAGGGTTGGATCTGATGGGGAAAGGCGGATCAAAGCTTTTTGCCCATGTCAGCGATGCCCCGTTTGACGGGAGAGCAAATCCCTCTCTGGCAAATCTGCAGGTTCTGGATTTCCTGTCGGGAAATGTGGACAGACATGGCGGCAATATGACTTATAAAGTGGATGAAAACGGAAAGATCACCGGTGTGCAGGCTTTTGACAACGATACATCCTTTGGCGTGGTTCCAATCGACAAGAATAATGGGATCTTCCGTTTGGCGGGCGTGAACCAGCTGAAGGTGATCACCGAGTCCATGTCGAACAAGATTGCGAATCTTTCTCCGGAAATGTTGAAGTTTTCTTTGCGCGGACGGGGACTTACCGATCAGGAAATACAGGCTTCCTGCCAGAGATTGGCTGAGTTAAAGCGAGCCATCAAGAACGGCGTAAAGGCGAAAACCATGGATGATATCAATGCTTCAGGCAAGAAGCTGTGCATTGTAAAGGACGAGGATCTGAAGAAGATATCCTTTGACGATCTGGCCAGGCAGAAGCATACACTTTTTGAAAACGTGAAAAAGTATATGGATGCCAAGATGAAAAAAGCCAGAGAGAAATATCCGTTTAACCGCGACGCGGAAAAGCCGGCACCCAGGAAGTTCGAGGAAGTGAATACTACCGACAGAAGTTATACAGCCGGCGGTATCAGTGAATCCATGAGCGATATGGCCCGTATGATCAAAAATGACGTCACCGGCTTTGTTGTAAGCGGGTTGAGTAAATTTTTGCACAGCTCCGGACCATGGCGATCCATGATCGCGGCGGTGAAGAATGCGGAGGCTGTCTCCAGACAGGTGAAGCAGGAGATCAAGACGGAGTATGAAGGCTTATCCCGTGACGACCCAAAAGTGAAAGCGCAGCTGGACAAAGCAGATCGCGCCATGAAGCAGGCAGAAGATGCCACCAATGCCTATTTGCAGCGTAAGATGCGGGAGAAGCATGTGAAAGATCCAGAGGATCTTGTGGGCAAAGGGAAACACGCATATGAGCAAAAACGGATCGACTATGCCCTGAAGCTGCGAAAAAGCATCTTGAAATATAAAGCGATCCGCAATCCGGAGTCGAAGGCGGAGAAGGACGCAAAGGCACATGTGCAGGAAAGGATAAAGCTTTCCAATGCCCGCAAGACAAAAGCTGCACAGCAGGGAGCAGCAATGAAGAGATAAAGGTAAAGGTTCTTTATGCGGAATCCCGCAACCGTTTGTGCGTAGGACGTGTATGATTGGTGTATCGAGATATGCGAAACTGACAAATAAGCAGGAGGATAAATGGTATGACATTTGAAGAGTACAAGGCAGCAATAGCGAAGACGCCGCTTTCGGAAGCGGAGAGAAAAAAAGTGCAGGATTTCCGGGACGCAGTGAGAGAAATCAATAGAAGCCTAATCAGGGCAGGGCAGGATGAGGTCGGCAGTGCGCTTGGTCAATATGCGGGCTCAGCTGCTTTTGTGGTCACGGATCCGGCGGAAATGGGCAGTGAAGAGAGCCATAAGGCGTGGGAGAAGGATGCGGAGAAATTAGACGGACTCCATGACTTCCTGCTTCAGGGAGATAATTTTAAGCATATCATGCAGGCCGGTGCAGGCGGAGAAAATCCGCCTTTTGGCGTGGCGGGAGAGCTGTTTTTTGATGTGCTCGAGATTCTGCATAAGATTGGTATGGACATTGACGCGTCTGAGTGGAGAAAGCACTATGACGATATGCAAAAGGGGCTTGAGTGGAAGAAGGACGCCAAGCCACACAAAGCGGAGGAACCTGAAGAGGAGGTCAAGGCGCCCGAAGAGGAAATCAAGGCGCCCGAAGGACCGAAGAACGAAGAACAGCCGGTGAAGGAGGAAGCAGGTCAGGAGCAGGAAGCTGAGAAAAAGGTCGAAAACGTAGCCGATAAAGAGGCTGAGAAGCAAAACGCACCCACACAGAATGTGCCGGGCGGGGAAAATCTGACCTTGGAGGAGCGCAGCCGCAGACTTCGGCGCGATGCATATATCAAAGATGTCAACGATACCGTGAGGGATGCAGAGTCGGGGTATCAGCGTTTCTTTGACATCTATGGTCCGAATGGTAAAATGCTGGCGGGGTTGGACGATGAACAGAAGAAGATATATGACTCCATAACGCTGGAGGTGCCGGAAGGTCTGGACGAGATGACAGTGACGGCCATTGTCCTTGGTGCGGCCATGCAGAGGAAGTACATGGATCAGAATCTTTCCAGCTCCTCCATCGGCGGCGGAACTCTGATCAGCAGTAACCAGATGCATCTGGTGAATAATCTGATGATGGAGTCCATAGACCTGCGTGATGTAGGTTATGCCCCCATTTTGGTGGCGGCCAGAAAAGAGGCACAGGCGGCCATCAAGGCTTTCACGGAGCAGGATCCGTCCAAGGTGAAGGAATATCTGCAGAATTATCTGGATTTCTGTGCTGCAAATGTGGCGAGCGTCAGTGCTTCCACCGGTTCAAATGCGGGGATTGATACAGAAAAGCTGGCGTACGCCATGGGGCAGGAACTGGTGGAGACGAACCCCTTCGGACTGAAGCCCAGCCCGGATAGACACAACGAGATCAGTAATCTGCGCCTTGCTTCCTACGGGAAAGAGATGGAGGCAATGAAGACGGCAGACACCTTAAAGCAGAATCTGATCCATCATTTTGACGAGCTGGATCCGGAAGTAAAGCAGGAAATGATCGCGGATATGCTGTTTAACAATTATCTCTCCTGCGAGGCGAAGCAGCAGGAACGTAGAAGAGGGCAGCAGAAGGATGCCTATGTGAAGGAACTGTTCAGAAATTATGGCGTCAATACGGAATCCGATTCCTATGTCATGAATTTCGCAAACAATAAGGCGATCATTGATCTGGGAAACAAGCTTACGGAGGGGCTGCAGAGGTATACCATCTCGGATTTTGATGTGGTACTGGCGGGGCCGGAGGGCAAGGAGCAGCTTTATCGGCTCTATAAGGATGCCATTGTTAAGTCCCCGGTTTATAAAAAGCTTATGGATGCTGACTCCAAGGACGCCTTTGTGGATGGGCTGAAGGAGACGGATCTGGTGGTGTATGACGGGCTCACCTCCCTGCCCGGGGTGAAGCTTCCGCAGGTTGCAGAGCCCTACAATCAGAAACAACAGGCTAAGAATGAGTTCTATATCAAACAGATGCAGGAGCAGATCGTCAGTGCGGCCTATCAGCAGGAGAAGATCTGGAAGAATGAGACGGATGAATATACCTTGAAGTCCTTAAAGGCGGAGGACGTGCAGGCTAACGCGCAGAAGATGGATGAGCTGTATAAGCAGCTTGCGGCGGAGGATAGCTGGAGAAGCCCCCGGTCCTTCAAAGCTGTTCTGACCGCGATGGAAAAGGTGCGGGATATTGCGTGGGAGAATGCCGCAAAGAGCAGCAATGGCAGCGAGCTCAATACCCTGAGCGAAAAAGAGGCAGTTGCCTACAAGCGTAGTCTGAAGGAGCTGGATGATGCCATCGAGGCGTATCAGAAGGATATCGCAGGCACCGGGGAGGTCGGAAGGAGCCGGGAGATCGCCACAACCTTTGTCAGACGGCGCGCCAAAGCCAGCGGGATTATGATCGATGACGCAGTAGATGAGATGAAGAGAGAGATGACCAAGACGCTCTATGACGAGCAGTTGAAGATCTATAACGACCTGAATCCGGTTCGGCGTCCTTACCGGAATGTGTTTGAAGGGGAAAAATATGCGGATCAGAACACCCGTACCGGCTCCAGCTATTCGTTATCCCGAAGCGCCGGCATCAGCGTCACCATCTTTGCACTGTTTAACACCGGAAAGTACAGCTTTGAGGACATCATGGATCCGGAGAAGCTGCAGGCAGAAAAGCTGGCCATGTATGACGAGGTGGCACAGCGTATGTTAAATAATACCCCGGAGAATCAGGAATGGATCGCAAGAACCATCTATGAGGGGCAGAAAAACACCGATCTTGCCATCAATGAGCAGGCAAAGCTGATTGACTTTGCCACGGTTGATCATACGAAGGATAAGCGGTTCTGTCAGATAATGCATCTTGCAAACTGTCAGTATGATGCATGGCAGGAGCTCTCGCATTGCCAGGAGGAGATTGGGAGGATCGTTCACGCCGAACGACCGGAGATCAAAGGGTATAAAGACTATTCTATCTGGTGGAGGAACAGGATGGGACTGCTCAAGTCTCTGGTGGATGCCATTCCTAAGATGCAGGGAAAGGCGATCGGGGCTGCAACAAACTACGGGGATGCAGGGACTGCATTTGGCGAGTTTTTGACAGAACAGATGAAACAACGGATGTACATGGACGTCCTGCGGGAGGCGAAGGAAAAAGATCCGGATAAGCCCATCGAAGAGATCTTAGGGATAGAGAAAATGAGGGAGCTCGAGTCCAAGTTAGTACAATTGACCCAAGCTCTCTCAAAGGTGACCAAAGCCTATGACGGCAAGCCGCTGGCGGCAAAGCAGGATCTGGCCTCTCTCATCGACGGAAGCTATCTGGATTCGAAGGGGATCAAGTTTGATCCTGAGACACATCAGGTTACCCTGACCGGCTTCCCGGATGAGGAGACACTTGCGGAGCGGGAGGCTATCCTGCGGGCGGAGCAGAAACCGCTGCAGATAACATTCTCCGAAGTGATGGATCAGGCGAGAGAAGCTACGGCGGGGGTTTGGCTGGGAAGTAAGGAATACGACCGTGCCATGGAGTCTTTGGAAAGTGTGCAGAGGGCGTATGCGGAGCTTCGCGAGATGGAGGCTGAAGAAGAGCAGCTACGTCTCGCGGGAGGCGGACAGGAAGCTTCACCGGGCTATGAGGAGTCACATCGGGATAAGGTGGAGGAACTGAGAGGTCTCATATCTGCGGCGAACCGTAATATAGATGCATATTTTGCCCGGAAGGAAAGACAGGGCAAGATGGAACCGGACGCGGATGAGAAATCCATGAAGCGCATCAGTGTCATGCAGGATGCACAGCAGGCGATCCGGGATTGCGAAGTGCTTCTGGATGAAGAGGAACGTGTGGAGAAGTATCTGAATGACAAGAACCGCTCTGCGCAGGATAAGCTGACAGGAGAGCTGGAGCAGGCGATGCAGGACGCAAAGGACATTGTGAAGGAGCACGGGGATAAGCTGACAGGAGAGCTGGAGCAGGCGGCGCAGGATGCTAAGGACATCGTGAAGGAGAACGGGGAGAAACTTGCGGGAGAGCCGGAAGCAGGCGCGGACAGACGTGCAGCGCTGCAGGAGCAGGCAGCTTCCGCAGAACGGATCGACAGCCTGGGAGCCAATGGTGCCCTGAAGGGACTGGAGGTGTTGGAAGAGCTTGCCAAGGGAGAAGGCCCTCTTACCGTACGGGAGAAGCGTATGGTCAGGCTTGCTATGGCGTCCCTCGCCTTTGTGGAGATGCTGCAGGGTCCTGAGGGGGCGGTCATCCGGGAGAAAATACCGCAGAATATAGACACCTATAAGGCGCAGGTGAAGAAGCTTGCAGATTCGGAAGACTTCAAGAAGGCAATGCCACAGGATATGGACAGGGCGAAGCTCAGAGAATTTCTTGCCGATGAGAAAGCGCCGGCAAAGCTTACGGAGGACTTCAGAAAGCAGATGCAGCCCCAGACCAGAAAACGGTCGAATACTATCGTCAATCGTGGAGAAGAATTGAAAAAACCTGCAGACGACATGAAAAAGACCAGAGAAGAACTGAAAAAGACCAAGGAGAACAAACAGGCCATGGAGCAGCGCAAGCGTTCACATACCGTGGCAAAGCGAAACTGATAAGAACGGGCACAAGCTTCAAATTAGAAGAATATCAGGATGTGTCAGGGAATCAGGGCGGGTATTATTGATCTGGAAGCGGTTGAGAGCGGAATTGCCAGCCGGTTAAAGCTGGAAAAGGGGCTGAAGATCGATGAGCATCTCCGCGGAAATGCTGCGCAGACTGCACGCGGCATAAAAATCAGGAAGTTCGCCGAACAGATCGCAAACGGAGCGCAGGCTAAGAAAATTCTGAAATAGATTCAAAAGCAGAAGCCGAAGCACAGCTCATCCTTGTTTTGGAATGAGATGCAACCTTTTGACACAAATAAAGGTGTTATGATTGATACGGTAAGTAATGCAGGTATGCGGAATATCGACAGGCGATCAAATATATGCAGGGAGGAAAAACGGCATGACATTTGAAGAATACCAAAAAGCGATGGAGAAGACTCCACTCACGAAAGCGGAGGAAGAGACAGTTCAGAAATTCCAGGACGCCATACGCAGCGTCAATCTGAGGCTGATCCGGATCAATCGGGATCAGGTGGGCAGTGAGATTGGCCGATACGCAGGCTCGGCGGGATTTTTGATCACCGAGCCGGATCGCATTACCGGGGAAGCCGGTAAAAAAGCATGGCAGCTGGATGCGGACAAACTGGATGGACTCCACAATTATCTGCTTGCGGAAGACAATTTTGAAAAGATCATGCAGGTCGGTACAGACGGGGAGAATGCGCCCTTTGGCGCGGACGGGAAGCTCTTTTTTGATGTGCTGGCTATCCTCCAGAAAATCGGGATCCGGATCGATGCGAATGAGTGGAAGAAGCACTATGACGATATGCAGAAAGGGCTGGACTGGAAGAAGGACGCTGTTTGGCATGAGGAGCCGGAAAAACCGGCAGAGCAAAAGCTGCAGGAGAACCAGGAAGGACCGGTAGAGCAAAAGCTGCAGGAGAACCAGGAAGGACCGGAGAAACAGGATGGACCCCAAAATGAGGTGCCGGAGGGCGGCCCGGAGGCAGGGGCACAGCAGGGAAAAGTACAGGAGAAGCCTCTGGAGGGCTTTGCGGCAGAATACAAAGCGATCAGTGAGGAATATCTGGCGTTTCTTCATAATCCGGCACCGGATGCGGGTAGTCAGCCTGCGGAATATGTGGCGTATGCCGACGCACAGAATATGGCATTACAGAAGCTGATTTATGCACAGCATGTCCTGCGCGATATGGGGATGCCCCTTGCGCAGCTCAGACAGGCTATGGTCAAGGCATACGGACAGGAGGAAGCGGAGAAGCGTTTGGCGCAAGCTGAGCAGTCCGGTATATTTGTCGATTATCTGGAAACATATATGAAAGAGCATCCGGAGCTTTTGAACGGACTTTCGGATGATGAGAAAAAACTCTTTTCAGGCAAGCGCGACGTAAAGGCCATTGAGATTGCAAAACGGCTGGTGCAGGAGGGGAAGCTGTCTGACAGGGAATACGAGCGTATATTTGTCAGCATGGCAATACAGAATTATCTGGGAGTCAGTAACGAGGCGCTGATCAATCAGCCGCTTGTGAATGCGCTGTCGGACACCCTGACGCCGGAGCAGGCCAAAGCTGCAAAGGAGGCTCTGGACGCATGGAAGAATCCTATGGAGTATCCGCCCGAGGAGCAGGTGACCTATCCCCGTGCGCAGCAGGTGGAGCAGCTCAAAAACGCGATCCCGGAGGCGATCAAACAGGATCCGGAGAAGCTTAAGCAGTATCAGGATGCCCTTGACTATGCCGCGAAACATCTGACTTTGGTAAAGGTAGAGGTGCAGGACGCTACATTCGACCATGGAAAGAATGTGGGCAGTGTGGAATCAGGCTATACAAAGCAAATTGCCAATACGAAAGCACCGCTCTATCAAAACGGCAAATATCATGATCTGTTCCTTGAAAAAGGAGCCCGGGGCAATCAGATCAGCGTTGTAAAGCAGGAAAAGCGGCAGGCGTATCAGGAGCTTTTTCAGGATAAGATCCATCTCAGCGAACAGACGAAGAATGGTATGAAGCGGATGGTCGCCAAGATGGAGGAGATGAAGCTATTAGATTACGGTTACGATCCCAAGGGAGAGGAAGCAAATAAGGTTTACGGTCTGAACAAGCTGCAAGCGCACAAGCTTGCGCTGGAAGCAGCGCTGGATGCAGGGGATCCGGATCAGATCATCGCAGCAAAGACACAGTACGAGCAGACCTGTAAGGACATGGAGGAGCTATACCGTATCGCAAAGGAAAGCTTCAGTACGGATCCCAATCTCTTCCCGGGCAATGTGGATGGCTCCAGAAACGCCTTCCTGCCGTGGGAGTTCACCGGCGATATTATGACCAACTCTCAGGTCAACGCCGTATTCCTGATCTACATGCGGCTGAAGACGGATGGCAGGACGCTGGAGGAGTACCTGGAGAACCCGACAAAAGGGTTGGTGGAGAGCACTCTCGAGACGGCGAAGCCCTTTACATTGGCAGAGGTATCCAAGGGAAAGAATCTGAAGGATTGTCTGGATATCTGGCTGGGAGCAGGCAAATTTAAACACACACAAGAGCAGTTGATGCTGGCCGCGCCGTTATACGGAATCAGCAGAAATCTTATGGGTCCCGGTCTTCTGGAGCGGGATCCTGAGGTGCGCGACGGAGATATTGTTTATTGCGAGACCCTGGGCGACAGCCTGCAGAAAAGCATGCAGACGGAGATCAACAAGATCTATTATCTGCAGAACAAGACGCACAATGAGATCGAAAGACAGGAAAGACAACAGTCTCTGGAAAATCTGATCCTGGTGGCGGATGAGGACAGAAATCTGAACGCGCTCATGGGAGGCATACCGGAGGCGGATATCTTTGGAAGGATCATAAATCCTCCCTTTGATGCCGCAAAATATGTGGCGGAGCATCCGGCGGATTACGAAGCGATTCAAAACCATGCAGAGATCATGCTGGATAAGGCAAGAGAAAACGCAGGTGAATATCTGCGGGTGGAAGAAGTGCTGGAGGCCGAGCAGTCTGCCTTCGCAAAGGTGTTGGCTGCCCACAGGGCGGAGCGCGGTACGCCCGGTTATGACAGATTGGAGCAGACGTATCTGGATCTGGTAGATCGCCTTCCGGATGACGCAGAGCCGGCGCGCGTACAGCGGATGCAGCAGGCGAGGAACGAATATCTGAAGGAGCTTGCCCGGACGGCGCCGGAAAACGGCATGCAGCTGATGGAGCGTCGGATGGAGGATGCGCAGCGAGGTGTCCACGGTGGCAGCGGAGAGTTCGATAAAGCGCAGGAGAACTTCGGAAAACTGCGCAATTCCATTGTGCAGCTGATGAATCGGAAGAAAGCAGGCGAGAAAGAGGATACCACGGAGGAACAGCGTGAGCTGATCGACAAGCTCAAGAATCAGCTGGTGGAGACGAGAGCCGCTATCCGGGACTATTTTGCACGCAAGCAGAGACAGGGGATGTATGCGGACGGAAAGGCGACTGCGGAGGCGGATGCCAAGGCCGAAAAGCGCATCCGGACCCTGACAGAGACTTCGGCGATGCTTGACGGCGTACAGGCGTGGGTGGAGCAGGCACAGATCGACTTAAACAAGGAATTGAACGAGCCGGATATAGATGAGATCCAAAAGCTGGCGCTGACGGAGCAGGAAACAACGCAGTTATTTTCACTTCATCTTAAATTCAATACACAGGACAGGGAGTGGTATGCAAGAGAGACCGGGCGGATCAGTGCAGAAACGGGATATAGCCTTGACAGACGTGCATCGGGAGACGATGCGCTGCGGCTCTATCTGATCACGAAGGGTGCCACTATCGAAGAGCTGGTGCAGATGGAGTCCATCTCTCCGGAGGAATACAAGGCAAAGCTGCAGGAATTCTTTGACCATATTGACTATACGGAAACACCGGAGGGGACGAGAAGAGCGCGGACGAAGGAGGAGAAGATACAGACCATTGCACAGATGCACAGGCAGGCAGTGGCGAAGATCAGTTCCTGGCAGGTACCTCTGCCGGAGGATATGAACACCGTGGCGGGGATGGCACAGGCGCAGAAGACCATGCGCCTGCTTCAGGCGATCCAGATCGACCTGACACAGGATGCGGAAGCTTATACGGGATCAACGGCGGATCCACGGATGCGCAAGGTTTACTATGATGCGCTGGGGGATGTGACGGAGTATGAGAATCAGTTGTCTCATTTGTCCGCGCTGACACAGGGCTATTACAGACTGCCGGAACAGATTTTCAAAAGCAAGCATCAAATGCTTGAGAAGGCCTTTGCGATGGATGTTGCAAAGGAGCGGCTGGGCGAGCTGAAGGGAAGGATCATAGCGGAGGTTCCCACCTGGAATTTCGGGGAAATGAACAAGATCGCTCCTTTTATCGGAGAGGAGATCACCACGTCGGATTCCATCGAATACACGAATATGGATCTGTGGAACTGTCTGGATTATCTGAACGGGAAACGGTCGGATTATATCGGGCAGAAGGAACTGCGGGAAAAATGGGTAAAGGAATACCGGGAATTCAGAAAGGATATGAATGAAAAAGCGTTGCAGGATGCGCATGCGCTGAGCGGCGTCTTCATGGGACAATACAGTACACATCTGACCGATCCGGCTGCAGAGAATCTGCTGACTGCGCTCTCCGAGGAGGATCAGACGGCGTTGGAGGAGGCGTATCGGAAGCATTTCGGGAAGCTTTACCATGGGATAACCCTTGCCATGATGACGGACTTCTGGGGAGACGATTTTGATCTCATTGTGCTGTCGGATGGCAGGAGTATCAGAGAGGTGGTAGAGAAGCAGTATCCCGACGATCTTACACCGCAGCAGAAGGAACGCGCTATGCGCCTGGAGGCAATGCGCTATGCGATAACGGAGGGCGTGAGCTGTAGCTGTGCCCAGGTGAGGTCGGACGGCACGGTAGTCCGTTCGGAGGATTTTACGGTAAAACCCGTGGCGGATCGTTTCGGACTCTGGGTAAACCGGGATCAAATAACAGCTACGCCCGCTGCGGCAGAGAATTTCTTAAAGAACCCTGCCGCGGATGAGGGGCAAAGAATCCGCACGATCGGTGACGCGCTGCAGGATAGTCTGCGGGGTTATATGGCTCCCGCACAGGAGCTCCTCACGGATAATGGTCTTACCCTTATGGATTGTGTTTTCATCGGAGACCGCACGCTGAATGAGCTGTACGAGGAGAAATACCGCGACCTGGCGCCCGATGCAGATAAGGAAACGCTGATGTTCGGTGTTCTGGCAGCGGAGTCCTTCCGTGCGGAAACGCCCATTTTTGTAAACTACATGACCGAGACGGGAGATGAGCTGAAGAACCATCCGGTTCCCCTCACCTTCCACGGCAGCTCCTTTGATTATCCGGCAAATATGCCAAACAGGGAGTTGAAGCTGACAGAGACGAAGACTTACGCGGAGAAGGTGCTTGCAGAGAGAGAGGAGAAGTTAGCAGATCCCGAGGCAGAGCGGGATGCGCTTTTAAGCCGCGCGATGGTGAGCATGGAGTCTGCGGCAGCCAGAGAGCATGCCTTCGGCACGGATTATCCGGCGCGCATCCACACATTGCAGCGCCGGGCGAAGCTCTTCGCACCGGCCTACAGAGTCTTATTGCAGCAGACACTCGAGAAGGTGCAGACGCCACAGATGGATCAGGCGCTGTTCCAGTATAGATTATACGACCGCGCATCGAAGCTGGCTGTGAATCCGACGCTGAAGGAGGAGTACGCACAGAAAGCGCAGGAGATTTTGAACACATCGCCGTTAGCGGATTACGAGAAATATCTGACGGGCTTGGAGCATGCTTACCTGATCCGTCCCATGGGTGAGACACCTGTAGAGATCCATGCTTTCTTTGAGGAGAAGACCGGAGAGTGCGTCCCTCGCTTCATGGACAATGTGATCGATAGATCTGTCTATCGTCCTACAGAGCTTACGGCAGAGCGGGGGAAGGAAGCGGAAAGTCTGCGTGCGCTTGTGGAGGAGATCTATGGCGTCGGTAAGTTCACTCCGGTAAATGTGGAGGACAGAAACGAACTGATCCTTGTCGGCGGCAGGACATTAAAGGATATCATGCAGCAGAAGAATCCGGGAGGCTATACGCCCAATGCGGACGGCAGTTCGATCCTGGCGGAGCAGATGAAGAAAGGAGTGCCTGTCGATTTCTTTATCGCCGGCAATAAACCGCAGCGGGATGAGATCAGCAGTGTACCCATCCATATCCTGCCGGAGGGAAAGCACGAGACCGATCTGGATCCGGAGCTTGTGAAGCAGCAGCATGACCACTATTTCAGGGTGCTTGGTTCAAGCGTGCTGAGCCAAAAGGATGCGCAGGAGTCCCTCGAGACATTGCCGGAGCGCAGGGTGCGCAGGCAGTCGGAGCAGGAGCTGCAGGAGCGGGAGCATGCATTAACAGATCGCGCGGAGAAGGATTATGAGAATTTCCTTGCGACGGATGCCTACCTGACCTCGCTGCATGGTGCGGGTGTGTTTACGGGCGCATTTAAGAAGCGGTTTCTGCCGGAGGGAGATCCGGAGCTGAACACAGATGCGCTGAATGCGAGAAAGGATCTTTCGGAGGACGAAAAAGAACGTTGGAGGGGGGGATTGCGGAAGGGCAGAACCACTGCCACCTCCTATATCATCGCCAGACTGGCATGGGAATCACAGGAGAGGGAAAAGAAAGGACTTCCCGGCTATACCTTTGAACAGATTATCAGCTTAAACGAGCTTGCGGAGCAGAAATTAAAATACGCGCAGGAATTCAAGGAGATCTGCGCAAACTACGATACGGGGACATATTGTGAGAACCTGCTTGCCGGAACGCAGGCATTGGTGGAGATGCATGCGAAGCGTTATCCCGCGCAGGAAATCTTTGCAGATGAGAAAAAGATGCGGGAAGCTTTTCTCGGCAAGGTATCCGGAGGGATCATCCATGCCATTTTTGATAATAAGCAGGAGCTGGAGCATTCCGTAGCTTTACAGGTATCGAAGGGGCTGTTTGCCACGGAGGCACAGGCGGATCAATATTTAAAGCAGCTTACCTGTCTGGGCTCCACAGGAATGATGCTGGTGGCGAAGGATGCCTTTGAGCGGAATGTGGCAGCGGGAGAAATTGATATCCGTAGCGGGATCAGTCAACCCTATGCCTACGAGGTGATGATGGACAGGATCCATATGCGTCTGGCACAGGGGCAGGATCCGTACGAGGAAATGGACAGCTTCTATATGAATTTCGGTACAAGGGGACCTTTGGGAGACCCGGAGGTTCTGGAAAGTATTCCGGCGCTTTCAAACGCACTGCATAAGAGAACGGCAGACAGTCGTGAGAAGCTCATAAACGGCACCTTCTTTGATACTTATCTGATCGATGTGGAGAAGCTTGAGGAATTGGAGGCAAACGGAGCGGAACCGGAAGAGTACGCAGACTGCCTGCGCGAGGTGACGCCGCAGGAGAAGGCGAAGCAAAAGGAGCGGCGCCTGGATGAGATCGAGAAGAATGCGCTGGATTATCGCATGAACCGGACCAGAGAAGCGCGTATGGAGCTGTTGTCTGATGGAAAAGCGGGAACGGTCAGGTCGATCGAGAGTCTGGAAGAGCTTTCCGATGAGGAGCTTGCGAAAGCATCCGCGCTCTATCATGAGATTTTCGATCCCATCATGGAGCGGCCGGCGGTGCAGGAATACCTGAAGCAGCATCCGGAGAAGAATGTATACGATCTGTTCCGGGTGGGCTCGATCCCGCTGAAGGACTATCTGGGAGGGGAAGTGGACGAATTTTTGGCCTATCAGGATGCGGATAAGGTAATGCAGGAGGTGATCCTGATCCTGGCAAGCGATCCCAAGGTTCCGTTCAGCTACGTAACCGTGCGGCCCGATCCGGTGACAGGCGCGTATGTGGAGGCAGGACAGGAGAGGATCACAGATCTGGCCAACCGCAACCGTATTGTAAAGGAGCGCCCGGAGCTTGCCTCCATGAGGACGTATCAGAACTGGTTTAAGCGGACTTATCAGACCAGCTCCTATGAAAAGTACACGAAGGAGGACTGGGAGGAGCTGTATGAAGGTGAATTCTTAAGAACCGCCGACAGCGGTCTGATCGATGCAGACCGTGTGATCAGCTTAAAGGAACTGGAACAAAAGGCAGATCAGCGACATTTCCAGAGCGGGATCTTTGCCCGTGTGGAATCCTTATACGGCGCGAAACCGATGTATGTGTCGGAGTATGTCTGCGGGGCGGACGGCAGCCCGGAGGGTCACGTCTATAGCCGGGACGAATATAAGAAATACATGAAGGATCTGGATGCGGGAAGTTTTACCAACGGGGAATTCGCGACGTTAGCGTACTTCACTGCATTGAATCCTGCGGTGGTGGATGATCCGGCACAGTCGGCGCATCTAAGCGAGGAGGCTGTGCCCCATGATATGAAGGTGCGGGCGGGCAGTCCCTTCTGGACCATTGACTTCAATCAGCCCGCACAGCCGAGAGCAAATCTTGGCGCTTCCGCCTTTGCAGGGAAGATCGCTCCTGCCAGAGAGACGACAGAGAAGCTGATCCGGGAATACGATCAGGGCAATGTAGGACCGCTGGCGGATATGGTCACCTTCGGTATCCGGGATCTGTGCATGCAGGCAAAGGTGCAGGCTGCATATCCGGACACAAAGTGCACCGCCGCCCACATCGGCTCTATGTTAAAGAATCTCGCCACTCTCATGGAGGAGCGGGAGAATCTGCAGGATGCAGTGAAGGCGCAGCTGACAGACGACGAACTGGAGCTTATGAATGTCATGCTCAGGATGTATGAGATGGCGGAGCGTAAGGAGGAAGCCCTTGCGAAGCTTACAGCGGCAGAGAACGGGACGCCGCTCACGGACAGGGAGAGGGAGCGCTGTATCGCACAGGTCGCTGCCTTTGATCACTATGCAAAAATGTGGAGCGACAACCGGAAGGCGTATGAAGAGTCGCAGGCTTATCAGGACTTTGTAAAAGAGAATATGACGAAGATGGTGGCGAGGGAAACCTCTCCGGAAGAACGGCTGGCACTTGAACATTATGCGGAGGATTTTGACCGTATTGCGCAGGAGATCGATCCTTCGCTTGCGGAGGAAATCATGGACAACGACAGACAGTATGCCTTTGGCGAGGCGGCGGCAAGGGATCTTGCGGCGCTGCGCGACTACTATCAGAAGCAGATCACGTTGTACCGTGAGGCAAGAGCGGCATATCACGCGGAGAAGAATGCACAGGGACAGTATGTGGTGACGCCGGAGCAGGCGCTTGCCACGAAGCAGCAGACTGCTGCGGCAGAGTATCGTCTGGAGGTGCTTTCGGAAAAGCTTTGCCAGAGCCTGACTGAAGCACAGGGGAAACGGATATTTGAGCGGTTTAATGAGAATGCGGCACGGTGGGGGCACCCCCCCCTTGTCTGGAGACAGGAGGACGGTATCCGGAATCTGATACTGGTAGCGTCCCCGGAGGGTCTGCTTGCGCCGGTGCTGGATCAGTATTTTGGTCTGATCTTTGATGAGTTGGCCAAAGCGGCGGCACCGGTTCAGGGTACGGCGGAGGAGCTGGAGCAGCTGAAGCTGCCGACGGAATGGACCTTGGAGGAGAAGTCCGACTATCCGCAGAAGGAGAAGCTGGAAGCTTTGAAGCAGGCCTTCCGCAGACAACGGAAAGAGGAGCGGGAGGCCGCCGAACAGGAAGGCAGACCTTACGCAGAGGATGAGCTTATACCCGAAGAGGAAGTGGACGCACTGCTGGATACGGTGAACAGCCATCTCTCCCAGCGAAAGGAGACACTTGAGAAATTTATCAATGAACACGAAGACCGCATCCATGTCTCTGCGGTGCTGGAATACCATACCCTGCAATCCATGAACCAATATCATGGAAAAGGATATGGAGATATGACGGATGCTTATGAATATGGCGGAGCCATTGTCAACCGGGTGATCAAGCCTGAGAAGGCAGAAATGGTGGATCAGATCCTGGCGGATCCGCCTGAGATATCAGAGGATGTGGCGAGGAATGCTGTCGATATCATTCACAAGATGGAGGAGTACGGGTTTATCACAGGCCAGTCCGGTGCCGAACAGGGGACAAAGATTTATGGCTACCAAAAGCTTGTGACGGCCAAAAAGGAGCTGCAGGCGGCAGTGGATTCCGGGGATATTGAGAAGATTGCGGCGGCCAATGAGGCATATGAGAAGGTGCACGCCCAGGTGCAGGAGATCCATGAGATGATCAGGAAGGCATTCCCGGGAGAGGTTTTTGTGGCCGGCAATGTGGATACCATCCGAAACACCGGAGATACGGCGATTCCTGTGGAATTTTCCGGAGATTATCTGACGGACAGCAAATTCAACGGTCTGTTCCAGGTGGGCGATTACGCGAAGCGTCTGGGAGTCTCCATTGAGGAATATCTGCGCAATCCCGGCAAGTGCATGTACGAGAGCTTCCAGAAAACAATCGCCCAAAAGGGCGTGGAAGCTTTCACGAAGGAGCACAAGAACTTTATGGAATCCTTCAATGAGTTTATAGAGCAGGAGGATATGGGACTTTCCAATAACTTCATGAAGGCGACCACCGGCGGCGAGGTAGGGCTTGCAGTGGGCAGAGGCCTACAGGGAGTATTCCTCTTAGAGACCGATCCTCACAGACGGGAAGAGATGATGCGCTATCAGCAGCATGTGGGCCAGCTTGTGGATGTTTTGATCAACAAGGAGGTCAATGAGCTGAAGTTCTACAATGATGCCTTTACACAGGTGCACTTTGGCAAAAATATGGAAGCTGATCTGGTGGAGCGGATGAAGGATGGTCTCAAGGCAGCCTTTTTGGAGGGCGGTCCCATCAAGAAGAAGCATCTGCCCTATGTCCATATGGATGAAAGAGGTGTAAGGATTCCGGATCCGCTGAACTATCAGGGACTGTTGGAGAAGAAGGATCAATACGCAAATCTGACAAAGCAATACAATGAGATCATAGAGGATGCAAAAAATTGCGAATATTCCATGGTGAAGTCTCTGGTGCAGGAGGCAATGCTGGACTATCTGATGGCACATCCGGAGGACAGGGAGCGGCAGGAGTATAAGGATCTGGAACAGCTTGCGTTAGGTGCTGACAAGGATCTGGGAATTGATGCGAATCACGTGACTGCCAATACGGACCGGTACCGGAAGTGGCAGACTGCCTTTGACGCAGAGCAGAAGTCCCTTGCGCAGCGCGAGCTGGATGCGGATAATCAGTTCCGGAAGGAATATATGGCGAAGCAGGCGAAGTTAAACAAGCTGGAGTCGAAGCTTGTGTCCCGCAAAGGTGAATCGAAGGAACTTACGGAGATGATGAATGAGCGTGTGCAGGAGCTTCGCAGGGAGCTTACGGAGATGATCAATGAGCGGATGCAGCAGCTGGCGGACGGATATCGCGCGAAGGAAGTGACTGAAAGCTATCTGGTGAAACGCTATGAACAGCTCACGGCACTGGGTGCGGATCTGACAAAGAATATCAAAAAGGAAGCGCTGCCCGAATTTATGAGCACCATTGATCCCGAACAGCGTGCCCGTGACCTTAAGATGATCAATGAAAGGGTGCAGAACCGGGCGTATGAGGGGCATCTCAAGAGTCTGGAGGATTATATCCGGTTCCGCCTGGAGCAGGATCCGAATCTGGAGCGGGACGATCTGAACAACGAGGAGTGGAGTGCAGCTTACAGCAGTGCGATCCGCACCGAGGCCACGCAGGATCGCGGATTGACACCTCTTCCCGGCAAGGTCAAGGAGTCCCTGCAGGATCCGAAGCAGGCAGAGAAGCTGGGCGATGTCAATATCGAGCCGGAGGGCAGGCAAAGCGTCAGACAGGCAGATGAAGGACGGAACCGTCATGCAGAGTTTTATCAGGATATGGCGGAGCATCTTGGGGCTGATGACAGTAAGAGACAGTTCAAGTTGCAGGGGATCGATCTGATGAGAGCAGGGTACAGAGACAATCTGGAGAAAACGATCCTTGAAAACATTCCGAAGTGGAAGGATCCTGAAGCGGGAGAAAAGGCAGAGAAGGAGCTGCTGCGGGCGATTGCCTATCCGGTGGCACTGGATCTGATCAAATCCAGAGACGGAGTGGTACCTGCCGGTATGAATGATATTGTTTTTGTGAATAAGATGATGCGGGACAAGAGCTTCCAGGCGGTGGTAAAACCCCTGTTGGAGGAGATCCATGAGGAATGGGCGGAGCATCAGAAGCAGCTTGCAGACGGCGAACCCGGCGTGAACAAAGATCTGAGAGGAAAATTGGAGTCCGTGCAGCATCTGGCGAAGCTTGTTGATGACCAGACGCTGCTGCACGCCTTTGGTCTGGAAGTAAAAGCACAGAAGAAGGGCATGCCGGGGGCAGGCGTCAAGCATGCGAAGACGCTGAAGCAGACCAGGGCGGAGGAACAGAAGCGCAAAGCCGCGGAACAAGAGAAAAAACAGAAAACGGATGCCAAGGTGACCGACGCCAAATTAGCTGACCAGAAGGACAAACAACCGGGGTTTAAAGCACCCGGGGTGTGATAAATGCAATGAGGCAAACAGCGGTTTAAAATCATTGCCTCTGGATAAAACTGCATGGAAGTGGCTGTTAAGGCGGTAACAGACCTGACGGACGCAACCAAACGGGAAAAATCAGGGTATTCAGAATCAGGATTATGATCAGAAAAATAAATTGCCCTCACAAAAAGGAGGAAAAACAAGATGTCTTTACCGAAAAACGATCAGAATCTATCAAAAGAGGAATACGATAAGCTATGGGGACCCGAAACTTCCGTGGATGGGTTCTGGGACAGGGATGATATTTATGATAACCTGCAAAGCTCAGGCTGGAATAAAGAAGGGGATGAGAAGATCATTGCCGCCTTCTGGAAGATTGGCGCAAGGGACGACTTTAGTACTTTGATTCCTGCAAGCCTCTATGAAAACAGGGTGACCACGGATAAGGAACGTGCAGACCTGATCAGGGAGGTTTTGGAGTATGCGGAGACGAAAGATCTGGATCTGACCGGACTGGAGGAGGAAGTAAAGTCCCTTCAGGAGGAGCGGAAGGCGCTGGAAGAAAGAATTGCACAGGAAGCCCGGAGGCAGGAGGCAGAGCGCAAGGCACAGGAGGAAGCACAGCGCGAGCAGAGAGTTCGAGAGGAAGCAGAGAGGCAAAGGCGCGCCGAGGAGCGCAGGATCCAAAGGGAGAAGGAAGCGCAGGAGCTCCGTGAGAAGATGGAGCGGGAGAAACAGGCAGAGAGTGCGCGGGAGCAAAGGAGGCTCGAGGAAGCGGAAAACCAGAGACTCTGGGATAAATGGGCCGAGGGGCATGATAACATATATTATGGCCGTGAATGGTGGGAGCAGAAGAAAGCCGAAATGCTTGAGGACGAGAGGCAACAGCGGGAGGGCATCGGCAAATACTCCAAAGAGGCCATGGAGAAGGCGCAGAGAGAGCACGACGAGGAGGTAAGAAAAGAGGAAGAGGAGCGGCAGCGGCAGAAGGAAATCGAGGAAGAAAGAGCGAAGGCGGAGGAAGCCCGCAGGCAGGCAGAACTCGAGGCGGAGCTGGCACAGCGTGAGGAGCAGCGGAAGAAGGATCTGGAGGCCGAAGGGCGCAGAACCGTGAAGTCGCGGGAATACATGAAACGCTTCATCGAACTGGGGCTGGATGAGTACAATACGGAGAATGGAGTGGAACCCACTTGGGGGACGAAGATCAAGGACGAGGATCATCATACCATGGAGGAACTGATGGAGCTGCTTGACCGGGAGAGGGAAGCCGACCCCGACAAGTTCCACGCGCGGGATAACCTGATTCAGGCGGACAAGGACATCAAAGCGATGCAATATCTTTTGAGAAATCCCATGAACCGGGAATTTGTTCAGGCTGTCAAGAACGGCGGCGACTGGCAAAACGCGGAGTTCCATTTCCTTGGCATGAAGAACATTGACAGACTAAACACCATGGATGAGGCCACCTACAAGGAGAAGATGGACATCCTAAACAAGATCGGAGAAAAGAACGTAAAGAATCCCGCAGATCTTTTAAACGAGGAGAACCTGAAGGATGAATTCTGGATGTCCAACGGGCAGGGCAGAATCACCCGGGAAGACGTGCAGGAGATGCGGGATGTGATCGATCGGATGACTAAGGCCGGCATGATCTGGGAGGAGTATCAGGATTCCGGCGCCTATTCCCATTATCTGCGGGAAAACGGCATCGATCCGGCTGAGGTCTGTACGCCCATCACTGTAGGAGAGTTGGCGTTTGCCGGGCAGGAAGGAGAAGAAGAGCTTCTCAGGGAGTTCAATCAAAGGGAATTCCTCCAGGTGATGACGGGGTTGATCGGCATTGAAAAGGAATTTGCGGAAAAGGGCAGAGAGCACATTGCGGATGTGGATGCATGGGGCCTCAGCAGCTGGCTGGATCGGAACGGCTATGATCTGATTGACAATTTCTTCCTCGTCAAAAACGGCGTGGAATCGAAGGTCGTGGACGGAGAGGTCGTGAAGGTATTCAATATGGACGGCGACCTGGAGATCCCGGAGGTGGACAGGGACATCTGGTCCAAGGAGGAGTACCAGGCGCTGATCAGTAAGGCCCAGGAGACGAAAACGCTCTATCAGGAGAACAAGGATGCTTTCCAGAATGCCTTTGACGTAATGTACCGCTCCAGACACGGCATGGGTTATATGCTGGAGGATGTCAGGGAGGAGATGGACAGGATCAATCGTAACAAGGAACTGGTTGAAAAACTGAATCAGTTCCGTCATAACCTCTATGAGGTAAAGCTGCGGGATGAGAATGTCTGCAAGCTGCTGGACAAGGATAAGCAGCCCGTGCTGGTGGAGTCTTTGAAGGAGGACGCAGCGTTTGACGCGGCGATGCGGGAGAAGGAGATCAAGATTCTGGAAACCTGTTACGACATGTTAAAAGAGCCCTCCATGCGCGTGAAAAGGAACTCCTCCGAGTACAACAGCATCATGAAATCCATTGCGGACGTGAAAAAAGTACTGCGGGAGGAGCCGGATAACGAGAAGGCGAAGGCAGCCTACGTTAAGACCGTCAACAAAGTGCTCAATAACATTAACCGCTATCGCGTACATAAGGCGAAGGACGGCGTGAATGAGCAAGACGCAACCTATGACAAAATCATAGCCATGGAGCGTGTGGACAAGCTCCTCCGCACCAGATACCAGTCCCTGGAACAGCGTGAATATGAGGATACCATTGGCGCCGTGGCGGATCTGTTCAAGGTGGAGGTAAAGGATCCCGACAAGACAGGGGATGAATATGTCTTCGAAAAGGCGATGGGCAAGATCGGCAACATGAGAAAGCAGATCGAGGATTACCGCGCCGAGATTGAGCAGGAGCGCGCCCTGGAGAAACGGGGCAATTCCATCGGTGGCATTGTCCATGACGACGTGGTGCAGGGCATTCTGGAGGGCACGTTCAAGGCGAAGGAAGAAGCGGACAGACAGGCTGCACCCCGGAAGAAGGAGGGCAGTCTCAAGGAGAAATTCGGCTTTGACGAGGCGCCGGAACAGAAGGAAGGCAGGAAGCTTGCGGAGGATCTGAAAGCGCAGGGAACAGGCAAAAAGCTTGCGGATAAGCTGCTCTCAGACAGGGACAAGGAGCTAATAGAAACGAATCTTTCGAACAATGAGATGCTTATAGCAGTGAACGAGAAGGAGCTGAAATATCGCAACGGTCTTGACATCAAAGATGAGACGGAGAAGAGCAGATACATGAATTCCGTTGCGAAATCGTTGTACGTGGAGTGTCTTTGCCAGGCCAGCATCAAAAAGGGACTGGTCAGCGGTGAGAAGATGGGCAAGGAAGCCCTGGAAAAGGGTCTGACCGTTTTGAATAAGAGCTCTATCAAGGCCCGTGCTTTCATGGCGGAGCACCTGACCGACAAGGATTTTAACAGGGAATTCCGCGACAGAGTGCTTGAGGGCGCGGCGCAGGGTAAGACCGGGCATGCGGATATCGTAAAGTTCCGCGACGAGGCACTGACAGCCTGCTATCAGAATTACAAGGGCAAGGACACGAAAAAGCTGGATGAGCTCTCCGCGATCCTCGGCTCAAAGGTAAACTCCAGAAAACTGACGAAGCAGGTGGAAACGCAAAAGAAACAGATTCAGCAACGGGGAATATGATTTATAAATTGATGGGACAACCTGATTTCATGATGACAGGTCGGACAACAAAACAAAAAGGAGAAATGATAAATGCCAGATCCGAAAAACATACCGGAATTTCCATCCTACGCCGAGCGTCAGACATTGATGAAAGAACTTGAGCAGATGGAGCAGGACGGAATTGCTCCGGCAAGTAAAGAGATTTTTAAACAATACATCGATAAGCTGAAACAGTTGAATACGCTTATGGATCAATATTCTGAGATCGATGAGGAATTCGGCATCCCGCCCACACTGGATGAGGATGGCAAGAATCAGATCCTGCAGGCGATGAATGAGGCGGCTGTTGCAGGCGAGACGTTTCTGGCGGATGCCCAGAGGAAGGAAGCCAATATGCGTGCCGGGATTCCGGCGGTGGTTAGTCGTATGCAGGGATTGCTTTCGCGGGATCATGATATGCTTGGACTCTATGATCCGGAGAAAACGCCGATGTCCTTTCCGGAGATCCAGCAGAGTGCCAGAACGCAGGTGGTCGATTTTAGGGGGAAGAAGATCGGCATCATGACCAATAAGCTCTCCGGTCGTATTCCCATGACTGTGGTGGATGCAGACGGAAAAAGGCGCAGGGGTGTTTTTACCAAGGCGTCCTATGTATCCGTGAAACAGGATTTTGACAGGATGATAGAGAGTGCTCTGGCATATTATGATAAGCCGGAGGTGCGCAATGCAATGGCACCTTACAAAACGGCACTGATCAGGCAGGGAGCTTTTCCCGGTAAAACACCGGAACAGATCACGAATGATATGGTGGCTGATAAGCTCAAGGAACCCATCAGAAACATCCTCCCCAAGTTCAGGGAGTATCTGCGGCAGGAAGGCCAAAAGCTTTACGGACAGGAGCCGGCACAGGTGCCGGAGGAGCAGCTTATCGGCTTCCTGTACAATGAGGTGATGAGTGATAAAGACCCCATCGTGACACTGCAGAAGATCGGGGTGGATATTATGCAGCAGCCGGAGGAAGTAGCGGACGAGCTGAAAGAGGGCATGAGGAAGGGGACAAAGGAAAATCTGTCCGATACCGTCAATGCGCGTGATCTGGGACTTAAGGACGGAGACAGGGTGGATCATCGCAACAGTGCCATGAGTGCCATGGCGGGAGTGCTCGGACTGAGCAGTATGTGTGCCAGATCTGTCAACATGAAGTATCTGGATGAAGACGGAAATGAAGTGGAAGGCACCTTCATGGAGTTCGCGGATGGTCTGGATCTGATGGGCAAAGGGGGCGCAAAGCTCTTTCAGCATGTTTGCGACGATCCCTTCGGCAGTCCCTGCAAAGCGAACCGTTCGCTGGCGGATCTGCAGATCCTGGATTTCCTCTCTGGAAACGTGGACCGTCATGGCGGAAATATGACCTATCAGGTGGATGATCAAGGTAAGGTTACAGATGTAGTGGCGTTTGATAATGATACCTCCTTCGGAGTAACTCCAATTGGAAAAAATGGTGTTTTCCGTCTGGGCGGTGTGGAGCAGCTTAAGGTGATTTCCGGTCCCATGGCGAGGAAGATCTCTAACATCTCACCGGAAATGTTGAAATTCTCCCTGCGCGGACGGGGGCTCACAGAGGCGGAAATCGAAGCTTCCTGCCAGAGACTGAATGATCTGAAAAAGGCCATTGTAAACGGGAAACCGGCCAAGAGCGCGGAGGAGATTGAATCGGCGGGGACGACACTCTGCATAGTGGAGCCGAAGGATCTGGAACAGATTCCCTTTGATACACTGGCGAAGGGCAAACATACCTTGTTCCAGAATGTGAAGCAGTACATGGATGTGCAGATGAAAAAGGCGCGCAAGCAGTATGCGTATGATCCCGACGCGGCAAGACCCGAGACAAAGCAGTTCGATGAGGTCAGCACCACTGACCGTCAATTTGCGGCCGGCGGTATCAGCGAATCCATGGGTGATATGTCCCGTATGCTGAAGAATGAGGTGACCGGATTTGAGGTGAGTGGTCTGAGCAAGTTTCTGCGCAGCTCGGGGGAATGGCGCTCCATGGTCTCGGCGGTAGAAAATGCGGAAAAGATTTCGAAAAGGATCAAGCGTGAGATTGGGAAAGATCTGGAGGGTGTCACCCGGGATGATCCCAGAGTGAAAGCACAGCTGGAAAAGGCGGATCGTGCCATGGAACAGGTCAAAAAAGCAAATGAAGCATATCTGCAGAGGAAAATGAAAGAAAAGGGAGTCAAAACCCCGGAAGAGCTTGTAGGCAAAGGCAAACATGCATATGAGCAGAGGAGGATTGACTATGCGCTGAAGCTGCGAAAGAGCGTTCTGAAGTATGAGGCGATCCAGAAACCGCAGACCAAGGAAGAGATTGCGAAGAAGGCAGCGGTCACGGGAAAACTGAAATTTGCAGATACGCGGAAGAATCAGGCGCCCAAGAAGCCGGGATTGAAGTGACCGAACGCAACCGAACTGGAAAAATTAGGGTATTGAGATCAGAAAGAGTCAGTCAGGAGCAAGGAGGAAAATATGGACGGATTTGATATTAACAACAACAGCGCAACTGTAAAGATCGACCCCGACAAAATGGTCATGGGCAGACGAGCCGAGGATCTGCTGAAAGAAATCGAGGCAAAGGGATGGAAGGATGCAACGAAGAATGACACGCTGCGTGCGTTCATTATGCTGTCTGATACCGTGGCTGACGCAGGAGATCAGCTTATAGATGTCTCACAGCATGCGAATCCGCTTTTGGAAACCTTGATGAGCGGACCGATCGCAGAGGAAAACATTCCGATGTATCAGGATGCGCTACAGGGACTGATGTATAGTTACTCCAGACTGATCGCGACGAATACCCCCTTGGAGGCTTCCGCAAAGGATTATATTTATAGAGCAGGTTTGGAGAAGGAGCCGATCAATCAAAAAGAAAATGTGCTTACCATCGATCCGGAAAAGGAAATAAACGGGATGAAAGCGGCTTCGTTTATAGAGGCTGCAAAGAATGCGGGCTGGGAGGCAGCCGAAGAGGATGATGCAATCCGTTCCTTTATTAATTTATATGATCCGAATGAACAAGGTATGGTTGAGGCTGCGAATGAGATCACAGAGGGCAAGTTTAAGGATCATGAGTTGGGGCAGGAAGGATTCCGGGAGAATCTGCTTCAGACATTCCTTATGTACTATCTGACGTTTCCTGAACGGCTGGATAACGCAATCAAAAGGGCAGCCTTTGACAAACTTAAAACAGATGTGGATGAGAATACCCTGAATGATCTGAAAGCAGCGGCGGAGCAATATCGCAAGGAGCAGGCGCAGCCGGAACAGGAAGAAGAGAAAGCCGAAGAGAAACCGGCCGAAGAAGAGAAAGCCGAAGAAGAGAAAGTCAAAGAAGAAAAGGCCAAAGAAGAGAAAGCAGAAGAAGAGAAGGTCGAAGAAAAGGTCGAGGAGAAACAAAGACAGGAGGAGAATGCGGTTCAAGAGGAGGATCCGGATAGGATTCCCATTATAGATCCCGACAGGCAGGTGGGTGGCTTGAACTGGTATCAGTTCCATCAGAAATTGAGTGCCAACGGCTGGCCGAATGCCGAAAAGGATAATACTGTCCGCGCAATGTTCAATCTTTGCGACGGGAAACACCCCAGGACTGAGGCATGGGCAAGGATGATGATCGAGCGCAAGGACTTCACTGCGGAGCTTGCCAAAGATTGGGAGATTTCTGTTCGCAATGAGGTCAGAGAGGAGTTTTTGGAGCCGGCCAAGAAGGATCAGCCAATCGATTTTGAGGAAGAACAGAGAGGCTCTGTGCTGTATTTTCAGGATATGCTGAATAAGGCAGGGGAAGGCTACCATTATGACTTCAACGCTAAAGTGCCTGTGCCGGAGCCGCCGGTAGCAGAGGAAGAAAACCTGCAGGAAGAACAAAAGGCGCCGGAGAAGCAGGAAGAACAAAAGGCACCGGAACAGCAGGAACAGGCGAAGGAGGAGCAGAAAGAGCCCGAGAAGGAGGAGCGGAAAATGCCGAAGGAGCAGGAAGAACAGAAAGAGCCTGAGAAGAAAGAAGAACAGAAAGAGCCCAAGAAGCAGGAAGAGCAGAAAGATCCCGAGAAGCAGGAAGAACAGAAAGAACCTGAGAAGAAAGAAGAGCAGAAAGAGCCGGAAAAACGAAATGACATAGATTTTGAAAAGCTGTATCTGGAAGCGAAGCGGACCTACAAGATGCTGGAAGAAGAGAGTCTGTGGTTCGGCAGGGGCAGCGAGGAATATAAGTACGCCAAGAAACAGATGGAGCAGGATGTCAAGCTCTGGGAGGATCTGGTAAAAAGGAAAAAAGAGGATCCGAACTACCAGATGTCCGATTATGAGATCCAGAAGGCGAATCAATTGCTGGCAAATGAGGATATGCTGATCGACACCTATCTGGAGAATAAGGAACAGGAGAAAAAGGATCTGGAGGCAAAGGGGAAGAAGCTTTCCAAGACCTCGGAGGATCGGATGGGAGCCATGCATCGGGCGAAAGCCACCACTTCCAGGCAGATGCGGGCATTGGACAATGCATTGAGTGAGCGGATGGCGGAAGAACCGGCGCCCTCCGTGGCGGATCTGCAGAAGGAATCCGCGAGCATTGAAAAAGAGATGGCTGCGGCAGACAAGGGCGTGTGGTTCGGCAGCTCAGAGTACGATGACGCCAGGGATGCCTATAAACAGCTCAACGAAGACTGGAACCACATGGTGGATGTGAAGTTCAAGGATAAGGTACCGAATCCCGCAGACATCCAGTGGATGAAGAACAGTATCCTAAATGCGCAGACGAAGACGGACGCTTATCTTCTCATGAAGGGCGACGATATGACCAATGCCACGGCCAACGCGCGTAAACGTGCGATGGGGCGTGGCCGGGACAATATGAACAAGATGCTGCGCAAGATTGCCGAGTGGGAGAAAGCGAACGAGGAGAAGGAGATTACATACGATCCGGACAAGGCACTGGCAGATACCAACACCCGACTGGACAACATGAAGAAAGCGAACGAGGGATTCTTTATCGGCAGTTCGGAGTACAGGGCTGCAATGAAGGCTGTCGAGGAGCAGCAGAAGTTTTGGGAGAAGATTCAGGCAAAGGGCAAGGATTATCAGCCGGATTCCTACGAGTTAAACGAACTGGAGCGCCTGAACAACAAAGCGGAGAAGGCGGTGGATGCCTATATGTTCAACAGACAGCAGGAGGGCATGAATTCCAAGCGTGAGGTAAACCGCATGTCAGCCATGATGGGTGCCAAGAATCACGTCGTTGCCCAGAAGCAGATCCTGAACGACAGGCGGAAGGCGCTGTCTGCGGAAGCAGAGAAGTTGTCCTATAAGGATCTTGGCGATCAAGCCATGGATGCAGAGACGGAGCTTGATGTTGCAACACAGCATGTGCATTTCGGAAGCAGAGCCTTTAAAAACGGCATGACGAAGTATGCGAGGTCTTATAATAAATGGTCCATACTGGAAGAGAAGGGGGCGGATTATGAACCTGGTCTCGATGAGATCAAGAAGATGAAAGAGGAGATGCAGGATGCCCAGAAGGCGATCGATGTGTATCTGAACGGCAAGAAAGATAAGGATCTGGACAAAAACCCCAAGACAAAGAAACGTGTGGAAGCCATGAAACAGGCGCATCGGAATCTGGAGCTGCGCATCCGCAAGCTGGAAAAGATGGAGAAGAAGCTGGACGGCACATCCAAAGAGGAGAAAAAGAATTTTGACGAGCGGGTAAAGAATCTTAAAACAAACGCAAAGGATAAGGCGGGGTATGAGAAACATGCGGCCCGCGCTTCGTTGGCAGCGACGCAGAAGCTGGCGCAGATCTCGCAGAAGAGCTTTATGACGGAGCTGGATAAGAAAGAAGCCAGAAGGGCAATGGCGGCGTTGGTGCTGGAGGAGCGGCTGAAAGATATGCCTGATAATGAAAAAAAGAATCTGCGCAAGTCTACCGCGTATGCGAATGCCGTTAAGAACCTTGCGAATTCCAAGGAGTTCAAGGCCGCGCTCCCGAATGACAAGCTGACCCCGCTTAACTGTAAACAGTTCGCCAAGAATCCGGAGTCCGTGAAGAGGGTAGCGAAAGACTTTAACGATAAGCTGATCAAGAATCAGAAGGCCAAGAAGGAGAACCAGAAGCAGCAGGAAAAGAAAAAAGAGCTGGAGAATAAGAAAGAACTCAAGCAGGCGAAATAGAGGGGGATCGAAACATGGCACAGCCAGAGTCAATCAAAGCGTATTACGCAACACTTTCCGGGCAGGAAAAGATCCGGTTTCTGATCGGTTTCACAACATACTCCGGTCAGGTGTACCTTCCGGAGGAGTTGGAAAACTGCAGAAAGGAACTGATTCGGGATTATTTCTCACCGAAGGATGAGAACGGAAATCCGGATATGCGCAAAATGGATAAGCGGCTCAGCGCTTATGTATACGAAATCGCAAAGCAGACAGCGCAGCTTGGTAAAGTGATGGAATCGACCGGGGAGAACAGGGAGGAGGCACTGTCGGCGGAGAGTTACATGCTGCAAAAAACCCGGAATTTCATGAAGGACAAAGTCCTGAAGGAGGGCCTGATCCCGGAGGAGATGATCGATACCGTTCTCAAAACGCTGGGGAAAAAGGCAGAGGGCAGAGAGGCGAAGCAGGAGGCATTTCTGTCCGTGACAGACGATGCGCAGAAGCGGCTTGAACAGAAACTGAAAAAGCCGGAGCACGCGACAATGCGGAGATATTATGAACAGGGCAGACAGGCAGCGTCAGCGGAAGCCGCGCACAGTGACCATGCAATAGAACAGCTGGGCAGGCAGCTGGAGACAGCCGGCCTTCGGGGCAGCGTGAGGCTTGCAAATGATGCGGCAGAACTCCCCTGTATCATGCAATCCGGTTTCGAGCGGTTGTCCGCAGGCGGTCAGAACAAGACCTGGTGGCATCGGAACAACAGCGAAGAGTTTTCACGGATGATGACGACGTTAAAGAATTACGCAGACGCGTTAAATGGACAAGATGCTTCGGCGGAATATCTGGATTCCGCGAAACAGACGCTGATCCAAACCGGGTTAAAATATATTGCCGGAAAGGAAAAGGTGCGTTCCAGCGAATTCGGGAAGGATCGGTTTGACGCCACGATGACTCTGCTTGGCAGTGTCATGGACCGGGCGGAATTTCAGTCGCTTGTGGAGCGGATCAACAAAAAGAGAGGACTTACCGGCAAGAGGAACGATCCGAACTATATTACGGTGGATCAATACCGGCGAAAGGTGTCTGCGATGACCAGAAGCATGCCTGTGAATGAGGAAGAGGAGATGTGCATGGAGACGCTGGAGAGTTATTACGGACCGGTATCCGCGAAGGAAGGGCTGGCAGACTTGGACATCAGTAATCTGACCGGAGTCTCCGGAAAACCGCTCACCGGCAGGGAATTTACTGCAGTGGCATACGCGGCGGCAATGTCTTCGGAGGCTGCTATGAAGGGTAGCCCCGTGCCCCGTATGAATCCGCAGGATAACGTGCTTGCGACCAGAGCGAATTTCACCACGGATCTGGCCGTGGGGAAAGAGGTCGGTGCCTATCTGGGCGCCGTGCAATATAGCAGAGAGAAAGCACACAGTGTGCTGGAGTCCTATCGTTACGGAGATAAAGAACCTCTCGGAAAGCTTTTGGGAGAAGCACTGCATGAGATGGCGGCGCAGACCAGATGTGCGGAGACGTTAGATGATAAATGGGTTTATGAAGGCGAGCAAAAGGCGCGGATGCTGCAGATGCTCACAGGGGATCCTGCGCTGATGGAGCATGCGAAAAAAGCGGGACTTACGGAGGAGGATATCGCAATCACAGGCGCTGCCGTGGAAGCCGGCAGGATCAGAGGCCGCGCAGCCAGAGCCGAGGAGCAGTTAAAGTCAGGCAGGGAATTCACGGATGAACAGAGAATATCCCTGTATGCGGATATCCTGTTGGATACCTATATCAGGGATCGGGTGCAGGATAATTACTTCGGTGCAGTGGCGCAGAGCGATGAGGCGGAGAAGGATATCAGAGAGGCGGAGGTGCGTGCCGGCGGTCAGATTTACAGGGATGTGTACGAGGCAAATGCCAGAAGAAAGCATATGGAAACGCCTCCTGACCTGAAGGCGCTGGGGACACCAAAAGGACCGGACGCATACAGGCAGGCAATGAAAAACGCGCTTCGCAGGGAAGGCATAGAAAAACTGTCACCGGAGAAAGCCCAAAAGAAGTTCGGTAATCTTGATTTCCAGAAAAGGACGGTGGCAAAAGAGGTCAGCAAGGCGTTGGAACCCGCGAAGAAGGTGCCGGGCAGACTGGTATAAAAGATATATGAGGAAAAGCAGAGACTGAAATGAAAAATAGTGTGATGCAAAGGGAACAGCGGCTGGCGCTGTTATTGATCTTGTGGCGCATTCCTGAGTTTGTGACTTCTTTTCTTGCGGCAACGGCGAGTAAATCCGTGGTTGTCTGGGTGGAATTCGTCGAGAGCGCCAGTATCCTGATACCGGGGATACTGCTTGCGGTGCTGTCCAGAAAGCTTGGTAAAAACCTGAAATTCATGTTCAATTATGGGACGGGAAAGGTGGAGGCGATCACGGCGTTTGGCTGTGAAATGTTTGACCTTTCCGGACTGCTCTGTGTGCTGTGTTTTGCGGTGACAGAGCTGATCAACCCTCCGGAAGGAGAAAAGCAGGTGTTGTTTGCTCTGGTCGTGAGCCTGATCGGTCTGGGGATCGATCTGTTTCTTTTTTTCCAGCAGAAAAAACTGGCGGAGCAGGAACACAGCAGGATGCTGCACACGGCGTATCTGAGCGCCCAAAAGGAGTTTGTGTTTGATTTTATCTCGCTGACGGCGCTCGCCATGGAAGTGATGTTTGCGTATAAAGAGTGGATCCGATATGTTTCGCCGCTTATGTGTATACTGGTTTCTGTGCCGTTTGCGTTCATTGTGCTGCATCACCTGAAGGGAGCGGTGATGGAGCTCGCGGATCTGACGCTGGAAGAGGAGGATCAGATGAAGATCCTGCAGGTGTTGGGCGAGTTTATGGGCACTTACGAGGATTGGGGCAAGATCAAAAGCCGTGTCAGCGGAAAGCACAAGTACATAGACATTGAAATGTGTTTTCCCCCGCAGATGACTTATGCGGAGGTACAGGATGCCACGAAACGTATCAGGGAACGGCTGCGTGAGGAAATGGGGGAAACGGTTGTAAATATTGAAATCTTATAACTGTGAGATTCTATTGACTAACCGGTAAGAGGAGGATCTTAGATATGCCATATCGTAACGAATGGGAAGACGAACGCCATGCGAGTCCGGAGTATAAGAAGGCTGCGACACAGGTCGAAAAAAAGATGGAGAGACAGGGCGATGTCTATGACAGGCTGTGGTATGGTGTTCTGTATGAGGGATATGCAGCGGCTGTAAGCGCTTTGGACAGGGATCGCAAAAATCAGGAGAAGCTAAAGATCCGGGAGCGCTATGCGGTAGCCGGCATGAAGGATGAGGATCAGGGCAAAATGGACGACGAGCTTGACGCGGTAGACGACCGGCATGATCCGGAAGCCCTGATGGCCAATGATCTTTTGGAATCGGTGGAAAACGGCATTAAGGACGAATTGTTTCAGTTCTCGACGGTGGATGAGCAAAGAGCGGTTTATCAGAAGATGGGCGTGATCAATGCCAGAGCTTCCTATGAGGCGGGGAGGGAGTATCAGAAGTGGCTGGAGAGTGATCTGCTGAAGGATGATCCCGATAAGGAGGCAAAGGCGGAATATCTTGCGAGAAATATGCGCAGCAGAGCGCAGTATATTGTTCAGGGCAATCAGGCGCTGCAATATGCTTTAAACAGCGGTCTTGATCAGCCGGATTCCCTGAATTTTGAGAGCTCCTTTCTTGCGGATCGGGATGTGTTTAGGAAAATGACGATGCGGGATTTCTGCAGACAGGCATTTATGAATGAGGAACAGGCCGGGGAGTATGTGCGGGAGTTGAAGGAACGCGGCAACGATGTGGGGCTTGACAGCAACGCCTATTCTGTTTTTGAAGGGATCTGCGGGCAAAAGAAAGGCAGTCCGAGTGATTCGGTAATCGCAGAAGAGGAAGTATTAAAGACTGCTTTTCAGGCGTACAGCCAAAAGTCGGCGATGCATTATCAGAATATCGGGATCGATGTCGTGCGACACAACCTTCCCGCGGCGGAGCAAAAGGTCTTCGGCGTAGGTGTGCTGCTCAATAACGACAGGGATTACAAGCCGCCGAAAAGCATTCGTGAATGGATCAAAAATGTGGCGGATCCGCTTATTCAGGCGAGGGAGTCAGAGGGGATCCAGACAGCCTGTGATGAGTTGAAGACCGATGTAAATGCGGATGTGGTCTATGAGGTGGTAAAGTCGGAACCGTTGTCACACGCTTTCGGGAGAACGGAGGCGCCGGTGGTGGGATATCAGGAATACATTCGCTCAAACCTTGGAGTGGATGTGTTAAATCTCTCCTTTGAGGAGCAGCGGATGCATGTCGCCAGAGCGATGGCGGCAGATGCCCTGCGGGAGAGCCGGATTCCGTTCCACGAGGAAACCATATTGACCCGTGCGGACGATTTTTTAAAATCCGACAATTTTGTAAAGCTGTCTAACAGGGAAATCAGTGAACTGGTGGCAGGCGGACCGGACAATTTGAGAAAGTTCCGCAGAGGACTGGTGCGTGAGGAATTTGCGGAGGACGAGCGCATACAGGAGAATCTTGCAGGCAGGGAACGGACCGTGGCGGCGCTGACCGACAGAAAGCAGAGAACAGAGCTTTACACGCAGAGTCTGGATAAGACAGTGGAGCAGGCGAAGAACTATCTGGAGTCGCTTCGGAAGCTGGCAGAGCAAAGAAAAGATAATTCCGATGAATTCCAGAATATGGAGCGTGCGCTGGAAAATGTAAGTAAGATCAATAAAAACATGAGTCCCCAGCAGGTAGAGGATCTCATGACACAGCTTGGAGCAGCGGCGGGGGCATACAGGAAGCGGATAGACGGCAGCTGGCACAGGGGTATTCTGAAGAACGGGCAGGCCAGACGGAATCTGGCGGAATCGCTGGGGTATTTTGTCGTCTCCCAAAAGGGCTCGCTTCATACGTTAGGCAGCGGTGTCATGGCTTTCGAAAGCGGTATCAACAGACAGCTGATGGCGCTTGACAAGAAGATCGAGGATGCGAAACAGGCGGTGGAGGACGCGAAGGCGGACCTGGAGAATGCGGAGACAGAGGCCGCAATCAGAGCCGTCAGTGAGGCCAAGGCAAAGGAGGCGGCGATCAAAGCAGCCAGCGAGGCTGAAGCAAAGGAGTCGGCGAAGCAGCCCCGTGAAAAGGTGCAGCAGGCCGTAAACCGGGAGGAGGCATACCGGAAATCCCTGGATCCGAAGGCTGCTGACTATCAGGAGAAACTGCTGCAGTCTGCGGAGCGTTCCCTGTTCATTCAGGCGTCTGTTGTGGCTTGCGCAAAGAATGCCGGGAAGCTGGGTGCGAAAAAAAGCGCTCAGATATTGGATGCTACGATGGATAAGATGTTGAAGGCAACGGAGGGGAACAGTATATCATTCCGGGCATTTAAGGCGGAATATCTGGATAAAAAGCTGTTCAATGAGCACTTTGCCAGGCAGGTGATGCAGAGCGCACAGCAGGGAAAGGTTTCGGAGGCGGATATCGTCAAGTGTCGGGATGAAGCGCTCAAGGCTTCCTTCGCGGATCGCAGGGCGGATCTGAAACCTCTGAATCAGCTCAAGGCGGTTTTGGGGTCTCAGGTAAGTGCGAAGACGCTTGAACGAAAGCAAACGGGACCGGTCAAGCCGCAGGCAGCACAGGCACCCGGAAAACATTAGCTTGAAAAAACTGCACTTCTCAAGCGAAATTAGCTTGAAAAAACTGCATAATTTTGATATGCTTAGCTTGAAAAAACTGCACTTTGCGGTGCGGATTATGCTTCGGAGGCAAAATTATGTTTGAAAGAAAGGCATTCACGCAACTTTTAGAATGGAAACAAATGTATGGAAATCAATATGCGGCAATGCTGGAAGGAGCCAGACGTGTGGGAAAATCCACGATAGCGGAGGAGTTTGCCCGACGTGAATTTAAATCATATATCAAAGTTGATTTTGCGAATGTTTCAGGGCAAATGTTGGAAGTCTTTGATGATATTGCAAATCTTGATGTATTTTTCCTGCGTCTGCAATTGGTGGCAGGGGTGACGCTTTATAAGGGAGAGTCTGTAATCATCTTTGACGAAATACAGAGAGCTCCGCTTGTTCGCCAGGCAATAAAATATCTGGTAGCAGATGGCAGATATTTTTATATTGAGACGGGATCGTTGATCAGTATTAAGAAAAATGTCAAGGATATCGTGATTCCTTCGGAGGAGCATAAAATTCCGGTTTACCCGATGGATTATGAGGAGTTTACGTGGGCTGTAGGAAATCAATCTTATTCTGCTCTGAGGGAACTTTACAAATCAAATCGTTCGGTGGGAAATCAACTAAATCAAAAATTGATGCGGGATTTCAGGATTTATATGGCGGTTGGTGGGATGCCGCAGGCAGTGCAGGCGTATGTGGATGGCAGGAATTTTGAGTATATTGACCGAATCAAACGTGAAATCATACAGTTATATGAAGATGATTTCCGGAAGATAGACGATTCGGGACGATTGGCGCAGATGTATGAAGCAATTCCGAGTCAGCTGAACGCTAATAAAAAAAGATATGTCATGTCGAAGGTGCTTAGGAAGAGAACAACAGCCAGAGACAAGGAAATTTTTGCCGAACTGTTGGATTCTAAAACTGTTTTGATTTCGTACAATACCACGGATCCGGGAGTGGCGTTAAACCTGACGAAAGACGTGAATTCTTACAAATTATATTTGGCAGATACGGGATTGTTTACAACACTTCTGTTTCATGATGAAAGTGAAGTGTATGCAGATATTTACGCAAAACTCCTGAGCGATAAGCTGAGCGTAAATCTTGGATATTTATATGAAAACGCTGTAGCTCAGATAATTGCAGCCACAAACAGAAAGCTGTATTATCATACATGGAGAAAGAGTAACAGCACACACAGCTATGAGGTAGATTTTCTGCTGTCATCAAAAACGAAAATTGTGCCGCTTGAGATAAAATCATCCAGCGTGCGGTATCATGAATCAATCAGTGTTTTTGCGGTCAAATATTCTGCGCAGGTGTCAAGGCAATATCTGCTGTCGCAGAAAGATGTGAAGAATGAGGGGATGCTGATGATGAAGCCAATTTATATGCTGCCGTTTATTTTGGAAGAACTGTGAGATTCTATTGGACATCTAATGGACATGGCATGTTATAATAGACATTCAGTGCAATTGAGCACCAAAAAAGAATATGAGGAGATTAAGAATGAAAAGAAAAACATTATGTGCAATTATGGCTGGGCTTGCCATGACAGTAGCGGCCGCCTGCGGTCAGAAAGATGCCGGAACTGTGCAGACGGGGAGCGGAGCACAGGCAAATACGCAGGAGAGTGCGCAGATTGCAAATCCCTGGGTGACGATCACGGCAGAGGAAGCAGCTTCTGTATGTCCCAGAATGTTCAAGGCACCGGATGGAGCCACAGAGATTGCATGGAGCAAGTTAGAGGGGGCAGGAGCGGATTCTGCGGCTTTGAGTCCGTTAGTGCAGCTGAATTTCAAGCTGGATGGAAAGGATTTTACTGCAAGGGCGCAGAACGGTGCGGATGAGACTGCGGATATCTCAGGTATGAACTATGAATGGGCGTCAACGGAGAATGTGACGCTTTCCGCATGGGGCTTCGGCAATATGACCGGCAAGAGCGTCAGTGTGACGACGGAGTCAGAGAGTGCAATGTTGTGTACATGGTACGATGTTGAGATCGGGATTGCATACAGCCTTTCCGCAGCGGACAAGGATCTGAGCGGAGTGGATATTGTTTCCGTCGCGAATGCGATGTATGAGCCGGCGAATGAGCCGACGTCTGACATACCGGATGACGAGGCAGGTAGCGGTGAGGAGCATGTGATGCAGACGGACATCGCAGGCTGTGATACCTTCACCCAGATCGTAGACAAACTTACGGACGGAAGTGGATATACTAATGCACAGGTTGACGGGACAGATGTGCTGTTGGTAGCAAGCGGAACCTTTGACAATGGCGGCGGGTCCATGGCTGCCATTGACGCAGAAGTCTTTTTCTACAAAGACGGAGCTCCCGCCTATATGGGGTATGTCGCTTCGGGGGGAACCTCGTATCCTGTGGCTGTAAAGGACGGAAAGCTTTATACTGCCGGCAATCACTTTGCACGGAAGTCTGCTGTCATGAATGACAAGATTGTATCCATGGAGGAAGCCTGGGAAACCTTCGATGGAAACGGGACTGTGACTTATCTTTACAGATCCGATGACGGCGGTGATTACTCAACCATGACGCAGGAAGAGTGCAAGAAGAAGTTTGACAAGCTGTTTGATGAATATCTTGCGGCTGATGTAGCGGAATTTAATGCGGTCAGTAAGAATGGTGATTCACAGACTGCAAGCGGAACCTTAACCGTTTATCATGCAGACGGTACTCCGACAACCGTAGCAGATCAGGGTGACGGAACCTGGGTGGCTTCAGACGGGGCTATTTATTATTTGGGAGAAGATGAGGTACTGCGTGCCAGAGGTAAAGAGGATCTGTATGTAAACAATCCTGTAGCTCATTAATAACGATACGAGGGGATAAAAACATGAAACAAACACATTTTTGGAGAAAAGCCTGCGCTGTGGTGACGATATCGGCAATGATGTTGATGGCGGCAGCCTGCGGCAAAGGAGGCAGTCAGAATCAGGGGAACGGCGGGACGAACGGAAACGGCGGTGTAACTTCAGAGTACACCTATACCGCAGAGTATCAGGATCTGAAACTCAGGGAGAATGCCGACACCTATAATCTGCAGATTGTCGGAGATAAGATTTATTATCCGGTAAGTGAATACGGAGAAACACAGGCTACGGTGATCTATGCGCAGAATATCCAGGATCAGAAAGAGCTGGGCAGTGTGCGCATTGATACGACGACCACATCGGAGGATGCAAGTTCTTATGTACCCACATTTGCGGTTCGTCCGGATGGTGGGATCGTGGTAGAAAAATTCACAAGCATCGATACTGATGAAATGACGAAAGTGGATGTGATGCTTATGGTTTTTGACGCAGACTATCAGTCGGTATCTGAAATAAATGTCAAAGAGGCAGTGGGGATACAGGAGGACTACTTCTTTGTCAGTAAAATACTGTGTGACAGGGAAAATCGGCTGTATGTGATCGGTGACGCCATGGTCTATCTGTTTGATGCGGATCTGAAATATCAGGGAAGCGTGGATCTGAACGGGAATTATCCGAGTATGAGCGGTATGGGAAAAGACGGCAAGGTCTATCTCAGCTATTATGATTACACCGGCAGCAAGGGCGTTCTGCTGCAGTCGATAGAATTCGATCAGAAAGCGTTAGGAGAACCGCATACCGGTTTTGTGGCGGGATACGGCAGTTTTAGCCCGAGCAGCACCGGAGATATCCTTGCGTCTGACGGTTCTGAGGTGTTTGCATATGATGTTCAGAACAATCAGTCTACCAGTCTTTTTGCATGGATGGACTGCGATATTATGGGTTCCTATGTCCGCGGTTACGAGGAGATGGAGGATGGCCGGATCGCGGCACTCATCGAAAATGATGACTATTCGGGAGAGACACTGGCGATCTTTACGAAGGTAAAAACCTCTGAGACAGTGCAGAAGAAGCAGATCACCATCGCTTCCGTGTACGACGATTATGAGCTGAAAGCGGCAGCAATCCGGTTTAATAAACAAAGCAGTGAATATCACATCAATATGCGCAGCTTTGAGATCAAAGGGGACTATTCCGAGGAGGCGGGCAAGACAGCACTCACAAACTTCAATAATGCGATCACGTCCGGAGAGGGAATCGATCTGATCCTTGTGAATAATCTGGGAAATCTGAGAGCGCTTGCGGCGAAGGGTGTGTTCGAGGATCTGAATGTTTATCTGGAACAGAGCAGCAGTATAAAACGGTCCGACTTCCTGGAGAACCTGTTGGAGGCGGGAACGGTTGAAGGGAAACTGATCTTTATCCCGAAAAATTTTGATGTGCAGACTTATGTGGGAAAAACAAAGCTGGTAGGTAAGGAAAGCGGATGGACGATGGATGATCTGCTGAATCTGGCAAAGCAGTATCCTGATGCGAAGGTGTTCAACTGGAGCGCGAAGGATGACGCATTGGATATGTGCCTGACCTTTACGGGCGAGGCATTTATCGATCAGAGCAGCGGAAAGTGCAGTTTTGATTCGGCGGATTTCAAGAAAGTGCTGGAATTTGTCAATGGTTTCCCGGATGAATATGACTGGGATAGTGAAAATGAAGAGAATTATGTAGAGGATGTTCAAAAGGATCGGTTACTGCTGGAGCGCGTCTATATGTACAGATTGGGCGATACACAGATCTATCCTGCCGAATTCGGTGAGGAAGTCACCTTTATCGGATTCCCCACGGCTGACGGAAGCGCTGCCAGCCTGCTGACCTTTAACAGTTCGAATCTTGCGATTGCTTCCAAATCCGCAGAGAAGGACGGCGCATGGAAGTTCGTGGAGTATTATCTGAATCTGGAAGGCGACATGTATGCCAACGGTCTGCCCGCCAATAAGGCAAAGCTGGAGAAAGAGATGCAGGAGATGATGAAGCCGCAGTACCTGACGAATGAGAACGGAGAAGTGGAGAAAGACGAGAATGGACAGCCGATCTCTACGCTCGGCAGTACCTGGTATGGGGACTGGGAATATGATTATCATACAAGTACACAGGCAGAAATGGATGAGGAATATAAGATCATTACTTCCGCAAAAGTGTCGGAGGGCATGGATGAACAGATCCTTTCCATCATCAAGGAGGAGGCGGCAGCTTACTTTGCCGGTCAGAAATCAGTGGATGCTGTGGCCGGCGTGATCCAGAGCAGGGTGCAGCTTTATGTGAACGAGAACAGGTAATGAGCTGTTTGGAAGGAATTGGGTATGCATGTATTAAGGCAGTTACTGAATCAGGAGAATATCAATTATCTCAGCATGGTGTTTCCGGTGGCACTGCCGCTTATCGGTATGGGCTTTGTTGTTGCAATGGACTCGTTTCTCAGCCCGAAGCAAAAGACTGTTTTTTATATGATCTTCACCCTGGCCTTATGTCTGATCATACAGAACAGTATCAGCAGTCAGCAGTTTGACGGTCAGCAATCGATATTGTTGCAGACAGCCATTTCTGCTTTTGGGTACAGCATTCGTCCGGTTTGCCTGGCACTATTTCTCCTTATTGTCGATCCGGACAGAAAATATCTGTTGGAATGGATATTGATTGCATCAAATGCGGTGCTTTATGCGACGGCATTTTTTTCGCCACTCACATTCTACTATCTTGAAAATGGCGTCTGGGTAGCGGGACCGTTTCGGGATGCCTGCCTTTATTTGAGTATCTTTTTGTTTGGGGAGCTTGTATATAGAATTGTCCGCAAATATGGGAAAATCAGAAAGAGGGAAATGTTAGTGCCGCTTTTTTGTGTGCTGATAATAGCCTGCTCGGTTCTTTTAGATTATAGCTTGGTAATTGTGAAACAGGTGGTGAGCTTTCTGACAATCGCCATTGTGACCAGCAGTCTGCTTTTCTATATCTGGATCCATCTGCAGTTTGTAAGAGAGCATGAAGAAGACTTAAAAGCGAGGCAGCGTATTCAGATCATGGTTTCGCAGATTCAGCCGCATTTTCTGTATAATACATTGTCGACGATTCAGGCCATGTGCGTGACAGACCCTATGGGAGCGAAGGATACGATTGAGAAATTCGGAATTTATCTGCGACAGAACATTGATTCCCTGAGTCAGGCAGAGCTGATCCCGGTGCAAAAGGAACTGGAGCATACGCATATTTATGCGGAGATAGAGATGGTTCGGCACGAGAATGTCATGGTGGAATTCAACACGCCCGATCTCGGTTTTTCCCTTCCGACTCTGACGATCCAGCCGTTAGTCGAAAACGCAATCAGACACGGCGTCCGCATTCGTGAGAATGGGCTGGTGACGGTCAGAACTCGGAAAAAAGAGGGGTATCATGAGATTGTGGTGGAAGACAATGGGAAAGGATTTGATACCGGACTGATTGCGCATTTTGATGAAGAGCACATTGGTCTTAAGAATGTACGGGAAAGAATTGAAAAGCTGTGCGGAGGATCAATGCACATAGAAAGCTGCATCGGTGAAGGCACTGTGATCACAATCCATATCCCGGAACGGCTGCGGAAGGAGCGAAGAGGAGGCTTGGAAGGAGGCTTGGAATGAGAGAACTCAGAGTAGAAGCAGATGCCGAGAAATTGCATGAGGTGGTGGCTTTCGTGGAGGAACAGCTCGAGGAGATGGGTTGCCCCATGAAGACGCAGATGCAGGTTCATATTGCTGTGGAGGAGATCTTTGTCAATATTGCAAGCTATGCGTATAACCCCGGGAAAGGCGAGGCTCTGATCCGCATGGATACCGCACGGGGGGACGGCGGAATTGTTCTGGAGCTTATGTTCATGGACAGTGGCAAACCCTTTGATCCGCTGGCAAAGGAGGATCCGGATATGACGCTGGCGGCGGATGAGACGAAGATCGGAGGTTTAGGGATCTTTATGACCAAACAGTGCATGGATGAGGTGCGGTATGAGTATCGGGACGGCATGAATATACTGTATCTGAAGAAGAAATTTTGAGAGGTTTGCAGGTGAAAAATATATTGGGACAAGAGGTTGTAGGTACAGATATGGATTTGATGGCGAAGTTTCGGAAGAGAGCTTTTGTAATATCAGTGGTGTTTATCTTTTTTATCCTGCAGGCAATCGCTCTGTTCTGGCTGTACGGATTGGAACTGGACACGGTGCGAATGATCAATGTGGTGGTGGATATCTTTGGCATGATCATGGGGTATATGTTGTTTATCTGTTGTGTGTTGGATGTTCACAAGGTGGGTAAGATTCAGAATGCGTTTTTGGGAATGCTGGTTACGGATTTTTTTGCCATGTTCGTGGACGAGGCCGCGTGGCTGGTGGACGGGATACCGTCGATGAGCTTCTGGAATGTGCTCAGCAATACGCTGCTTTTTGCGTCAGGACCGCTGATCGCGTATCTGTTCTGGCGGTATGCGTCGGTGGTTCTGCGAATTGAAGATGACACACTGAAAAAATGGGATCGGGTTTATTTCACAGGACTTATAGTGGCGCTGGGCATGCGGGTGCTCAATCTGTTTACAGGGATATACTTTACGGTGGATGCCATGGGTGTTTATCACAGGAGCGTGCTGCATCCGGTGTCGAATGTGTACACTTACCTGACGCTCATTGCGACGCTTGTGGTGGTATGGGTGGAGAGAAAACGGCTGAAAACGGTACAGTTGGTGACATTTTTTATGTATGTGCTGTTTCCCCTGCTGGTCGGCCTGGCGTCTATATTTTTCTACGGGGTATCGATCACCAATGCTACGATCATGTTGGTTATTCTGTTGATGTATTGCATGTTTAATGTGGTGCAGGGCAGGGAGCAGATGATGGCAGACAAGGATCTGGCGATGGCGGCGAGTATTCAGGAGAATATGCTGCCGCAGATCTTCCCGCCGTATCCGGAGCGGGATGAGTTCGATCTGTTCGCATCCATGACGCCGGCGAAGGAGGTTGGCGGGGATTTCTATGATTTCTTTCTGGTGGATGAGGATCATCTGGCCATGGTGATCGCAGATGTGTCGGGCAAGGGAGTTCCTGCGGCGCTCTTTATGATGGTTTCCAAGGCGCTCATCAAGAACCGGACGATGGCGGACTGTTCCGATCTGTCCAAGGTGTTTGGTCAGGTGAATGATCAGCTCTGTGAGGGCAACAAGGTGGAAATGTTTGTGACGGCCTGGCTGGGTGTACTCACCATATCCACAGGGGAGCTTAGGACGGTGAACGCCGGCCATGAGTATCCGGCGGTCAGCAGGCAGGGCGGGGCGTTTGAACTGCTTAAGGACACCCACGGGCTGCCCCTTGCGACCATGGAGGGAATGACCTACAGGGAGGAGTCTTTCCTGCTTATGCCGGGGGATACGCTTTATGTCTATACGGACGGTGTGGTGGAGGCTGTCACTGAGAGCAGGGAGCGTTTCGGCATGGAACGGATGCTGGAGGCGTTGAACAGGAACTGCCAGGCATCTCCCAAGGAGTTGGACAGAGCTGTCAGGGAGACAATTCAGACATTTATCGGAAAGACACCCCAGTTTGATGATGTGACCATGCTGTGCATTAAGTACACGGGGAAATAAAGATGATAAAGAGCATAAAGGACAAAACGGAACAAAAAGAGCAGTTTTTTTCAAAGCTGCTCTTTTTTACTGGACATTTATTGGACATGTAGGTTTATCATCGAATATGGATTACTGTCGAGTGGTGTACCCATAGCGGAAGACGCTGTGAAAGGATGAGAAAAATATGCTCATCGGTTGCAACCAATAGGAAAGGTGCAGGGTATTACAATCAGATGGATGCGGAAACAGTCGTACTGACATATAGTGATATGGTATATCGGATCGCAATGCGTTATGTGAAGCAGGCAGCGGATGCGGAGGACGTGTACAGCGAGGTGTTTCTGCGGTATTATCGGAAGCCCAGGAGCTTTGAAAGCGAGGAGCACAGAAAGGCGTGGCTGATCAAGGTGACGATCAACTGCGCAAAGGATCTGTTCATGAAGCGGATGCCTTATGAGGAACTGGAGGAGTTGCAGATCGCGGCCGAGGAGCCGGGACTGCAGCGGGAGGAGCTGTATGATCTGCGCAGGGCGATGGAGGCGCTGAAGCCGGATTACAGGGAGGCCATCAGTCTTTATTATCTGGACGGGCTGTCGGTGAAGCATGTGGCAGAGGTGCTGGATAAGCCCGAAAATACAGTGAAGTCTTTGCTGATGCGGGGGAGAGAACAGCTGAAGCAGGCGCTTGAGGCGGCGGATGCGGCAGAACGCAGGCGGAAATAAAAGACAGTGTATAAAAGGCTGTGTATAAAAGACTATGTATAAAAGGCAGAGGGCAGGAATGTCGGGCTGATTGAAAAAGGTTGGGGAGATGGGATCGGAATGCAGATGAATGATGAGCGAATCGGTGTATTGTTAAAAGAGGCCATGCGGGAACCGGCGGCGCCGAAACGGCTGGTGGAGCGTACCTGCTGGAAGGCCAGGTCGGCGGAAGCGAGACTTCAAAGGCAGGCGGCCGGCGCGGGCAGGAGCGGTCCGCAGCCCGAAAGACAAATGCAAAAAACACAAAGATCAGAAGTATCGGAAAAAACGCATAAAACAGAAGATACAAAGGGAAAGACAATCGGACCGAGGTGATAAGACGGGATTATGAAAAGGGATCAGGGAAAAGATAAGAAAAACAAGAAGACAGAAAAACACAGCTTTTGCAGAGCGGCTGTTGCACTGCTTGCCGGGATCGCGCTGCTGACTGCAGGACTCTTTTCGGATATGACGAGACTCAAGGATGTCCGGGCGGCGGGTGCGCCCATCAGGACGATCAAATTCATCAAGTGGACAAAGCTGTATGAGATGCCTCAGAACGGTTTTTTCGGGATGCTGATGTTTGAATGGAACGGTAGTTATTATTTCAGCTCCGGCAACAACTGGGGAGCGGAAAGCAGTCATGGACTGAGCTGGACGGCGGTGAATATCAATGTGGATCCCTACATATCCACAGGAGATACCTTTTATACCCGGGGACTCATGGATGTGCCGTATTTCCACTACGGAGGCACGGACGGCGATAACAAAAACGCAAGGAAGTATATCTTAGAGTTTTATTCCAATGGAAAAGGGACAGGTAAGTATCTTGACCGTTCGGGCGGAAGCCATATCCAGTCAAACACCTGGTCTTCGGCCGACTGGATGACGATCATGGATAAGAAGCGGGCAGACGAAAAAGGGATCGGAAGCAAAGTGTCGAACGGTGAAAATATCATCTTCTGGAACATATCCGGAAACGACGCGGTGCTGCGCAAATCAATTGACACAAACGGAAACGGGTGTTTCTGCGGATGCGGCTCCGGCGGAGATGCGGATTGGGATTCCAACTCAAGATTCTGGGTCTATGGGGCATCAGAGGTGGAATACAGCTGCATTTACGGCGACTGGACCATGGACAACGATCAGGTGTATGTGGCGGAGGACGATCTGATTCTTATGGACGGCGCTACTATGACCATCCCGGAGGGGAGCGTACTCTGTGTGAAGGGAAGCTTCTTTGTGAACGGGACCATCAAGTGCCACGGCACGATCCTGGTGGAGGACGGAGGCGTCATGATGCCGTTTACCCCGAAGAAAAAAGGCGGGGATATCAATATTGACGGCGGGACATTGGCGATCATGTCGGGCGGCAGAGTATATGCGGGGAATCCGAAGGGATATCTGAACGCTACGGAAAATGCCTGGTTCTATGTGCGCAACAGCGGAACGGTGGTCAATTACGGGATCCTGGCAGCCGGCATAGCGGATGTGGGAACCAACAGTGTGGTGGAGAATCATGCAGGCGGCGCAATCCTGTTTGGCGTGGTGTTAAAAACTCCCGGAAGCTTTCTGAACACCGTTAAAATGACGGATTCAAACCTTGATAAGGGTGCCCAGACACTGGGGCTGGTGAACGGCGGAGGACAGATCATGCGGGATACGGCAACTTATATCAGTTATCCCGGGGCAGGTTTTTATGCCGGTTCACAGAGCAATCGCATTTACTGGCAGAAAGTGAATTATGACAGTGCCGGAAACATGCAGGTAACGGACGCGATCAAGGGCGGACAATAAGAGGGGCGTTTCAAAGCGCAAAAGGAGCTTATCTATGAAGTGGTTGACGGATAAATTAAAGGATATCAAGCCCGGGATCATCGCTTTGAATCTGGTGGTGTTTGCTGCAGGGACCGCAATCCTCGGCTTTTTTGCCAGGACGATCTTTGACAATATCCAGGGGATTTTTGCCGGACAGGGTATTGTGTGGAGCTGGCGCGTTCTGTTGGAGCCGCCCACATGGCTGTACGGCGTGTTCGGCATGGTCATTGTGGGGCTCTGGTTCTTTGTGAGCGATTATCATTCCATGAGCGCTAAGGGCATGAAGGAGAGGAAGGGACTGGATGCCAGAGCGGAGGGGGCACTGGAGAACAGCCGATTCCTCACGGAGAAGGAGCGGGATAACTATTTCCCCGGTTATACATACGACAAGCTTTCTGAGGTGAAGAAGGACGGCATTCCTGTCCGGGCCATCGTGGATAAGAAAGGGAAGATGCACATTAACTTTTTGCCGGGTGCCCATTCCCTGGTCATCGGTGCTACCGGTTCCGGTAAGACGACCACCTTTATCAATCCTATGATCCAGCTGCTGGGTGCCACAAATGCGGGAAGCAGCATGATCATGACGGATCCCAAGGGAGAACTGTTTTCCCTGCACTCTAAGTTTTTAAAATCCAGGGGATATAACGTACTGCTTCTGGATCTGCGTGATACCTATACCTCCAGCCGCTGGAATCCTTTAGGCGGCATCTGGGATATGTATCAGGAGTATCTGGAGGCAGGTCGGGGGATTAGACTGCACAGGGACAATATGGCGAAGTATCCGGAATTAAAACAGATGGACGGACTTGCAGAGGATGGAGAGGTCTGGGCGGAATGGCGGGGCAATGCATACGCGGATGTGTCCCACTGTCAGGATGATGTGGCGGTGACGAAGCAGAAGATTTATGACGAGATGTATGAGGACTTAAATGACCTGATCTCGGTCATCTGTCCCATTGAGAATGAGAAGGATCCCCTGTGGGAGAAGGGAGCCAGGTCCATCATCATGGCAACCTGTCTGGCGATGCTGGAGGATAGCGAGGATCCGGAGCTTGGCATGACCAAGGAGAAGTTCAATTTCTTTAATCTGAATAAAGCTTTGACCAACTCGGAGAACGAGTTTGAGGCGCTGAAAAAATATTTTGAGGGCAGAAATCCGCTGTCCCAGGCGGTGACCCTGTCCAGACAGGTGCTATCCGCGGCGGACACGACCATGTCCTCCTATATGTCCATTACATTCGATAAGCTGAATATGTTTAACGACCGGGGCTTGTGCGGTCTGACCTCTGCCACGGACATTAGGGCGGAGGAATTCGCGGAGAAGCCAACGGCGTTATTCATGAAGATACCGGATGAGAAGGATACCAGACATGGTCTGGCGGCAGTGTTTATCCTCTGCATGTACAAGGCACTCATCAAGGTGGCCAGCGCAAGAGAGGATTTGAGTCTGCCCAGGAATGTATATTTTATTCTGGATGAGTTCGGTAACATGCCAAAGATCGAGAAGTTTGACAAGATGATCACTGTAGGACGTTCCCGTAAGATCTGGTTCAACATGGTGGTGCAGAGCTACTCCCAGCTGAACAATGTCTATGGTGAGAAGGTGGCGGATATCGTGAAGAGTAACTGCGGTATGAAGATGTTCATCGGTTCCAACGATATCGGAACCTGTAAGGAGTTCTCGGAGCTGTGCGGCAACATGACGGTGCGCACGTCCTCGACTTCCGCCAGCATGGGTGCGAAGGAGGGGGATTACAGTGTGTCGAATCAGACCCAGGTACGACCGCTCATTTATCCGTCGGAGCTGCAGAAATTAAACAACAAGGAATCCACGGGTAACGCCATTATCGTGACCTTCGGTAACTATCCGTTGATGACGAAATATACGCCTAGTTACCTGTGCAAGTATTATCAGATGGGGCAGATGGACTTAGGCGAGATCCGCAGCAACATGTTCCGGGCGGATGAGGTGTTTTATGACCTGAATGCCCGCAATGAGGCAGTGCTGGGACCGGAGGATAAGAATGCATAAGATAGTGCGGAAGATGCAGGAAATAAATAGGGGAATCGGCATAAAATGCGCGGTGGGCATTTTGGTCGCCGCCTGTGGCATTTCAGGTGCGGCAATGTCGGCCCGCGCATCGGATTTTGATTACTATGGACAACTGGATTCCTTTACGGGGGAACGCATTCAGGGAGGAGACAGCGGTTCGGAGATGCAGGTGGTATCCAACAGTGTCTGGCTGTCAGATACGATGTATTATGATACAGAGAAACGGCTCTTTGCGTATCCCACCGGTATTTCGGATGTTTATGCGAATGTGGCGGACGGCATGATCGTGCGGGACAAGGTGACGGTCACCGTGCCGGACGATGTGGCGGTGATGTTTTATCGAAACGGCGAGGAGATCGAATATCCCAAGGGAGGGATTTCGGACAGCGGAAATTATACGGTGCGCATGATCTCCGGGGAGCAGGCGCGGAGTCTGTTTTCTTTCACAATCGTGGGCAGTTCAACGGGACAGATCCTGAATTATTCCATGCCGGATGGACTTCGGATTACGAATGTCACAAGGGACGGGGAAACGGTCAATTGGTCCCGGAAGTTTGTGGATATGTCACAGGAGGGCTATTATGTGGTGGAATATGAGTGCCCGCAGACGCAGATCGGCTACACATTGAAGGTGACGATCGACACCACGCCTCCGCAGCTCGTGCTGGAAGGTGTGGATGAGAACGGTAAAGCCAGAGGACCCGTGACCATTCAGGGGAAGGGAGAACATGATACCGTTTCCATCACGAAGAACGGTGAAGAATACAAGATGATCCTGTCACATACGCTCACACAGAGCGGCAGATATGTGGTCACTGCGGTGGACGAGGCCGGCAACATAAGTACGTATCCGTTCACGATCATGATCTATCTGGACAGGAACGGCTGGATCTTTTTGCTGTTATTTCTTGCAGTGATCTTCGGGGCTGTGGCGTATGTGCACTATCACAGAACTCATTTGAAGATACGTTAGTCTGAACGGCAGATACAAAAAGCGCGCAGGGCTTGTGGATCGTGCGGGTGAGGGAAGTAAGGGAGACAAGTAAGATGAGAGCGTTAGCGATAGGCGATTTTTTCTCAGATGTGGCAGATACAATTTCAGATTATGCGTCTATGGGCATGCAGGAGCTGCTGGAGGCTACGGTATATAAGTGGATGTACTATCTGGTGTGCGGACTGTGCAAGCTGGTATATTACCTTGACCAGATGTTCCAGGTGTTCTCCGGGCAGACAAGGGTGACCTACAACGGGGCAAAGGATAAGTTTCTGATCGATGTATTTTTTGAGAATCATGCGATATCCAATGTATACTGGGGTATGGCACTTATCGGCATTGTATTGGCTTTTGCCGTGGCGATGGTGGCTGTGGCACGGAAGATGTTTGACGGCAGGGACAAGGATCAGCGTTCACTGGGACAGATTTTAGGCAGTCTGGCAAAGAGCCTGCTCCTGATCCTGACGATGAATATCATCATGATGGTGGTGTTATCCCTCACCGGCAAGCTGCTTCAGCAGATCAATTTTACCTTTGACCATGGGAACGACCTGGATAAGGCAAAGTACATTGATTTCACAGATGAGCAGTATGCGGCGATGGGGCGTATCCTCAATACCATTGGTAATTATTCCATGAATCCGTCCTATGAGAGCACCTATAACATCAACAGCTGCTTTAACGAGATCCGGCCGGATCTGGATTATCTGGACAACCAGGGTGTGTTTGATTTCTATTATGTGACAAAGGATGCAAGCGGCAAGGAGATCGATACCTGGCAGTCTGTGATCGAGGAGATCGCATTCTCGGCAAACCTGAGCAGGGATCTAAAGCTGGATGTTTATTATGAGAGCGTGTCCAGATCCATCAAGAATGCAGTGAAGGTACTGCAGACCAACCCGGGCTTCAAGCCCATCAGTCATTATGATCGACAGAAGACACAGGTCAGTCAGAATATCCCTATGGATCGGTTTGCCTTTCTGGTGGGTACTATGTCGGCGGCCAAAACGGACAAATACAATGTAAATCCATCCATGACAGACGGACTGAGGGGACCCTATTACTATGGGGAGAAGAATATTTATAACGTGGAACAGGCGATGAATGACTTCAGCTTCGGCTTCGGCGCCAACGGATACAGCTATCTGATCAATCTGTTGGTGGTGATCGCGTTGATCTGGAATCTGGCAGTGATCATCTTCAGCTGTGTGACCAGAATTTTTATGCTGATGGTGCTGTATCTGATCGGACCGCTGGTGTTTGCCATTGAACCGTTGGATGACGGGGAGAAACGGAAGCAGTGGACGATCGCTTTTTCAGTGCAGGCGTTCAGTGTGCTGGGAACGGTGATCGCAATGCGGGTGCTTTTATTGTTCATCCCGATCATCATTGACAGTAACCTGGTTCTGTTTGAAAGTTCTACCATGGATCTGTTAGGCAAGACGATCCTGTTGATCGGCGGGTTTATCGTGGCAAAGAAGGCCAGTGGTGTGATCACAGGTATCCTGGCGAACAGTGCGGGCATGCAGTCCATCAACTCAGACGCTTCCAGCTGGGGCGACAAAGCCTTGGCGGCGCCGTTTCAGGTTCTGGGCGGGGCATGGGCCGTTACAAAGGGCGTAGGCAGTGTTGCAAAATGGGGATATGATAAGCTGAAGAGTGATGATAAATCCTCCGGTGGATCGGGAAACAGTTCCGGCGGTTCGGACAGTTCGGATAGCAGTTCCGGCGGTTCCCTGCCGGAGAGCAATCACAGCACCGGCGATGATGAATAATGCATAAAGGAGTCAGTTATGAGATTAATACCTGGCAAAACAAAAGTACAGATTGAGCTTTTCAAGGGAATATCCATATGGGACGCTTTGGTCGCAGGGATCGCGTTGGTGATGCTGATCCTGGTGGTCCTGTCGTCCGTACCGGCCAAGTTTGCGGTTTGCCTGGTTATATTTGTGATCGCGGCAATCCTGCTGATCCGCATGGATACGGAGCCGAACTATATCGTGATCCTGCATATCCTGCGGCATTTTGCGTATGTCAGACGGTATGCGAGAGTCTATGACGACGAGATGCTGGAGAAGAAGGGCAGGGGAGAAATCCGGGAGGATTTTATCGAGCGCTATAAAGAGAAGAATGAATCCGGCGGGAATGTTCTGGAGGAGGATGATGGTATCATCTGGGACAGGATCGTGGAGCATGTAGAGACGCAGTCGGAGAGAGAAAAAGAGAGAGCCGGTCAAAAAGGCACGAAGGAGAAGAAAAAAAAGGAAAACAGCCAAAGGTCAGCCGGACAATCCGAAAAGGCGCTGATCAGGGAGGAAAATAAGATCCTAAAGAGCAAGACAGCGACAGCGGAGGAGAAGAATGCAGTGTGGCTTGCCAGAGCCCAGAGAAGCGCGGCGAAGAAGCAGGCAAAGCAGGAGGCAAGACGTGAAAGGGAAGAGAACGCCAATTATGATTTTATAGAGAATATCATGCCCTTCACCGGCGTGAAGGACAATCTGATCGAATATAACGGGAAGTATTACGGAGCCGTTATCGAGATCGATCCGGTGGAATTCCGGTTCTTCAGTAAGCATAGACGTAACAATTCCATAGAGTCCGGAGTTGGCCGGGTGCTCAGGGGAATACACAGCGGTTTCGCTGCGAATATTGTAAAGCTGGAGAGACCGATCATATATGACAAGTATCTGGCAAAGGAGGAGGAAAAACTCGTGCAGATCCGAAAATCCTATGAGAGCGGGCTGATGAGCGAGGAGGAGTTTCAGGCAAGAGTGGATATTGAGAACGACCGGTTGGCGGAGTTGAAAGGATTATGCTCCGACAAGCAGGTCGTCGCGTCGTTTTATTATATTGTGCTCTTCGAGAGCGACAAAAAGCAGCTGGAGCTGCAGACCAAGGCGGCTGTCGACTCCCTGGAGAAGGGTGAGATGACGGTGCGCAGGCTGGATACGAAGGAGCTGGCAATCTTCTTAAAGTATACGAATCAGATTGATTTTAATGAGCGTGACATTGAGAAGTATCAGCCGGAGGACTATGCACAGTGGGCGATGCCCTGGAAGGTGGCGGTGAAATACCGGACCGTTGAGGTCAATGACATGGTCACCCATAATTTCCGTGTGGTGAACTATCCCGCGTGGGTCGGGGATGCCTGGCTGGCAGGAGTAATGTCCCTGCCGGCGACGAAGGTCGTGGTGAAGTGCGCACCCATGGAGAGGGGCAAGGCGATCCGTACCATTGACCGATCCCTGCAGGAGCTGCGTGGGCAGTACAGTGCTACCGGCATAGATTCCAAGCGGATCGAGCTGCAGAGCCACATCGATACCCTGAGCAACCTGTTGGTGACTCTGCAGGGAGAGGGCGAGGAGCTTTTAGAGTGCAATATCTATGTGACAGCTTATGATGTGCAGATGACCAGGATCAATAAGGCGCTGGAAGAGTGGCCGTCCCTGTTCCCGGAGATTTCGGGGTTAAAAAAGACGGTGCGACGCACCTGGCAGGAGAGTAATTTCCGCTTAAACGGCATGGATTTCAACCAGATGAATGCTTTTATCGGTTCCCAGATCAGTGCCCTGGATCCGGAGGCGAAACAGGGAAGGGGCATCCCGAGCAATTCCGTGGCTGCGGGTTATCCCTGGATCTATGCGCATATTTCTGATGAGGGCGGGATCAAGCTGGGAAGCAGTGACGGCGTGCCTGTGTTCATCAATTTCTTCCGCAGGGATTCGGAGCGTGTGAATTCCAACATGGTGATCATCGGAAAGTCCGGTTCCGGTAAGTCCTATGCGACCAAGAGTATCCTGTCCAATCTGGCCTCAGAGGATGCGAAGATCTTTATCCTGGATCCGGAGAATGAGTACGCAGAACTGGCGCAGAATCTGCACGGAAAGGTCATCAATGTGGCAAATGCGCAGTACGGACGCTTAAACCCGTTCCATATCATCACGGCGTTGGATGATGACGAGGAAGGCGGTGGCACGGCGGCGGGCAGCTTTTCGACACATCTGCAGTTTTTGGAGGAATTTTACAGGCAGATCCTGCCGGAGATTGATAAGGACGCATTAGAGTACCTGAACAACCTGACGGAGCGGTTATATACCAACTTTGGGATCACGCCGGAAACCGACCTCTCTAAGCTGCGGCCTGAGGATTATCCTATTTTTGACAATCTGTATGACGCGGTACTGGGTGAGTTTGAGCGGAATGACAACGAATATACCCGATCCATGCTGAGGACACTGGTGAACTATGTGGCAAAGTTTGCCACCGGCGGCCGAAATTCCAATATCTGGAACGGACCTTCCACAGTCACCACCGATGAGAATTTCACGGTATTTAACTTCCAGTCCATGCTGGCGAACCGGAATACAACGATCGCCAATGCGCAGATGCTGCTGGTTTTGAAATACATAGATAACGAGATCATCAAGAACCGTGATTATAATGCGAAATACGGATTGAACCGGAAGATTGTGGTGGTGATCGACGAGGCGCATGTATTTATTGACGCCAAGTTCCCAATTGCGCTGGACTTCATGTTCCAGCTGGCAAAACGTATCCGTAAGTACAACGGAATGCAGATTGTTATCACGCAAAATATCAAGGATTTTGTGGGAAGTGAGGAGATTGCCAGAAAGTCCACGGCCATCATCAACGCCTGCCAGTACAGCTTTATCTTTGCACTGGCACCCAACGACATGCATGACCTGTGCAAGCTGTATGAGAAGGCCGGCGGGATCAATGAGAGCGAGCAGGAGCAGATCATCCAGGCGCCCCGCGGTCAGGCATTCACAGTCATGAGCGCTAACAGCCGGTCCACTTTCCGGGTGGAAGTTCCGAAAAATATGGTGGATATGTTCCAGGACAAGGATTTTAAGAGCAGATATTACACCGGTACAGAAGGTGCGGCTGCATGGGAGGACTTTATAGGCGGGAGCAGAGAGCGGAATCTGGCCAACACAAAGGCAAACAGGAAAACGGTCGTCATCCCCCTGGAAGAAGCCGCAAAGGCCAGAAAGAAATCCGTGTTCATTGAGGAGGTTACCGAAGAGGAGGCCAGGGCGCAGGAGAAGGACACCCAAAAGGCTGTGACCGACAAGATCGGGGATGTCGGAGTGCAGAAGGGTTCAAAACTGTTAGATATAGCTGACGATTTTGAGATGTCTGATGAAGAATTGGATGCGCTGATCGAGGCGAGAAGGACGCAGAGAAACGAGGACAGCATGCTTCAGGCCAGACCGGTGCGTAAAGAACCGGAAATGGTTCAGACCGGTTATGCTCAGTCCGGTTTCAACCAGGCTGTAGTGCCGCTGGTGGATTATGTGGCCATGATGGAGAATATCCGCAAGCAGGTACTGGCGGAGGTACTGGCTGAGGTCAAGGGTGAGCCCGCAGGAAAAGTGTCTGTGGAGGATGAAGAGAACCGGTGGGAGGATTTGCTGTTTGAGGATGCTTCGGAGGACGAGGAGCTTGCCGGATTGCAGGAGCCTGAGTTTGATGCTGAGGAGCCGGACGATGACTTTGATGAGGATGACAAGTTGGATCGTGGCTTCTACGAGGAGGCGCCGGATGATAGTTTTGATGAGGATGACGAGGACGATGATGACATTGAGATCGTGATCGACATCGAGCCGGAAGATGATGAGGACGAGACCGGGGAAATCAGTACCGATACGGAAGAGAACAATGAGGATGAGGACGATGACGAGTTTGATTTTTCCGGGCTGTTTGAATTGGACGACACCGACGAGGATGAGGAGGATACTGCAGGCGATGGTGACTTTGACATCATGGATCTGATGCGTTCGGTAGCGGAGGAGGAAACGGATGACAGGAAAGCGGCGGAGAAGGTAAACCATCTGGAGGACATTTCGGAACTGGTAGCGCCCGGTGAGGTGGCGGATGTCTCGCTGGAGGAGCTCGGAGAGGTGGTGGCTATTCTGCGGAAGCAAAAGAAAAAAAGGTAATTCTTTGCAACGAAAATAATAAAAAAAAGGTATTAGAAACAGGAGGAAAGAAAAATGACAAATAAGCTGTCTATCAAACTTGTAAATAAGGGTGATGAGGCTGAACTGCTGATGAAGGGAGAACTGGATATGCAGACAGTGACCGAGGTGGAGGAGTATCTGGAGGAGGTATCGGATCGCTTTGATCATCTGGTATTGAACATGGAGGAGTTGACTTACATCTCCAGTGCGGGTCTGCGTGTACTGAAGCATATCCATATTAAGATGAATAAGCGCGGCGGCATGCTGCTGCTCAAAAATGTGAGTCAGAACATCATGGAAGTATTTGCAATCACAGGTTTTTCGGGATTGTTGAATTTTGCGACAGAATCGTAAGGGCGAAACAGCGGGAACTGTGTTAGCAGGAATCAAGGGTAAAGGCAAGGATCGGCATGGCAGAGACGAGATTACAGGATCGGATGAAAGAGGAGTCCGGACGGATGATATCCGTAAAAGTACAAAAGAAAAGGAGTGCAGGCGGGGCGCACAGATGTGCGAACTCGGTAAAACGCACGGTTTGCGCGTTGCTGACAGCGATACTTGTGGCAGCCGGATTTCCTGTGCAATTTTATGAGAACCTTTTGGATTTTGGAAAGGTTGAAGCCGCAGAGGGGACGCAGGTTACCAAAACATACATACTTGAGACCACTACAGGCATCAATGACGGAGCCCAGATCGAGTTCTTTGAGATCCGGTATACGGACACGGGGAATGTGAAGCGGAGACAGTATATTTTCCCCAATGAGGATTCTCTGATGCTGGGGAGAATACAGGCGGCGAAATACGGCACGGATAAGACGGTTTTGGATGCTGTCAATGATAATCTGAAGTATGCCACAAACAATGCCTGGGACAAGAAGGGCGACGGATCCGGACTGAGGCAGTACCATACGGATCAGTTTTACTTTACCACGCAATGGGAGATCCAGAGCGTGGATCGTATCGATGCTTTTATGGGTGACAAGGGTACCTGGACCTGTCAGGGACTCAGACTGTTCCGGGTGGATGAAGTGTATGGTCTGCGGATGGCAGGCGTATGGTCTGACGCATGGTACATTGATTTTGCCGGGGATATGATCGCTCAGGTGACGGGCGGGAACTATAACTGGTCGGAGAATGACGCCAATTATCTGCATTTGAATCAGAAGGCCACGCTGGTGAAGAGCTTTGACGGTAAGGCTTATGCACGGCATGAATCCCAGGAGACGAATGAATACGGCTTCAGCTTTACCTTCGCGGACAGATACGGGGCAGGTTTTGACTGTCTGGTCAATGAGTACGCGGAGAAGAAGGCTGATCTCATGCACATGGGACTGACAGAGACATTTGTGTTGAATATCACTTATACGGACATTTATGGGCAGACACGGTTCCTGCATCTGCCGGCGATCATCGGGGCGACCTACTGGGCTTATACGAACGGAATCACCGGACCGGTACTGGGACTGGGACAGCAGGGCGGCAGTCTGGCATATACAGGTATTCTGCCCGATTGCGCCCAGATCACGGATGTCACCTGTACACTGGGTGGTGCGGAGGCTTACAAGGCGGGGGATATCAAGGAGGTTGCCTACGCAGGCAGTTCGTCTTTAAAAAGCCGCAGATCGACGAGGTATGATTCGAGTAAAACCGATGATGTCAGACTGATCAGTGCGGCAGTCTACAATATGAACCGGGCGGATATCCTGCCGATCATGAAAGGAGCACTGTTAGAATACGATATCAAGGGAAAGCCGGAGTTGTATCAGCTGGCGACCAACATAGAGGGTGACGCATTGCCGGCGGATGCCACCACGAAGCTTGACCTGAAGGCATATGATGACAAGGATCTGACAGTTTTAAGCAACAATGAATATTACCTGATCGAGATGGGCACGGATGATATGTCCGCTGCCGGTACCGAATCGGATATCAATCTTGTGTTAAGATATGTAGATCTGTCGGGGAGAGAGCGGGAAAGCTCCGATATCTCCGTGCGGGAAGCCACGAGGGAATATTACGGATACTGGCCTGCCGATGTGACGGATCTGGGGTATAAGCTGGGGACAGCCAGCGGAAGTACGGTAAAATTCATTGTCTCGCTGCGGGATGTGGATCATTTCACAGGACTTACGATCAGGTTGGAGGATGGCGCGAAGGATGACTATCAGTTTAAGGACATCGCTATCTACACGTTGACCGGGTTCAGCGGAAGAAAGGCCGTGTGGGAGAATGTATCCAAGGGCGGGATGAATTCTTATGTGGACATCTCCCGTGAGTTTACCGGAGGGATTGCTCCAATCAGAATCGGGGGCGTGGAGGAACAGACGCTGATCCAGGAGGGGAATGTGATTCCTATTGATTTTACCACTTCCAAGGTGGGTGAACTGGAGGATACCAAGTGGGATCTGAACAAGTATTCCGTGACCTATGCGGACGCCATGCAGAATTTTGGATTTACCAAGAGCCGCAAGACCTATGAGGTTACGGTGAATGTCTTTGATGACACTGTGGCAACGGATGATAACGGAAATGTGGTATCTTCCGGCGGAAACGGGGATGCGGGATCGGAGAATCTGTTCTATTTCCAACTGATCTTCCAGAACGGCTCCAGCTCCTATGTGCTGGCAAACCAGCAGTTGAAAGGCGACCGGTTCAATTCCGGTGAGCCGGCAGGCTTCACAATCGTCACGAACCAGGATTACGGTGAGGTGACCTCGATCCGCATCATTCCGGATGACAGTTCGGAGGACAGTAAAAAGTTCGACAAACTTCGGATCGAATCTATCGAGGTGACGGAGGGCGCAACATCCGGTACACACAAGTGCTGGATCGCGGAGAACGTGGGATGGATCGGCATCGGTTATACGGAGGAGCAGGAGAAGAATGGCGCCATCGGTAAAAAGGGAAGGAGTGCCGCAGAGCTTGCCCGCACGATCCCCATCGATTATACCACCTATGTGGCTCAGCTGGAATTTGCCATCCATACCAATGAAAGCTCCCAGTATGCGGAGGATGCGAACGGAAATCCCGTGGATGTGGCGGGACAGCTTCGGGGTAAAGTATGGGCGAAGATCAATTATGTCAATCTGAAGGGTGAGAGAAAGACTACACAGTCCTTTGATCTGGTCAAGGCCATGTATGACTACATGAAAAAAAAGCCCTCGTCCACAGCGGGAGGTGCGACCAGCGATACCTCACTGATGTTCAGGGAGAAGCAGACGGACCGGTTTCTGTATAATATCACGGATGTGTCCGAGCTTGTTTCCATGGATCTGGATATCACACAGCTGGATGACCCGTATTACTGGAGTATCGGCAGTGTATCAGCCAAGCTGGTCTCCGAGAAAGGGAAGCTGCGCCTGAATGCATACGGGGAATATGAATACCAGCGCTCCCAAAAGGAGGAACTGCTCTGCAACCAGACCAGCGAGTCCACGCCGGCCTACAGACCGTTCCTAAAAAAGAACAGTGTGGTGAAGCAGAATATAGTATTTACCAAGAATGAGATCAAGGTCTCTCAGAATTACGGGACAGCTGTGTCTGCCATCACGAGGGAACCGGCATCCCAGAACGATGAGCTGAATGTCTATGTGTTCCCGTCCATCGGGCAGGGCGGCAATGACATGACGGAATATGACCTGAACTGTACTATGTATTATGCGCATCTGAACGGTTCGATGTATGAGACCGGAACGTCGCATATGGATAAATATATTCCGACAGGAGATGAGACAGGCAGACCGGTATTCTACGCACTGGGACTGCGTGCATCCTGCATGACGGATCTGAACCGGATCATTCTGTCGGCAGAGGCGGACAGGGCAACGGTGGCAAGGATGGATTACGCTATCATCCAGCAGGTGCGGTCCGGAGTTGTGGTGGCCAACTATTATATCAATCTGGAGCATGATAATGCATTTTCGTTCCAGCCGAAATTCCCGTCCACGAACGTGACGGCTATCGGCTATCAGGACGAACAGGTGCTGACGCTGCAGTTTGGCGAAGGAACCGAGACCAAGAATCTGGTGGCGGATCGGCAGGATATCGCAGTTGCGCTGACCTATAAGACGACGGCGGATCCTTCCGGAAAAGAGTTTACCACACCTTATGTATATCTGACGGATCAGGATGTGAACAAGATCCGGACAGGGCAGGTGCTGGATGTGAAATTCAGCCAGATGTTTGTGGGTGAAGTGACAGGGGTGACGATTGCAGCGATCGGCAACGTGGAATCTTATGTGGACGCGGCCAGCGTGTCGGTATACCAGACGGATGTGGCAGGCACAAAGTCACGGGTAGGCTTCTATAGCTTCGGAGACGGCATTGCCGTGGGGGTAGTGCCACTCACTATGAACCGGACGGCAGATAGCTTTGATGATGTGGATGCGGTGAGAACCGTGACTTTGACCTTCAAGACCATGGGGGCATCGGATGCATATGAGAGCGGCACAGCGGATCCGATATGGATGCGGCTGTACTATGCGACGGACGATCTGGGCAATGTGGATTGGACTGACAGGACTGACATCCGGAAATATCTGATCGACGACAGCGAGAACTTCCTTACGGGACAGACCCAGTCTGTGCGATTCCTAGTGAAGGGAGCCGCGGCACTCAGAAGGGTTGAGATCGAGCCGAGGAGCGTCGGCGGTATCGGCAATGCGGGCTGGAGTGTGGATACCGTAACGGCACAGCTTGACAATGAACAGCCGGTGACCCGTACCATTGCAGCCCGTATTTATGAAGGCGAACCGCGCAGCATCACACTGGCGAACATCACGGTGGCGGCGCAGGTCTATAACTTCAACCCGTCCAGAAATGCCAACGATACCCAGCGGGTACAGATGAGTGGCGTGAAGCTGATCGCCCAACCGGAGAAGGAATTTATCATCATACCTTACGCATATGGTTCCGACAGAGGATGCAGAGTATACGCCGTTGAGGTGAATCCGGAAGGGTATGCGGGCGGTGAACTGACGGATTACATGGAGGAAAGCGGAGGAAATTATGTATTCACACCGCCGAAGCTGACCCAGACGAAGTATTACCGTATCACTGTGGAGTCTGAAGAAGTACCAACCTCCAAGCTGGAGATCGAACTGACGGTGAACGGCGTGGAGGAAGAGAAAAAGACTTCAGACAACACGAATGGAAACGGTGAGAGCGGCACCGGCTCCGGGGATGGAAACAGCAGTGAGAGCGGCACCGGTTCCGGGGATGGAAACAGTGATGAAAACGGTACGGGAACAGCGAACGGCAACGAAGGAACTACAGTTTCTGGCGGGGATGCGGGCTGAGAGGAAAAAACGGAGGCATAACAATCTGACATGAAGTATATGACCAAAAGTGCAGGCGCGGCAATGGTGTTTTTGGCATTGCTGCTTGCAGGATGCAACAAAAATGAAGTTCATCAGGGAGGGGAAGGCACTAGCTTCCCCTACACCTGGCAGGAGCAGAACAATGGCTCCGTGGTGGTGAAGCTGGACGGAAGCCATGCGCCGGATTATGGATGGACAGCGGAGAATTCGGACGGAACGATTTTACAGCTGGAGGAAGTCGGCAAGGAGAAAAACGGTATCGTATCTTATCGTGTGAAGCCCCTTGCGGAAGGGACTGCCGCCATCACTTTTACCAGAATGCGGGAATTGCCTGCGGATCTGACCGGGCAGGAGGATGCATCGGAGAACGATGTGGTGGAATCTGTGGCAGAATCACAAGCGGCGGAAGCAGAGGCAGAGACTGCAGAGACGGCACAAGCGGAGGCAGAGACCGTAGAAAAGGCACAAGCGGAGGCAGAGACCGCAGAAACGGCACAAGCGGAGGCAGAGACCGCAGAAACGGCACAAGCAGAAACACAGTCGACGGATGCAGCATCAGAGGAAGCTGCCGTAGAAATCCCCAAGGGAGATAATCCTCCCATTGCTTTGCCGATGGAAACGGAACGGATGCCGGGCGGAATCCGGGGCAGTTATAGTGCAGATGTGACGGAAGCCGGTGATGACGGTTTGAGCGCCAATGCGAGCCATGATTCCGCGCAGACACAGGACGATGTGGTGAGCGCCGTGGTGGATGAGACAGATTACGACTGGATGGGGCTTTATCAGGAGCGGCTGAAGCCAAAGGATATTGTGAGTGAGATCGTGATTCAGTTTGAAGTGACGCCAACGGGAAAGAAAGGAAGGCTGCGTGCAGGATCAGTGGGCGATCGTGCTGCTGAATACAAGGGACTGATCCGAAGTGCGGATGCATCTTTGGATTATAAGCTTTGGGACAGTGACAGAGGGACTCTGATGGTGCGCATACCCTTTGAAAAGGAGCCCAGAGTAGTAAAGACCACGGAAGGAAGCGATGAGATTTTGTCGGTTGTAAGGCTGGATGGCATAGCAGGGGACGAATGCTATGAAATACAGGGACTGACACCCGGAAATGTCACGGTTGAGTTTATTTCTCTGGTGCAGGAGAATAAGCTTTTGTTGGAGCTTACGGTCGGAGAGGACAGCAGGATCACTGTATTGTCCCATGGGACAGCAAAGTAGACCCGGACAGGAAGGCATAAGACAGGCGTATGGAAACAGATTCGGTATACAACAGCCGGTATGCGGATTTTTCCGGACGTGTGCTTCGGGATATGAGTTCGGCAGTTCTGGTTTTGGATAAGAATGGTCGGATCGTATATGGGAACCGTCCGGCTGCAAAATTGTTTGAGCTGCCGGAAAATATTGCTCCGGGGAATGATCGCTACCTGGTATCGGTTGATGAGAAATACAATGACGAGTTTAATCAGCTGATCCTGGATTCGCTTTTTGTGAAGACGGATACTCACTTCGGAAAGGTAAAATACAGAGCCCCTTCCGGTAAAGAGTATGTGCTTCGGATATCCAGTTCTTTCATGGGTGTATCGGAGGCAGACGATTATCTTATCGTTATCACTGTGTCGGATGAGACACTGGTGGCAAAGCTGAGACAGAAGATCGATGATTCTGCGAAGACATTTTCGGTCTTTATCTTCATTTGCTGCAGCTGGATCATTATGGTCGGGCTGTGGGATTTCCTGGGTCAGCCGATCCCGGCAGCTTTTTTGACCCACGGGGTCGAGATTGTGGGAATCCTGATGTTTGCCTTTATTATCTGGCAGACCAGTCTGGGCTTTAAGGATATCGGTATTCGCAGCGACACCCCGAAAAAGGATATCAAAGAAGGCCTCCGGTGGTCGGCATGCGCAGTAGTGTTATTGTGTCTGGTAAAAATCGGGGTGCGGATGGTGAATCCGGACGTCTTGGGAGCCGGACACCCGTTTGTGGATTTCGGACGGTTTGGCATAGCACAGATTCTTTATGTTTTTACTGCGGGAATCCAGGAATTTCTCGCGCGGGGCGTCATACAAGGGAACCTGCGGCGAATTGTGGTCGGCAAACATCCCGGTTTTCTCGCCAATCTGATCACTTCGATGATATTCGCCGCGATGCATACCCATCTAGGTTTTGTATTTATGCTGGGAGCAGCGGTGCTGGCCGGTATGGAGGGCATCCTGTATGAGAAGCAGAAGTCCATTCTTGGCGTATGGATGCTGCATTATTGCTTTGGGGTGAGCGGCACATTATTGTGGCTGATCGATCATTGATCAAAGCGTATTATGCAAAGCTTTTTGAAACTAATCACGTGATCTGACCAGCAGGAAACAAGACATGAAAAAAATTTATACAAAGTTGCTGGAGCTGGCAACTATGGTGAGCACGGCAGTGATGTTGCTGCCGGTGACGGCATTCGCAGGCGGCAGCAATGCGGCTGACTACTCAGTCGGCGCAGGCCCGGATTTTGATGCCGTTACCTCACTCTTCTGTCGGTAATTTTGCTCAGACTGGGAAATGCGGATCAGGCGAAAAGTCAGCCGATCCTTCGGCTGCTGGATGTATTGTTATCTTCGGAGAAGCAGCCGGATGAGAAAAAGGATATTTTGGAAAAGGATTTTGATATTCCGATGACGATGAGTAAGGAGGTGCAGAGCATGTGTAACTTGGGTGAAGGTATATATGAAAGGGCTGAAAAGGAGAAAGCTGTTGCGGTAGCAAAAAAGATGTTGGAGTTAGGTAAGAATACTCCTGAAGAAATCGCTGCAGTTTCCGGACTTTCCATTGAAGAGATTGAGGCAATGAGTAATCTCCAGCCAGTATAAGCAGGGTTTGCAGGGCGCATGGTTTATGACTATGCGCCCTTTCCGAAATTGAGATAAACGCCAGTTAAACAAGCATATATGCCGGAGTGGTGCCAATGTGGTGCTACTTCGTTTTTTTATGTATTAGCGTTGGTTTTTGCTTATTAAATGCGTATATACATAATAGGAACTTAAAAACCAAAATCAACTCTACGAAGGAGGAGAAAATTTATGAGCCAGAGAATGATCGTACCCATCGACCATGGGAACAGGAACATGAAGACAGAACATGAGGTATTCACATCCGGATATGTGGAGAGTGACTGCAAGCCAGTCATGGGGGACTATCTGTTTTACAATGGGAAATATTATATTCTGAGTAAACAGCGCATCCCTTACATGAAGGACAAGACGGCAGACGACAGGTCCTTTATCCTGACGCTGTTTGCTATCGCAATGGAGGCGAAGCGGAGCATAATAACGCCGGACACTGCGCTGCAGGTTGGGCTTCCGGTGGGACTGCCGCCGAAACACTATGGGGCATTGTACGCCAGGTTTGAGGAATATTTCATCGGCAGGGGCAGGCAGCGCTTTATCTATAAGGGGACGGAATACAGCGTGGACATCATAAAAGCTGTTGCCTATCCGCAGGACTATGCGGCAGTCATGACGCAGTATGGGACGCTCAGGGGATACGGGAAGCTCCTTGCGGTGGATCTGGGTGGCCTGACGCTGGATTATCTGATGATCAATATCTGGAAAGTTCCGACCGGATTGGGAAATGTATCTTCATTGATGACATCTGCGCCAATGCGAAAGGATACAAGTTGCTTTATGAATTGGCGGAAAAGAAAGGTAGGTAACTGCGTATGGGATATACAGGAACAGAAAAGAAAAATCCCTTTGTGATGACCATTGGATTTAATAAAAATGATCCGGAGCATGTGGAGGTGGCAGAGTTTTTGAACAGCCTGCCAAGGAAGAAAGCACAGTACATTGTGGAGGCGGTCAGGTGTTATAGGGGTATGCAGCAGGAGAATGCAGGAGATGTGAAGGAGGAAAAAAATGCCGGGAAACAGCCTGATAAGGAGGCAATCCGCCAGATTGTGCTTGAGGCTCGGGAAAAAGCAACCCTTGTGACACAGAATACAAACACTGACACAGCTCCAGATGTCTGGACGGATGCAAATGCAGGTATGACTGTCGGATTTGACCAAGGTGACCTGGATGCCATTTTTGGCGGTATGTCGGGAATGAAACCTATTTACTTATCCGGCACTCTGATGACCACCCTTGTGCCGCCGGTTTCGCCAGGCTCGATCGTCAGTGTCCCCCGGCACATCATCTCCAGCCGTTCCCTGATATTGTCAAGCGCGATGTGCGGCTCAACGTCCGATTTCCGCTTTTCAAAGCCGGGACCATTGTCCTCCACGGTGATCACGCTGCCGGAACCGGTGTGCCTTGTCTGAATCCGGACGTACAGCGGACAGGCATACGGGTCCATGCCGTGCTTGACAGCGTTCTCCACGATGGGCTGAAGGGTCAGCGGCGGCAGGCGGAAATTGGAGAATAGCACATCGTACTCCACAAGGAGCAGTTCCCCAAACTGTGCCTGTTCCACGGCGTGCGGCAGAGGTCAAGCCCGCTGGCTGTCCCCAGCTCAATATCCAGAATAGCCAATGCAATCTGGTTCATTTTTGCGTATTCTATGGCTTCCTGCGGCCAGATAAAATCCGTGATCGTGGCGTCTGGCATGAACGTGCTGACATCCACATCCAAAACCACGGAGAGGCGGGTGATCATGGTCGCATCCGGCAGACGGCTTCCGCTCTCCCAGCGGGCGACAGTGGACTGGTTGACAAACATCTGCTCTCCCAGCTGGATCTGTGACAGCCCTCTTTCTGCCCTGAGTTTTTTCAGTGTTTCCGCAAATAAATTGTTCATGTGAAAAGTGAAAAAATACAGTGCGGGTGGATGAACATCGCCGATAGGACGCTGTCCTGCATTGCGGTTTTACGGAAACTATGGTAAGATAACACTAAGCTTCGTTTATGGAGGTGACGTGGATCATGGCAAGAGAGATAGCGATTGGTGTTCAGGATTTTGCAAAGATAAGAGAAAATCATACTTTTTATGTTGATAAAACAGAATTTATCAGGGAATGGTGGAATAGTCGGGATGATGTCACTCTGATCACGCGCCCGCGAAGATTTGGCAAAACGCTGAACATGAGTATGCTGGAATGCTTTTTTTCCAATAAATATGAGGGCAGGGCAGATCTGTTTGAGGGGCTGGAGATCTGGAAAGATGAGAAATTCCGCGCGCTGCAGGGGATATATCCGGTGATCTTTCTGTCCTTTGCAGGGGTGAAGCAGAACACTTACGATAAGACGCGGCAGGTCATAAACGAAC
>DFDT01000022.1 GCA_002368865.1 Lachnospiraceae bacterium UBA3821 | reverse complement strand
AAGCTGGCCGGAGTGGACGGGCTGATTCATTTTCAGCGCAGGGATGTGTCGCAGTTAAGTCACCCGAAGAAATACGGTTTTTTGATCACCAATCCGCCCTACGGCGAGCGGCTGCAGGAAAAAGAGGAGATGCCCGCGTTGTACCGCACCATCGGAGAACGCTTTCAGGCATTGGATTCCTGGAGCATGTATCTGATCACGGCCTACGAGCAGGCAGAAACAGCCATCGGGCGCAAGGCGGACAAGAACCGGAAGATTTATAACGGCATGATGAAGACCTATTTTTATCAGTTTTTGGGGCCGAAACCGCCGAAGAGATAATGGATTTAGTATAAATTAGTGAGAGGACAGATTTAGAATGCAGAGGATTATATTTGCTACGGGTAATGCAGGGAAAATGAAGGAGATTCGGATGATTCTGGCGGATCTGGGGGCGGAGATCCTGTCTATGAAAGAAGCAGGGATCACGGCGGATATCGTGGAGGACGGCAGCAGCTATGAGGAGAACGCGCTGATCAAGGCGAGAGCGGTGGCGGCCTGCGAAGCGGCGAAAGGGGCCATCGTCATGGCAGATGATTCCGGTCTGGAGGTCGATTATCTGAATTGTGAGCCGGGGATCTATTCCGCAAGATATCTGGGGGAGGATACCCCTTACAGCGTCAAGAACGCCAATCTCATCGAGCGTTTGAGTGGCGTGGCGGACGAGAAGCGGACGGCGCGGTTTGTCTGCGCCATTGCGGCGGTTTTGCCAGACGGTAGAGAGCTTGCGGTGCGCGCGGCAGTGGAGGGGCGCATCGGCTACGAGGAGAAGGGCAGCCACGGCTTCGGGTACGATCCCATTTTTTACGTGCCGGAATTTGGCAAGACTACGGCGGAGTTGACCGAGGAGGAGAAGAACCGGATCAGCCACCGCGGACAGGCGCTGCGGCTGATGAAGGCAGAGCTGGAGAAACGAAGATAAGGCAGCAGGCAAAAGAGCAGGTATGAGTTGGAGAATTGAAGGAGTGCGCATGAAAGTATTGATCGTCAGCGATACCCACAGAAAGAACGATACTTTTTTCAATGTGGTGAAACTACATAAGCCGGATATGGTGATCCACTGCGGGGACGCCGAAGGCGCGGAGGAAATGCTGCAGGAAGCGGCGGAGTGTCCGTTTTATATCGTGTTGGGCAACAATGATTTCTTTTCTGACCTGCCCCGGGAGCTGGAGATCCAGGTGGGAAAATACAAGCTCTGGGTGACCCACGGACATACCTACTATGTGTCCGCCGGCAGCGATTACATCAAGCGGGAGGCCGCGGCCCGAGGCATGGATATTGTCTGTTACGGACATACCCACCGCCCGGTGATCGATCTGAGCGGTCCTGCGATCGCGCTGAATCCCGGGAGTCTCTCCTATCCCAGGCAGGAGAACCGAAGACCGTCCTATATCATCATGGAGACGGACCGGAACGGCGAGGCGCATTTTACGGTGGCGTATCTATAGACTGTGTCTCTGGTACTCATTGAGTAACATCCACGTTAGTTGTGCTCGCATTGGAATCAAGGAAATGCGTAGCATTTTCGAGGTGCGTTTAGCGTATTGATCAAGCCTCCTAAGGATTTCCTCAGGAGGCCTTTTACGCGCGTATGTTGATATTCTTTTAATCATATGGTATAGTACAGAAAATGAGTTGTAATCGCGGCACAGAGTACAAAAGAAACCTAACAGGCGAACAGGATATGTCGTTACAGTTTATTTTCACGAAAAATTCATTTTTACTGGATCAAATATCAGATCAAACGGACGGAGTACTTTCGGAAAAAGAGGAGAAGTTGCGGGAAAGTTTTTTGCGGGATCGCTATAAAGCGCTTTTTCAGCTTGGGTGTGAGGCAGCCGGAGAATCGGAAAGCCTGTCTTTGGCGTATTTGCGGCTGGTGAGTGAGCGATTTCTGGAGACGTTGATTTCCATGCCGGAGCTGGAGCTGGTGCGGGAACTGGCAGAGGTGACGCTTTCGGAGGATGCTGTGGAGGAACTGCTTTTGGCGGTTCCTTTTAGTATTGGTACAGAATATATCGATCAGAATTGGCTGGAGGGAATTTATGCAGAGTTAAATGCCGTGTTCCGAAAGGAGATGACCGGATATGGCGGAACTGTGCAGATGTTTCTCACGGAGAAGGGACAGCAGCTACGGGTTCCGGAGCGGATATTCTTTCATCTGGTGGAGAGTAAGGATGAGGACTTTCCCTTTGCTTTCATGGCTACTTATGCAACTGCCGGGGAGGATGGGCGGGTGCGCCATATGCCGTTATCTTATGCGCTGACTGAGTTTAAGACAGAACGGGATCGGCTGGTGACATTGCTGTCCTGCCTGAACAGGGTATCGGAGGTGTCAGAGCTGATAGGCGGTTTTGTGGAGAGCGGGGAACTGTTTCATCCATTGAAATTCACTGTGTCGGAAGCATATGAGTTCTTAAAGGGAGTACCGGCCATCGAGCGGTGCGGGGTATTGTGCCGTGTGCCGAACTGGTGGCGGAAGAAATTGCGGGTTGTGCAGCCTTTGATTGTATTTTTCTTGCAAAGAGTTTGAAAAAGTAATTATGGTATTGACAAAGAAGGACTACATATGTAAACTAAAAGATAGGTTTACATATGTAGTCTATTTTAATGAAAACAAAAATGCAGGAGGTTACAGGGGTTTATGGCAGCATCCAAAAAAGAATCCAAAATGGAAATACCGAAAATTTACGAAGGCGAATACCGCTTTTATGAGATCCTTTGGGAGAAAGAGCCGGTCAAAAGCGCTGATCTGGTCAAACTCTGCAATGAGCGGCTGGGTTGGAAAAAATCCACTACCTACACAGTGATCAGGCGGTTGTGTGAAAGACAGCTGATCAAACTGGAGGATACGGTGGTGACGGCGCTCTATACGAAAGAGCAGGTGCAGATTGCCGAGAGTGCGAGCGTGGTGGAGAAGACGTTTGCAGGTTCGCTGCCGGAGTTTGTGGCTGCTTTTGCAAAGAGCAGGGAGTTGGGCGAGGACGAGATCCGGGAACTGCAGAGTTTTATTGACAACTATAAGAAGTAGAGCACATGTGATGCACATGAAGTGCAGGAGGTAGTGGGAATGACAGGGGAAATGGTAACAGGAATGACAGAGGGAATCATTGCGGCAGTGAGTGGCAGGCTTCTGGGTAACAGTATTACGGCGGCTTATCTGATTCTGTCAGTGGTTGTGATCCGTGTTTTATTCCGGAAGGCACCGGCGGCGTTTCGATGTATCCTGTGGGGTCTGGTAGGACTGCGGCTCGTGCTGCCTTTTGATATCCAGGTTGATCGCGGCATACTGCCCACCGGAGAAACGCAGTTGCGACAGATTGCGGAGACCACTGGAGTGTCGGATACTCTGTGGGTTTCGTTGGACAATGGTGCAGATGATGGTGTAGATTATGGAGCAGATTATGTGACGGAGACAGATGCCGGAGTAGGGGAGAACGCTGCGGGAAAGTCATTTCATGAGTCGGAGGTGCTGATTGGACAAGAGACGGCTGCTGAGGCAGAAGCGATTAATGGAGCGGGATCACATCCCTTCTTTCTGATCTGGTTTGTGGGTGTGCTGGGGATGCTTGTCTACCTCGTTTGGCAATATCTATATCTGCGCAGCCGGCTTCGGGAGGCAGTTCGGGAAGAATGGTCCGTATCCGGTGAATCCTGCGAGGTTTATCGGGCGGAAGGGATTCAGACGCCATTTCTGTTTGGTGTGTTTCGGCCCAGAATTTATCTGCCGTATAGGGCGAATGCGGATTACACGGAGTATGTGCTGCGCCATGAGCAGATGCACAGGAAGCACTTTGATCACGTGAAGAAAACCGTGTCTTTTATCCTGCTGAGTATTTATTGGTTTCACCCGCTTGTGTGGCTGGCATATTTTCTCTACGAAAGGGATCTGGAGCTTGCCTGTGACGAGAGAGTGATCAGGGATTATGATCTGGAGAGTCGAAAAAATTATTCCAAAGCGCTTTTGTATTTTGCAGCCGGCAGAAAGAGGATACAGATCTGTCCGTTGGCGTTTGGCGAGGTTGGGATCAAGGAGCGGATTCAGAAAGTATTGGATTATAAAAAGCCTGCATTCTGGGTGATGATCGGTTCAGTGGTGGTTTTGCTGGGCGCATGCGGAATCTTCTTTTTGAATCGTGAGACGGAAAGCGAAAGCGGCATAAATGGAAGTGAAAATAGCAGTGTGAATAGCAGTGAGGATGGCAGCGCAGGCATGAATGATGGCGGAACACAACCGCCAAGCCGCGTGGTACAGGAATTTAAGGATTATCTGGGCGAGAAAGGGGAGTATGTCATCGCAGTCAAAGCGCTTTCCCATAATGAACACTATGACAGGGAGAACAAATATTATTATGAGATCATGGATTATGTGCCTGCGATGGAGGCTGCGGAAACAGCGTTTGCATGGGGACCGTACCGGGCGGCCTTTCCGGAGGACGGCAGGCCTCTGGAGGTATGGGAAAAGGAAGATAAGTTCCGGGCCGATCATAGCCAGCCCGGTTTTTCAGACGCACGACTGCGTTTGGCGAAGGATTGTGCCTACTACGCCTGCTATGCTTTCTCGCAGGGGGCGCGGGATGAGGACAAGTGCCGCATCAGCTGGGAGACGTTTTACAATCTTTTTACGGAAAATCAGTCCTATGATGAAGTGTATTGCTGCGTGAAGTATAAGGATGGGGAGGTGACGGAGCTCACTTTGCTGAATGTGTATCCGACGCTGAAGACAGGGGATGATTTCATCGGTATGGCAGTGGATGAGACCGATTTTACCGAGGCAGTCAATTTATACCGGACCCAAATGGGGGGGCAGGATTATCTGCTGGAGCTGGCATTCTACAGTGTCAATGGAGGAAGGTCTTATGTCACCTATCGCATTTACCGGTGTGAGGAGATTTCACGGAATGCTTTTTCGGCAGTCTATGTGGACGGATGTCACTTTGAGGTGAGGAATGCCCGGATATCCGGTTATCCCATTGACTATCCGGCGAAGGATATGGAGGCGTTTTACAATGCGATTGCGCCCTATGTGCAGAATTCGGACGGCAAGTGGAGCAGGGAAGACCGCACTTTCCTGGATGGGAACTATGCGATGTATGATCTGAGCAAATACTGGGAGATGCATGTGCTGACTGCGGAGCATGCAAAACGATTAAGGGCACAGCAGTACACACTGATCCAGGATACCCGGATTGAAAATCCTTATTTCTCTTTAACTGTGCCGGAGGAATTTGTGGGGAAAGTAGGATATCAGGTCAGTGTGGACAGTGTGGCAAAAAAATTTGCTGTGACTTTTGTGATGGATGAGGCAGCAGAAAAAGTCACCCGATACGGTATGTTGGGAGAATATGAACAACTGCAGGAGACCGGGCGCGATGTATTGGGGTGGGTGAGCTGGCAGGATCTGAAGGACATTGTATGGATGGACAAAGACGCAACCGCGAATAGCCATGCAAACTTTATTCTGGCGTGCCTGGATGAGGTGGACTTTGAACGGGCATGGAGAGTGCACAGACTTCTGTTCGGGTTTGGGGGCGAGCGGAATGCGGTCTGCTACAATCAGGACAAATCGGGCGCCTATTGTGCCTTTGTACCCACGGATGTACAGTATGATCCGGCAAATCCGGAGGAGACGGAGCGGTATCTGGCGCTTAGCGCCCTGTATAAGGAACGGATGGAGAACGGAGATTTTGAGACGGAGGCCTTTCCGTTTACCCGGCTGACGGAGGCAGAACGGGAGTACCTCGATTATATCAAAGAAAAGTTCGCTGGAGAGCAGGCTCAGATTGTCGTCGACATGAAAAAGAGTGAGCCCTATACCTATAGGATTGCGAAAGAACAGGGGTGGATCAAGGACTGAGATCAAAGACTGAGAAAAGAGGCAATTGACAGAAAATGCGGTAAAATATAGAATAACAAGTGGATGAAAAAGTGATCAGAGCGAAGAACGGCGCGAAATAGGTGCAAAGAACAGGAGCGAAGACGATGGCGGTTGAAAACGGAGAATGGATCATGCGGGGGATGGCGTGGAACGATCCATACCGCATACGGACCTGGCAGGAGTTAGTGAATTGGATCAAAGAAGTGGGATTTCTGCCTCTTTTTGCGAATGAGGTGGAAGGATTCTCTGTGGAGGAGCATGTGTCAGACCGTTTCTGGTGGACCGGAGACAGGGAGGAAGATCCCTGGGAATGGCGGGAGATCATCGCGGCGGACAGACAGGTGGCTTACGGCAAATTTTTTGACAATAAAGCAGGGTTTATCAGCCCTGAGTGGCTGCCGTATTTTGTGAATTTCAGACGAAACGGGTATGACTTTGACGCCCGTTGGGAGGATGGTCTGGCGAGCCGCAGGGAAAAGGTCATTATGGATATGCTCACGGATAAGGACGAGGATGGTGATGTGATCTGGAAAGAGGATCAGATCCTGACCACGGACTTAAAGAAGCTGGCCGGGTTTGGCAAGGGCGGTCTCAAAAATTTTCCGGGCATCATTACGGGATTGATGATGCAGACCTATCTGGTGACCGTGGATTTTCACAAGCGGGTCAATAAGCGGGGCGAGGAGTATGGGATGCCCGTGTCGGTGCTGCTGCCGCCGGAGGCAGTCTGGGGTTATAAGCGGGTGACGTCGGCCTATTCGGAGGAGCCCAAGCTGTCGAGACAGCGGATTCTGGACAGGGTGAAAGAACTATATCCGCAGGCGGAGGAGGGCGATGTGATCCGGTTGATCGGGAAAAGCAGATAATGACAAATGCCGGAAATGGTGATACAATCAAACTGAGGAAATAGGATAAACGGGAATAACAAATTGAGGTGGAATGACAATGAATAAGGATTCCGGGAAGTCAGCGGTTTGGAAGAGTTGTATCAAATATATTTTGTGCTATGCATTGTTTGTTGTGTTCAACATTGCAGGCAATCGGTTGGCGGGGGCTTTAGGGCTGCCGCTTTTCTTGGATAATGTGGGCACGCTTTTGGCGGCGATCCTGGGGGGGTATCTGCCGGGAATCATTGTGGGATATGTGACGAATCTGGTCAACGCCACCGCGGATCCGACTAATGCGTACTATGCGGTATTGAGTGTGTTGATTGCTGTGACCGGTACGTTCTTTGCCAAAAGAGGATACTTTGAAAAATTCTGGAAGACCTGTGTCACTATTCCTGTGTTTGCTTTTATCGGCGGATTTATCGGTTCTATCCTTACATATCTTCTCTATGGGTATGGGATGGGAGAAGGCATCTCAGCTCCTTTTGCGGCGGCATTGCTGGAAAAGGGAACCCTCAGTGTGTTTTGGGCGCAGATGATCTCGGATGTGACGATCGATCTGGTGGATAAGGCGATCGTGGTGCTGGTTACTTTTGGACTGCTAAAGATCATTCCGAAGAAGATCACATCGGCTCTGGAACTGACAAACTGGCGGCAGAAACCCCTTACCAAAGCGGAGATTGCAAAATCGAGAGAGAACGATACCCGGGGCATGTCGCTTCGGACCAAGATCATCTTCATCATCGGTGTGATCATGGCATTTATCGCATTTGTCACCACAGCAATCAGCTATATGCTCTACAAGTCGGCCGCAATCGAGCAGTATACCTTCACCGGCAGAAATGTGGCATGTCTGGTGGCCAGCAATATTGATGCGGATCGCGTCAATGATTATTTTACGGAGGGAGAGTCCGCGGAGGGTTATCTTGAGACCAAAGAGAGACTTTACCGGATCAAGGAGAGCTCGCCGTATATTGAATATATTTATGTTTATCAGATCCGACCGGACGGATGCCATGTGGTGTTTGACCTGGATACGGAGGAACTGGAGGGGGCTGCGCTGGGAGAAGTGGTTCCCTTTGACGAGTCCTTCAGCGAACTGCTGCCTGCGCTGCTGGCGGGAGAAAATATCAATCCGATCGTTACGGATGATACCTACGGATGGCTGCTCACGGATTATGAACCGGTGTATGATTCGGAGGGGAATTGTGTATGTTATGCCTGCACCGATATCAATATGCAGGAAGTAAAATTGGACAGAGTACGGTTTTTGACGAAGGTAACGTCCCTTTTCATCGGGTTCTTTATCCTGATTCTGGTATTGTGCATGTGGCTCTCGGAGTATCATCTGATCTACCCGCTGGATGCCATGACCTTTGCAGCGAGAAAGTTTGCATTTGACAATGAGGAGACATTGGAGATCGGAGTGGAGAGGCTGCAGGCTCTGAATGTGGCCACCGGAGACGAGATCGAGAATCTGTATGAGTCACTGGTCAAAACCATGAGCCAGACCGTGGAGTATATCGACGATGTGCAGAAAAAGGGCGAAGAGATCGCGCATATGCAGAACGGACTGATCTATATTATGGCGGATCTGGTGGAGAGCCGGGATAAATGTACCGGTGACCATGTGCGTAAGACCGCCGCATATGTGAAACTGATCCTACAGCTGATGAAAGAGAACAATCTCTATCCGGAGGTTCTGACAGATGAGTATATTGCGGATGTCTGCAATTCAGCACCCCTGCATGACGTGGGTAAGATCAAGGTTTCGGATGTCATTCTGAACAAACCTGCAAAGCTGACCGATGAAGAGTTTGAAATCATGAAGACGCATACCACGGAAGGTAAGGCGATCATCGAAAGCGCTATGAATCTCACCACAGATCCCGGATACCTGAAGGAAGCGTTGAATCTGGCGACTTACCACCATGAGAAGTGGAACGGCAAGGGGTATCCCATGGGACTGGCCGGGGAGGAGATCCCGCTGTCAGCGCGGATCATGGCGGTGTCCGATGTGTTCGACGCACTGGTGTCCCAGAGAAGCTACAAGAAGCCTTTCACCCTGGATGAGGCACTGAAGATCATCGAGGAAGGCGCGGGAACCCATTTCGATCCCGTGATCGCCAAGCTTTTTGTGGACAACAAGGAGCGCGTGAAAGAGATCCTGGAGGAGCACCAGAGGGAGAGACAATAGATTGTAAAATATCAGATAAAAAGACCGGCGCCTGCTTTTGGAGGAAGCAGGCTGCCGGTCTTTATGCGCTGATAGGGGATTTTTTAAATATTGACAATTCTGAAATACTGTATTAATATATCCATATATTAAATCATGTGCATATCGGGCGGTTCGCCATTATTCACTTGAAACGCAACTGAATATTTGTATTGTGAGGGCAGGACCGTGTTTTCTGCCTGAAAACGAAGCCGAAAAAGAAATGGAGGAATTGGATGGCAGAAAAATATGTAAAAAATGCAAAAGATGTAGTCGAAAAAACATTGGAAGAGAACAATGACGTGTTCAGTGACATTGTGAATGCATTTGTCTACAATGGAAAGCAGGAAGTGGCTGCAGAAACCTTGGAGCAAGCAGTGCCGAGATCCGTGTACAAGGCGGACCGTAAGCTGCGGATACAGGAGAGAGACACCGCAAAATACTGGAAGAATACAACTTTTCGAATTGCTTTGTTTGGTGTGGAAAATCAGACAGAGCCAGAGGACGATATGCCTCTGCGAATTATTGGCTATGATGGGGCGGCTTATCGGGATCAGATCTATTATGAGAAGGATGCACAGGGACGATGGCGGAGAAATAAGAATCCGCGCTATCCTGTAGTGACTCTGGTATTATACTTTGGGTATGAGAAACACTGGGATAAAGCGCTGACTTTGCATGAAGCGTTGAAGGAAATCCCGGAAGAACTGCAGCCGTATGTGAGTGATTATAAGATAAATCTCATAGAGGTTGCATGGCTGACAGATGAGCAATTGGAGATGCTAAAGAGTGATTTCAGAGTAGTGGCGGATTTTTTTGTGCAGATGAGGAAAAATGGGAAATACATACCCACAAAGCAACCACTTGTTCATGTAAAAGAGGTGCTGCAGACAATGTCAGTATTGGCGCAGGACAATAGGTTTGAAGAGGCATATAATCAGAACGAGGAAGGGGAGGAACCGAAAAATATGTGCGAGGCATTGGATATTGTAGAAAACAGAGGCATACGAAAAGGCATGCAAACCGGCAG